>NZ_NWTA01000008.1:0-287184 GCF_002531955.1 Rhizobium sp. M10 | reverse complement strand
GTTGCAGCCCTTCTCCGCCAGATAGCTCGAAATCGCCGCAACGATGCCGCGCGTCGATTTGCAGGATACGGTGAGTACGACGTTTTTCATGCTGTCTCTTCCTTGGCCAGATCAGGTGCCCGGGGATGCGACACGCCGAAGCTTGTCAGCCCCGGCGTGTCGGTGGTCATTGAGGAGTCTGTCGGTCCTTCAGATGTCGAGCGTGCTCATCCGCTCCCACTCGGTAAAATGCGAGCAATAGGCATTCCATTCCCGATGTTTGAGCTTGAGGTAGGCGGCGGAAAATTCCGATCCGATCGCCACCTTCAAGCCCTCGTCGGCATCGTAGGCGCGAAGCGCATCGAGCAGGTTGAGCGGCAGCCGCGGCGCGTCCTTCACCAGATGCCCCTCGGCATACATGTCAATATCGTGGTGCGGGCCGGGGTCGGCCTGGCTGCGGATGCCGTCGAGGCCGGCGGCGATGATGATCGCCTGCAGGAGATACGGATTGACCGCCCCATCAGGCAGGCGCAGTTCGAAGCGCCCCGGCCCCGGCACGCGCACCATATGGGTGCGGTTGTTGCCGGTCCAGGTGACGGTGTTCGGCGACCAGGTGGCGCCCGAAGTCGTGCGCGGCGCGTTGATGCGCTTGTAGGAATTGACCGTCGGATTAGTGATGGCGGCAAGCGCCGAGGCATGTTTCATGATGCCGCCGAGGAAGGTCTTGCCCTGAGCAGAGAGGCCGAACGCCATTTCCTTGTCGGCGAAGGCGTTGACCTTGCCGTCGAGGTCCCAGACCGAAATATGGGCATGGCAGCCGTTTCCGGTCAGGCCTTTGAAGGGCTTCGGCATGAAGGTGGCGCGAAGCCCGTGCTTCTCGGCGACCGATTTGACCATGAACTTGAAGAAGGAGTGCTTGTCCGCCGTCCTCAGAACGTCGTCATATTCCCAGTTCATCTCGAACTGGCCATTCGCATCCTCGTGGTCGTTCTGATAGGGCTTCCAGCCGAGTTCGAGCATGTAGTCGCAGATTTCGGCGATGACGTCGTAGCGCCGCATCACCGCCTGCTGATCGTAGCAGGGCTTTTCGGCGGTATCGAACTGATCCGAAATCACCGAACCGTCGGCAGAGATCAGAAAGAATTCCGGCTCGACGCCGGTTTTCACCCTGAGCCCTTCTTTCGCAGCCTCAGCGATCAGTCTTTTCAGCAGCACACGCGGCGCCTGTTCGACAGGCCGATCGTCCATGACGCAGTCGGCCGCAACCCATGCGACGTCTTTCTTCCAGGGCAGCTGGATGACGGAGGAGGCGTCGGGAACGGCGAACAGGTCGGGATGGGCGGGCGTCAGATCGAGCCAGGTGGCGAAGCCGGCAAAGCCGGCGCCGTCCTTCTGCATATCGGCAATGGCTTCGGCGGGGACCAGCTTGGCGCGTTGGCCGCCGAACAGGTCCGTATAGCTGATCATGAAATATTTGATGCCTTTTTCGGCGGCATATTGCGAGAGGTCGAGTGTCACGTTTGTCCCCTTATGTTGATCTTAGACACTTGATGATGAAGCCGGCCGCATCCTCCCAAACGCGCCCGGCCGGGTGTTCTTAGAAGCCGGTCTTGCCGGGGATCCAGTTGGTGCCGGCGAGCGGCACCTGCGCCATGGCCGATGCCTCGATCGTCAGTGCGACGAGGTCTTCCGGCTCGAGGTTGTGCAGGTGGTTCTTGCCGCAGGCGCGCGCGATGGTCTGCGCCTCGAGCGTCATCACCTTGAGATAGTTGGCAAGGCGGCGGCCGGCCGCGACCGGATCGAGGCGTTTTGCCAGTTCCGGATCCTGGGTGGTGATGCCGGCCGGATCCTTGCCTTCGTGCCAATCGTCATAGGCGCCGGCCGTCGTGCCGAGTTTTTGATATTCCTCTTCCCAGTGCGGATCGTTGTCGCCGATGGCAACGAGCGCGGCCGTGCCGATCGCCACCGCATCGGCGCCGAGCGCCAGCGCCTTGGCGACGTCGGCGCCGGAGCGGATGCCGCCCGAAACGATAAGCTGCACCTTCCGATGCATGCCGAGCTCCTGCAGCGCCTGGACGGCCGGACGAATGCAGGCGAGCGTCGGCATGCCGACATTCTCGATGAAGACGTCCTGGGTCGCCGCCGTGCCGCCCTGCATGCCGTCGAGCACGACGACATCGGCGCCGGCCTTCACGGCAAGCGCGGTGTCGTAATAGGGACGCGCGCCGCCGACCTTGACGTAGATCGGCTTTTCCCAATCGGTGATCTCGCGCAGCTCCATGATCTTGATTTCCAGATCGTCGGGGCCGGTCCAATCCGGATGGCGGCAGGCCGAGCGCTGGTCGATGCCCTTCGGCAGGTTGCGCATATTGGCGACGCGGTCGGAGATCTTCTGGCCGAGCAGCATGCCGCCGCCGCCGGGCTTGGCACCCTGGCCGACCACGACTTCGATGGCATCGGCGCGGCGCAAATCCTTAGGATTCATGCCGTAGCGCGACGGCAGGTACTGATAGACCAGCGTCTGCGAGTGGCCGCGCTCCTCGTCGGTCATGCCGCCGTCGCCCGTTGTGGTCGAGGTGCCTGCGATCGTCGCGCCGCGGCCGAGCGCTTCCTTGGCATTGCCGGACAGCGCGCCGAAGCTCATGCCGGCAATGGTGATCGGCGTCTTGAGCGTGATCGGCTTCTTGGCGAAGCGCGAGCCGAGCACCACCGTGGTGTCGCACTTCTCGCGATAACCTTCGAGCGGATAGCGCGAGATCGAGGCGCCGAGAAACAAGAGGTCGTCGAAATGCGGAACCTTGCGCTTGGTGCCGGCGCCGCGGATGTCATAGATGCCGGTGGCAGCCGCGCGGCGGATTTCGGCGAGCGTATAGTCGTCGAAGGTCGCGGATTTGCGTGGCGGGGTATAGGGGTTGTGGTAGCTCATGGATGTCCCTCGCCTCAATACGCGTCGGCGTTGTCGATGTTGAAATTGTAGAGTTTGCGGGCGGAGCCGTAGCGCTTGAACTCTTCGGGCCTGACGTCCGTGACCCCGGCCTTGTCGAGCAGCTCGGCAAGCTTCTCCAGATGCTCGGGCCGCATCTCTTTCTCGATGCAGTCGGCGCCGAGGCTCTTGACCTCACCGCGGACGAAAAGCTTGGCTTCGTAGAGCGAATCCCCCAGCGCATCGCCGGCGTCGCCGAGCACGACGAGATGGCCGGACTGGCCCATGAAGGCCGACATGTGGCCGATGCTGCCGTGCACGACGATGTCGATGCCCTTCATCGAAATGCCGCAGCGCGAGGCCGCATTGCCCTTGATGACGAGCAGGCCGCCTTGGCCGGTGGCGCCGGCATACTGGCTGGCGTCGCCTTCGATGACGACGGTGCCGGACATCATGTTTTCGGCAACACCTGGGCCGGCAGAGCCATGAACCGTCACCCTGCCGCCGTCATTCATGCCGGCGCAATAATAACCGACCGAGCCTCTGACGGCGACCGTGACGGGGCTGTCGATGCCGACGGCGACGGCATGGCTGCCGCGCGGGTTGACGACTTCGAATTCGGTGTCGTTGGCGCCCTTGGAAAGGGCGTGCAGCGCGCTGTTCAGCTCGCGAAGAGGGGTGTTGGCAAGATCGAATGTGGGCATTGGGTCCTCATTGGTCGGGGGAGACGGTCTCGGCCGGCTCCTGCTTTCAGGCGCCCCTCAGGCGGCCTTGTCGTGATCCCAGAAGTAAACGGTTGCCGGCTCCGGCTCCCAGACGCGGGCATTCTCGATGCCGGGAAGGTTGACCAGCGCGCGGTATTCCGAGCCGAAGGCGACATATTGCTCGGTCTCGGCCATGACGGCGGGCTTGCAGGCGATCGGATCGCGCACCACCCCGAAGCCGGACTTGGTGCCGACGACGAAGGTGAAGAAGCCGTCGAGATCGTCGAGCGCACCGGTCAGCGCCTGGCCGAGATCCTTGCCCTTGGCCATCTCGGCCGTCAGATAGGCGGCGGCGACTTCGGAATCGTTCTGCGTCTCGAAGCTCATGCCTTCGCGGATGAGTTCGCGGCGCAGATTGTTGTGGTTGGAGAGCGAGCCGTTGTGCACCAGGCATTGGTCGGCGCCGGTCGAGAACGGATGGGCGCCGAGCGTGGTGACGGCGGATTCCGTGGCCATGCGGGTATGGCCGATGCCGTGGGTGCCGCTCATCGCACGCACGCCGAAGCGCGCCACGACGTCTTTGGGAAGACCGATTTCCTTGTAGATTTCGACGCTCTCGCCCGATCCCATCAGACGGACCGCCGGGCGGATTTCTTCAAGCGCCTTGCGCACGGCGCCGAGCTTCGAGGCTGCGAGCTCGATGACCGCATGCGTGCTCTTGACCGAGACCTCGGCTCTAATGCCGGCCTTATCGAGGTCGCCGGCAAGGCCTTCGAAGTCCGCGCCCGGATTGGCGGACTGAATGGTGATTTTCGCTTTGCCCTCAGCCGTTCCGCCATAGATCGCGATGCCGGCGGAATCCGGGCCGCGATCCGTCATGGTGATCAGCATATCCGAGAGCAGATTTCCCAGCTGGGGTTCAAGGCTCTTGTCCTTGAGGAACAGTCCAACAATGCCGCACATAGCGCGTGCCTCCGTTCATGTTGCGAAAGGAGTAACAGCTCTGTTTGCGGTATTCAACTGGTAGGAATAAATTTTTCTTTTAAGGCAACATCAGCCTCTGGTGACTTGTTGGGGATAGCTGATGATCGAGAGATACCGGCTCGGCAGTTTCACCAGCCGCTCCGGCCCATGCGGCGCATCGGCGTCGAAGAACAGGCTGTCGCCCGGCTGCATCTGGAAAAGCTGGTCGCCGTGGCGATAGACCACCTCGCCTTCGAGCATGTAGAGAAACTCCATGCCCTCGTGCTGGAAGGTCGGGAAGATGTCGGAATCGGCCGTCAGCGTGATGAGGTAAGGCTCGACGATGACGCCGCTCGAATTGTTGTCGATATGGCCGAGCAGATTATACTGGTGGCCGGCGCGTGTGCCGCGGCGTTCGAGCTCGATGCCCTGCCCCGCCTTGACGAAGACGGCATTGCGCGGTTCCTCAAAGCGGCGGAAGAAAGCGGTCATCGGCACGCCAAGCGCCCGCGACAGCGATTGCAGCGTCGTCAGCGACGGCGAGATGTTGCCGTTCTCGATCTTCGACAGCATGCCGAGCGAAATGCCGGTCGCGGCGGCGAGATCGGTGACCGTGATGCCGAGTTTCTTGCGATAGGCCCGCACCTCATGGCCGATCGCCATTTCCAGGTTGTTTTCCTTCGGCTCCCGAACAGCGTGCGGATCCTGGGAAAGGGAAGCGCGTCCGCTATGCGCCTGTTCCGGTTGATTTACTGCTGCTTCACGGTTGGATTTCATGCTGCCGCCTTCCGCTTTGTCCGGGGCAACCCTATCGCCATAGTGAAATTTTCTCAACCGTGAAGAAAAACCTATGCCCGTCGCGCCTCGCGCGGAGCGATTCCGTAGACGTTCCGAAACATCCGGGAAAAGTGGCTCAGACTGGAAAAACCGGTGGCAACGGCGATCTCCGAGACGGAAAGCGGGCTCTGCTTCAAGAGGCGATGGGCATGCTGAAGCCGGATCCGGTGATATTGATCGAGGAATGTGATCCCGAGATGGGCTGCAAACAGCCGGTCGAGATGGCGGGCGGAAACACCGGCGATGCGCGCCATGGCGGCGCGGCCGAGCGGCATCTCGATCGTCTCCTCCATGCGCTCGAGAACGCTGAGCAGGCCGGGATGGTGGACGCCGTAACGCTCGGCGAGCGAGGCGCGCTGGGGTGCGGCAGGCTCGTTGACCTCGGTGTGCAGATACCAGTCGCTGACGCGGCGGGCGAAATCCGGCCCCATGCGCTCGGCGATCAGCACATGCATCATGTCGAGCGGCGCAATACCGCCGCCGCAGGTGATGCGGTTGCCGTCGATCATGAAGCGCGCCTGGCGCGGCGTGAGATCCGGGAAGGCTTCGAGAAGGGCGGCCGCATGTTCCCAATGGATGGTGAAGTCGCGGCCGGCAAGCAGACCGGCGGCGGCCATCAGATAAGGACCACCGGAAATGCCGCCGATCCGAACACCCTCGCGTGACAGCTGCCTGAGACAGGCAAGCACACCGGGATAACGCCAATCCCGCGGCGAGCCGCCGGCGCAGACGAAGGCCGTGCCGAGGCCGGCCCCCCTGACGGGAAGCGGTTCGGCCGGCACAGGCACGCCCGAGGAGGAGAGCACCGGCGCGCCATCCGGCGAGAAGATCGACAGGCGATAGATTTCACGCCCGGCCAGAAGATTGGCCGCCCTGAGCGGCTCGGTCGCCGAGGCATAGGACATCAGCGCAAATCCCGGGATCAGGATGAAGCCGATCTCCTGGACATTTCTGCTATCGGAGGAGGACATGTCTCTTTTCTAACCATTGATGTCCCTATTGCGCAAGTCGCGCGCCGCCTTTCTGGCATCATGCGCCAGTTCTTTTCGGATTGATCCATGCGCTATTCCGCTCTTTCGATTTTCCTCAACGGCCTTCGCGGCAACAAAGCCTGGGCGCCAGCCTGGCGTGACCCGACACCGAAGCCGCATTACGACGTCGTCATCGTCGGCGGCGGCGGGCATGGCCTTGCCACCGCCTATTACCTCGCCAAGGAATTCGGCATCACCAATGTCGCCGTCCTCGAAAAGGGCTATCTCGGCTCCGGCAATATCGGCCGGAACACCACGATCATCCGCTCGAACTATCTGCTTCCCGGCAACAATCCTTTCTACGAGCTGTCGATGAAGTTGTGGGAGGGGCTGGAGCAGGACTTCAACTTCAACGCCATGGTCTCGCAGCGCGGCGTGCTCAACCTCTTTCATTCCGACGCGCAGCGCGATGCCTATACGCGCCGCGGCAACGCCATGCGGCTGCACGGCGTCGATGCCGAGCTTCTCGACCGGCAGGCGGTGCGCAGGAAATTGCCATTCCTCGATTTCGACAATGCGCGTTTCCCCATCATGGGCGGCCTGTTCCATCCGCGCGGCGGCACGGTGCGCCACGATGCGGTCGCCTGGGGTTATGCGCGCGGCTCCGACAGCCGCGGCGTCGACATCATCAGCCAATGCGAGGTCACCGGAATCCGCCGCGAAAACGGTCAAGTGACCGGCGTCGAGACCAGCAAGGGCTTCATCGGCTGCGGCAAGCTGGCGCTGGCAGCCGCCGGCAATTCCACCGTCGTCGCCGATATGGCCGGCCTCCGCCTGCCGATCGAAAGCCATGTGCTGCAGGCCTTCGTCTCCGAGGGGCTGAAACCGTTCATCGATAATGTCGTCACCTTCGGCGCCGGGCATTTCTATGTATCCCAGTCCGATAAGGGCGGCCTCGTCTTCGGCGGCGATATCGACGGCTATAATTCCTATGCCCAGCGCGGCAATCTGGCGATGGTCGAGCATGTCGCCGAAGCCGGCGTGGCAATGATCCCTTCGCTGTCGCGGGTACGTTTCCTGCGTTCCTGGGGCGGAGTGATGGATATGAGCATGGACGGCTCGCCGATTATCGACCGCACCCATATCGGCAATCTCTATCTCAACGCCGGCTGGTGTTACGGCGGCTTCAAGGCGACGCCCGCCTCCGGCTTCTGCTACGCCCATCTGATCGCCCGCAACACGCCGCATCAGACCGCCCGCGCCTTTCGGCTCGACCGTTTCGCCCGCGGCTATCCGATCGACGAAAAGGGCGTCGGCGCCCAGCCCAATCTGCACTGAGGACATTTTGACGATGGCGAGCCTGATTTCCTGTCCCCATTGCGGCGCGCGGCCGAAAGAGGAATTCTCGATCCGCGGCGATGCCGGCCTTGCCAGGCCGGCGCCGGATGCCGGCGCGCAGGCCTGGTTCGACTATGTCTATCTGCGCGACAACCCGCGCGGCCGCCACAGCGAATATTGGCACCATTCCTCCGGATGCCGCCGCTGGCTGATCGTCGAACGCGATACCGTCACCCATGCGGTCCACGGCGTCAGGGATGCCGCCCTTGCGAAGCTCGGCGGAGAACCGGCATGACCAGCTTCCGTCTTTCCTCCGGCGGCCGCATCGACCGCGCCACGACCCTCGGCTTCAGCTTCGACGGTAGGGCGCTCGCAGGCCATCCGGGCGATACGCTCGCCTCGGCGCTGCTTGCCAACGGCGTCCAGCTCGTCGGCCGCAGTTTCAAATATCACCGCCCGCGCGGCATCCTGACGGCGGGTGCTGCCGAACCGAACGCGCTGGTGACGACAGGCAGCGGCGGGCGCACCGAACCGAATACGCGCGCGACGATGATCGAGCTTTACGAGGGGCTGGCGGCCAGGAGCCAGAACCGCTGGCCGTCGCTCGGGTTCGATGTCGGCGCGGTCAACGGCCTGCTCTCGCCCTTCCTCAGCGCCGGTTTCTACTACAAGACCTTCATGTGGCCGGCAGCCCTCTGGGAAAAGCTCTACGAGCCGGTGATCCGCAAGGCAGCAGGCCTCGGCAGAGCCTCCTACGAGGCCGACCCTGACACCTACGAGAAATGCTGGGCGCATTGCGATCTGCTGGTGATCGGCGCTGGCCCAGCCGGCCTTGCCGCGGCACTCACCGCCGGCCGCGCCGGGGCCCGCGTCATCCTTGCCGACGAAGGCCCCGAGCTCGGCGGCAGCCTGCTGTCCGAAAGCGGCACGATCGATGGCAAGCCGGCGGACGCGCTTCTCGGTGAACTGCTGACCGAACTGGAGGGCCTGAAAAATGTGCGCCGCCTGCCGCGCACGACCGTCTTCGGCTGGTACGACGACAATGTTTTCGGCGCCGTCGAGCGTGTGCAGAAGCATGTGGCGCTGCCTGATCCGGACCGCCCGGTCGAACGCTTGTGGCGCATCGTCGCCCGCCAGGCGATCCTAGCGACGGGCGCCGAGGAGCGGCCGCTGGTTTTCGGCGGTAACGACATCCCCGGCGTGATGATGGCCGGCGCCATGCGCAGCTATCTCAACCGGCAGGCGGTGGCGCCGGGCAAAAGCACTGTCATCTTCACCACCAACGATGCGGGATACCGTACGGCGGCCGATCTGGAAGCGGCCGGTCTCGCCGTCGCGGCGATCGTCGACAGCCGCGCCGATGGGGGAAAGATCTGGCAGGGTCGCGCCGAGGTGCTGAGGGGCGCCCGGGTGATCGATGCCTTCGGCGGCAAGCGCCTCAACGGCGTCAGCGTCGAAACCGCAAGCGGCACCCGCCGCATCGACGCCGATGCGCTGGCCATGTCGGGCGGCTGGAGCCCGATCATCCATCTTGCCTGCCACCGCAGCGGCAAGCCGCAATGGTCGGACGAGGCCGCGGCCTTTCTGGCGCCGGCCGCGCAAGACGGCCTTGCCGTTGCCGGTTCGGCCGCCGGCCTCGAGGAAATCGCGGCCTGCCTCGGCGATGGAGCCGCAAAGGCAGCTACCGCCTTGAAGGCGATCGGCTTTGCAGCGGCGGAACCGGCTTTTGCTGCTGTCCAGGAGGCCGCTCAGCCCGCAAAACCGCTCTGGTCGGTCAAGGGCTCGAAGGGCAAGGCTTTCGTCGATTATCAGAACGACGTGCATCTTAGGGATTTCGGCCTCGCCGTGCGCGAAGGCTACGGCCATGTCGAGCTTGCCAAGCGTTATACCACGAGCGGCATGGCGACCGACCAGGGCAAGCTTTCCAATATCAACGCCATCGGCATTCTCGCCGAGGCGCGCGGCGTGTCGCCGGCCGAGGTGGGAACGACGACCTTCCGGCCGTTCTATACGCCGGTCTCCTTCGGCGCTTTGACCGGGGCGTCGCGCGGCAAGGATTTCCAGCCGGCGCGCAAATCGCCGCTCCACGGCTGGGCGAAAAAGAACGGCGCCGTCTTTGTCGAAACCGGCCTGTGGTACCGTTCCTCCTGGTTTCCGCGCGCCGGTGAGACGACGTGGCGAGACAGCGTCGACCGCGAAGTGCTGAACATCCGCAAAAATGCCGGCCTCTGCGACGTCTCGACCCTCGGCAAGATCGAAATCTTCGGCAGCGATGCCGCGACCTTCCTCGACCGGGTCTATTGCAACGGCTTCGCCAAGCTTGCGGTCGGCAAGGCGCGTTACGGCATCATGCTGCGTGAGGACGGCTTCATCTATGACGACGGCACCACCAGCCGCTTCAGCGACGAGCATTTCTTCATGACGACGACGACGGCGCTTGCCGCCGGCGTGCTCACCCACCTCGAATTCTGCGCTCAGACGCTGTGGCCGGAGCTCGACGTTTGCTTCGCCTCCTCGACCGACCAATGGGCGCAGATGGCCGTGGCCGGGCCGAAGTCCCGCGCCATCCTTGCCGAGATCGTCGACGAGGATATTTCCGATGCCGCCTTCCCCTTCATGAGCGCCCGCAAGGTGTCGCTATTCGGCGGCCGTCTCGAAGGCCGGCTGTTCCGCATCTCCTTCTCCGGCGAACGCGCCTACGAGCTGGCAGTGCCGGCCGGCTACGGCGAAAGCGTTGCCGACGCCATCATGGCGGCCGGGGAGAAACACGGCATCTGCGCTTACGGCGCCGAAGCGCTCGGCGTCCTGCGCATCGAAAAGGGCCATGTCACCCACGCCGAGATCAACGGCACGGTCACCCCTGATGATCTCGGCTTCGGCCGCATGGTGTCATCGACCAAGCCGGATTTCATCGGCAAGGCGATGCTTGCCCGCGAGGGCCTGCAGGATCCCGAGCGCCCGCGCCTCGTCGGCGTCAAGCCGCTCAACCCGGCAAGCGGCTTCCGCACCGGCTCGCATATCCTTGCCGAGGGTGCGGCGGCGACGCTCGAAAACGATCAGGGCTACGTCACCTCAAGCGCCTTTTCGCCGACGCTCGGCCATAAGATCGGCCTGGCGCTGGTCCGGCGAGGACCGGAACGCATCGGCGAAAAGGTGACGGTCTGGAACGGCCTGCACAATGAATACACCGATGCGGTGCTCTGCCATCCCGTCTTCATCGATCCCGAAAACGAGAAGCTCCATGCCTGATCTTCCCCAGCACAGACCGGTTCTTGCCGGAGCGGTATATAGTGGCATTTCCGGAGCAGACATCCGGCTGGAGGCCCTGCCGGAAGGCCATCTGCTGCACGTGCTCGGCACGATCGAACCGGCGGCACTGGCCGCGGAATTGGCCAAAGCCGGCTTTACCAATAGTTCGATCCGCAAATCCGGCTTCCGCCAATGGTTCGTCGCCGGCAACGAGCCACTTTCCCCCGCCAGCCTTGCCGCCCTTGCGGCAGTACTCGCGGGAAAAGCCTTCGTCATGGACCAGAGCCACGGGCGCGTGCGCATCGGCATCTCAGGCCGATCCTCGCGGTTGCTTCTCTCAAAAGGCACCGCCATCGATCTCGATTCCGCCGTTTTCCCGGAAGGCAGTTCGGCGATGACCATGATGGGTCACATCTCCGTACAGATCTTCCGCACCGGCGATGACAGCTTCGAACTCACTGTTCTGCGCAGCTTCGCCGAAAGCCTCTGGGACGAACTCAGGCATATGGCGGCGAGTGCTGAAAAGGACGGTGGCGCTTAAGGGCCGCCGTGCCGGCGCAAAGATCGACGATTGAGCGAAAATAGCTGTAAGGTTCAACTTTCCGGCGCGGTGGCACGCAGCCATTGACCGTCGAGCCAACACGAGAATTCGCTACAGTGGAGAGGGTGGCGGCGAAATTTTTAGGGACTGACACAGATGGTAAGCGGTGCCCCAATCAGACCTTGTGGCAGCCTAGATAATGCCGCGAGATAAATTTCTTTGAGCATGATTGATCGAACCGTTATCTCGAATCGAATTCACGATTCGACGCGGGGATCGCGAACGCCAGTAGCGAAATCATTGGCAAAGGATGTGCGGGGTCCGAACCCAATAGGCGTTGCATCCATCAGAGCGGACGATCAAATCTATTAGTAAATCGCGTTTGACGGAGTGGAACGGCTGAACAATTGATAAATCAGCCAAAATTAATTCTGAAGGCGATAAAAGAGGGTGCTGTGAAAAGATGAACGACCCGATACACCCTGCACGCCAAATCCCGTTTCCCGATCTTATCGCTGGCTTGAAGCGAGCCCAAGGGCTCGGTCATGTCCATCGCCGTCAGAACGCAACCGGTACTTTGCAGCTCTACATCTATACCCCCCGGTGCGTATATGAGGATGGTTGGGATCAGTTTTCGCTGATCGCTCGCGGTCTCATTGTGGACGAGGGCGCTGGTCGGGTCGTTGCCACGCCGTTTCCGAAGTTTTTCAATGCCGACGAGCGGCATGGCGACGTACCCGATCTGCCGTTTGAGGCGTTCGAAAAGCTCGATGGTAGTCTGATAATCGTGTTCAATGATGCTGGCCGTTGGCACGCAGCCACCAAAGGCGCGTTCGACTCCGAACAGGCCCTATGGGCTCAAGCACGCTTGGATGCCCACGATCTCTCCGGTCTGTCGCCGGATACGACATATCTGTTCGAGGCGGTATATCCGGAAAACAGAATCGTCGTGCGATATGCGGAGCCTGCCATGGTGATGTTGGCGGCCTACCACGCTTCAGGTCTTGAAGTAACCTACGACGAGGTTCGAACGACCAGCCAAGCGTTGGGATGGCGTGCGGCCGAACGCCATGAATTCGGGAATATGGCGGACATGATGCTCCATACTGCAACGCTCCCACGCGACAACGAGGGATTTGTCGTTAGATTCACAAATGGCTTGCGCCTCAAACTCAAAGGCTCCGAGTACCGTCGTATCCATGCGTTGATCTCACGCTGCACGCCATTGGCAATGTGGGAAGCAATGGCCGCCGGGGACGACATGGCCGCGATTCGTCGTGATTTGCCGGAAGAGTTTTGGAGCGATTTTGACAACATCGTACTCCTCCTGACGAAGGAATACGCGGCGATGGAAAGGAAGGTCGCTGAACTGGCAGCATCTGTCGCCCATCTTTCCGATAAAGAGTTGGGATTGTCGCTCAATTCACTGCCTGCTGACGTGGGTCCTTACGTTTTTGGCTTACGAAAAGCAGGTGCAATCGTAGGCAGGTCCCGAGACGCGTTGATGCGTTCCATCAGACCCACTGGCAACGTGTTGCCAGGTTACCAGCCGTCATATGCCATGGGGCGTGTGATTGATGAGGCAACATCGTAGATTTGCAGCGTACAGTAGCTCTGGCGTGAATGCAGGATTGGAGAAGGCCTCGGCTGAGAGGTTCCTTCGGCTGTGATATTGAAGCAATAATGCGTTAAATAGCGGCATCAGTGGAACGTGTGCTTTGCTCCAGAAGACGTTCTATAGGTGAACCTCACGCCCAGACTTCCTGGTCGTGAAAACCTCCAATGTACTCTCCATGGAGAAACTCCCGTTGCTCGTCCATGGCCGATCACAGATTAGCCCAGACAGGGCAACGTGGGAGTAGAACACCGGTTACCACAAGCCTTTATCCGGCTTTCCTAATGTCCTCGAATCTGAGGCTGAAGCGCGCGAGATATTTACTCAGGCGATCGGCGTCGTTGCTGCTCTTTTTCTCCAGTCGCGTGATCGCAAACAGGGCTCTGCCCGCAGCACTTGCCGTGGCATATTGACGGCAGGTGTGGAGAACAGTGGCAAGCTGGGCTGCGTCGAAGCGATCGAGGCGCGCAGCAGCTTCCGCACCCAGCACGTCTTCAATGATCAGATCCACCCTGCCGTCGTCACTTGAGCTGCGCCAAAACGCATTCAACCGTCGGACTTCATCGTCAACGACGTCGGTCGTGATGCGCCCATGCGGCGCGAGGGTCGCCATACGGGTCACCGACGCCGAGAGATCGCGAAAGTTGGCGCTCCAGACGGCTTGTGAGCCGGTTGCGAAACTCAGGTAGCGGTCGCGTGCTTCCTTGTTGAACGTCACATTTTCGCCTTCTCGTTCCAGATAGCGCCGGAGCTCGAAGTCGAGATTGGGTTCTATGTCCTCCTTGCGCTCGCGCAGGGCCGGCAGCCGGAACGTCCAGAGGTTCAGCCGGGCATAGAGATCTTCGCGAAACCTGCCTTTGCGGACATCCTCGCCAAGATCGCGATTGGTGCCGGCAAGCAGCTGAAAGTCCGCGGAGGCCTCCCGATCAGCGCCCACGGGCAGGAACTTCTTTTCCTCGATCGCGCGCAGGCACATGGCCTGCTCGTCAAGGCCGAGTTCGCCAATCTCGTCGAGGAACAGCACGCCTTTGTCGGCGGACTTGAGCAAGCCGGCACGCTCGCCGGCGGCGCCCGTAAACGCGCCTTTCACATGGCCGAACAGGGTGGACATGGCCTGGTCGCCGCGCAGGGTCGCGCAGTTGACCTCGATGAACGGACCGCTGACCTTGCGCTGGCTCTTCTTCAGCTCGTAGATCCTGCGGGCGAGCTGCGACTTGCCGGCGCCGGTCGGCCCGGTCAGGAGAACGGGCGCGGTCGAGCGGATCACCACCCTCTCGATCTCGTCGATCATTCTGTTGAAGGCGGCGCTGCGGGTCGAAATCCCCGATTTCAGGAAGGAGGCGGCGTCTTCGCGCTCGGAGGCGAAGCGCTTGGCGATCTCGTCATAGCGGGAAAGGTCGAGGTCGATGATCCGATGCGTGCCGGCGAAATCCTGTTCCGGCTCGCGGTCGCGCGGCGGCGAGAGCTGCAGCAGCTGGCCGGGAATGATGCGGGCTTCGGTCAGCAGGAACCAGCAGATCTGTGCCACATGAGTGCCGGTGGTGATGTTGACGAGATAGTCTTCCGTTTCGGGGTCGAAGTTGTAGTTGCGGGCAAAGTCCCTGAGGTGCGTATAGACCTCCGAAAAATCCCAGGGGTCCCGGAAGTTGATGATGTTGCTCCGCACCTCGGTTGCCGGCGCCACGGTTTCGATGTCGGCAACGATACGGTGACAGAGAGCTTGCGAGTGGTTGTCGAGGATCAGCTCCAGCCGGTCGATGAACAGGCCCGGTTGCTGGCAGAGCGCGACATTGGGGCGCCAGCGGCTCCAGCGATTTTCCCATTTCCCTGCGTCCAGGGTGGTTCCCAATATGCTGATGGCGACACGGCGCTTCATGACTTATCCAAAATTATAAAGCTATATAGTTTTCGATAATATAATCGGGATGTGGATTTTCGCAATTCATGATTGTGCGTGAAGGCTTCAAAAAAATTTAATATTTAAAAACAAACAGATAAAATAAAAATGCAGGCGGGAGGTGTTCTTTTCTCCAAACTGGCACGTGTCTTGAAAGGTATCTGGCACGAACCACACAAGAGGGGCTGTCATGGTCAACAAGGCGATCTTCAAAACCTACCTCGGAAAACTACTTCCGGGAACGGACACAAAAAATCATGAAGCGGCCCCTGCCTACCGGCTGACGCCGCGCGAGGCGCTGGCGCAATATGCTGTGACCGGGACGTTCAACGGCACCTTCTATGCTGAAGGAGCTGAGCAGCTCGACGCGGTAAAGGCGCTTGCCCTTCAGGTCGAGCCGGAATTTCTCGCCAAGCTGGCCGTTTACGCCGCCGAAAAGGGTCACATGAAGGACATGCCGGTGACGTTGCTCGCCATGCTTTCCAGCCTTCAGAGCGATGCCTTCGCCCGTGCATTTCCGCGGGTGGTGAAGAGCGGCAAGATGCTGCGTGGCTTCGTGCAGGTCATGCGCTCTGGCGCCGCGGGTCGCAAGTCGCTCGGCACACGCCCGAAGAAGGTGGTGCAGGCGTGGCTCGAACGGGCCGGCACCGAGCAGATCCTGCGTGCGATGGTTGGAAACGATCCTTCGCTCGCCGACGTCATCCGCATGGTGCATCCGAAGCCGGCTACAGAGGAGCGCAAGGCGCTTTATGCCTGGGCGATCGGCAAGCCGCACGACTACGCGGCCCTGCCGGAGCTCGTCAGGGCATTGGAAGCGTTCCGGCGTGACCAGACGGTGCCGGTGCCTGATGTGCCGTTCCAGATGCTGACCTCGCTGCCGTTGACGCGGGAGCATTGGGTCGAGATCGCCCGCAAGGGCGGCTGGCAGATGGTGCGGCAGAACCTCAACACCTTTGCACGCAACGGCGTGTTCGAGGTCGAGGGTTTTGCCGAGGCGCTGGCGGCGCGGCTTGCCGATCCGGAGGAAATCCGCAAGGCAAAGGTCTTCCCCTATCAGTTGATGATGGCGTGGAAGATGGTCGACGGCCAAGTTCCGGATGTCGTGCGGGATGCGCTTCAGGACGCGATGGATATCGCCATCGCCAATGTGCCGTCCCTGATGGGCAATGTCGTGCTCTGCCCCGACGTATCGGGTTCCATGGGCTCGCCCGTGACCGGTTACCGGAAGGGCGCGACGTCCTCGGTTCGTTGCATCGACGTCGCCGGTCTGATGACTGCGGCGTTCCTGCAGCGCAACCCGAAGGCGCGGGTGCTGCCGTTCGAGAATGACGTGGTGCGCGTCAGCCTCAACAAGCGGGATTCGGTGATGACCAATGCCGGTAAGCTGGCGAAAATCGGTGGCGGAGGAACCAACTGCTCCGCACCGCTGAAGAGGCTGGCAAACGAGAGGGCCAAGGTCGATCTCGTCGTGTTCATCTCGGACAATGAGTCCTGGGTGGATGCGCGCGGCAGCGGAAAGCCGACGGCGGTAATGACGGAATGGGCCAGGATCAAGCGGGTCAACCCGGCTGCAAAGCTGGTCTGCCTCGACATCCAGCCCCACGCCTCGACGCAGGCGCCGACACGGGAAGACGTGCTCAACATCGGTGGCTTCTCGGATGCCGTCTACGGGGTGATCACGGCTTTCGCGGCCAATAGCAAAGGAGCGGATGGCTGGGTGAAAGCCATCGAAGCAATCGAGCTCTGACGGGCTCACAGGAAGCAATATCCTCGCGCCGCCGTGAACGGCGCGGGGAGCCGTGACGAATGCCGGATGAAACTACAGATCGTCAATCTCCAGGTCGCGGGTTCGAATCCCGTCGGGTCCTCCAGTTTATGGACCCGTAGCTCAGCGGATAGAGCAGGACGTTTCACCACACCTCGTCGTCACGGACGAATGGAATGACATGGCGAATGCATGGGGAACTACATCTGTGTCGCGAGTTCGATTCTCGCCAGGGCCTGGTCCTGTAGCTCAGTTGGTAGAGCAAGCTGTTCCTCGCACACTTGTCGCCATGACGAAGATTGCAGTGGCGAATGCCGGACGGAACTACAGCCTCCAAAGTTGGATGGTCTGGCAGGTTCGACTCCTCCTGGGCATACGCTCTCTGGCACGAGCGGGGCCATCCGGTTTCGTCCATCCTCGTCGCCGCTGCGACCCTCCTGCCATGCAGGAAACTACCCCGGCGAATGCCGGCAGGACTACAGGTAGAGCGGCCCGTCGGATTTCCGGCGGGCAGGTCGGATGTTCAAATCATCCCGTGTTTCCGAAGGGAGCACGTAGCTCAGTAAACCGTCCTGCCAAATCTCGTCGCCGGGACGATGGTAAGGCTCTGGGCGAATGCCGCCGGTGATTACAGGGGCCGCATCGCGCCATGATCATGGAATGCGTGCGGTGAGATAGATCTCCGGCAATGCTCGTCGCTCAGGCGGTGTGAAGAGAAGCAACTGAACAAGAAGGACTGCAGACGCAGAAAAGACAATGATAGCGGTAATGAGCGGACAGGATTTGATCGATGCCGGCATGAGCCAGGGGAAGTGGTTTCGCCCGGCTCTCAACGCGGCCAACGCGGTTTTGAGCCAGGGTGGCTCGGCGACCGATGCGCTGGAGGCGGCAAGGGCCTTCCAGCCCGGGCCGACGCTTGCCTTGAAAGCCGATAACGATATCGAGATCTATTCCAACATCCGCGCCGAGAATGCCTTCGAGCAAGATAATGTCGAGAAGGTCAACGCGACGATGCGGGCGCTGGTGCGCACACCGGTCGTTCGTTCCGCGGCGATCATGCCGGACGCCTGCCCGGCGGGTCCGGTCGGAACGATCCCGGTCGGTGGCGTGGTGGCATCCGAAGCGATCCATCCCGGCATGCACTCGGCCGATATCTGCTGCTCCATGGCGATCTCGATCTTTCCTGGCGTGGATCCGAAGTCGCTTCTGGATGCCGTGCACGGCGTGACGCATTTCGGTCCCGGCGGTCGGCCCCGCGGCGCGCAGCTGAAGCCTTCCGAGGCGACGCTTTCGGCCTTCGAGCAGAATCCCTATCTGCGCGACGGCGTGCTGAGCGCCGGCATCGAGCATTTCGCCACCCAGGGCGACGGCAATCATTTCGCCTATGTCGGAACGATGAAATCGACCGGCGAAACCGCGCTTGTGACCCACCACGGATCGCGGGCACCGGGGGCGCGGCTCTACGACAGGGGCATGAAGGTCGCCAACCGGTTTCGGGAGCGCATTTCGCCCGAGACGCATCGGGAAAATGCCTGGATTCCGGCAGATACCGAGGAAGGTAACTTTTACTGGTCGGCGCTGCAGACGATCCGCCAGTGGACGAAAGAAAACCACTATGTCCTTCACGACATGGCGGCGGAAAAACTCTCGGCCAAGGTCGCGGACCGCTTCTGGAACGAGCATAATTTCGTCTTCCGGAAGTCGGACGGGCTGTTCTACCACGGAAAGGGTGCCACCCCTGCCTTCGACAACTGGGCGCATGACGCGACCGATCTGACCATCATTCCGCTCAATATGGCGGAACCGATCCTGATCGTTCGTGGCTCGAACGCTGCCCATGGCCTCGGCTTCTCACCGCATGGCGCCGGCCGCAACTTTTCGCGCAGCGCGCATATGAGGCAGCTGTCTGCGGAGTATGGGGCGGATTCGCGAGGTCTGAGCCCGAACAACATCGCGGCTATCCTGGAGAAGGAAACAAGCGGTCTCGACGCGCGGTTTTTCTCCGGTTTCGCCGATGTGTCGGAACTGCCGAGTGCCTACAAGAGCGCTGCGAACGTGCGGGCGCAGATCGAGCACTACGGTCTCGCCGACGTGGTCGACGAGGTGATCCCCTACGGGAGCATCATGGCCGGCGACTGGCAGCAGAATGCGCCCTGGCGTAAAAAGCGCCGGTAAAGACGAGGGAAGGCAACCAGGCTTGCCTTCCCTCAAATGCGCTCGGGCATATGGCGGTTGTCGCCGACAGGGATAGCGGCGCCTAAGGCCGCATTAGCCGCGAAATGTATAGCTGCTGATCGAAGCCGGTTTCATCTCGATGGAGAAGCCCGGCAGGGTGGGCGGCATATAGGCGGCGTTCTCGATCCGGCAGGGGTCGAGGAAGTGTTCGTGCAGGTGATCGACATACTCGATGACGCGGCCGTCCTTGGTGCCTGACACCGCGACGTAATCGATCATCGACAGGTGCTGCACATATTCGCAGAGGCCGACGCCGCCGGCATGCGGCCAGACCGGCAGGCCGAACTTGGCGGCGATCAGCAGCACCGACAGGACCTCGTTCAGCCCGCCCATGCGGCAGGAATCGATCTGGACGATGTCGATCGCGCCCTCGGCGATGAACTGCTTGAACATGATGCGGTTCTGGCACATCTCGCCGGTCGCGACCTTCACCGGCGCGATCGCCTGGCGGATCTTGCGGTGGCCGGCGACGTCATCGGGGCTGGTGGGCTCCTCGATGAAAAAGGGCTTGGCAAAGGCGAGCGCCTTGACCCAGTCGATCGCCTGGCCGACGTCCCAGACCTGGTTGGCGTCGATCATCAGGTAACGGTCGGGGCCGATCACCTCGCGGGCGATCCGCAGACGGCGGATATCGTCTTCCAGATCGCGGCCGACCTTCATCTTGATGTGGTTGAAGCCGGCGTCGATCGCCTCCTGGCAGAGGCGGCGCAATTTCTCGTCCTCATAACCGAGCCAGCCAGCCGAGGTCGTGTAGCAGGCATAGCCCTCCTTTTCGAGCAGAGCGATGCGCTCGGCCTTGCCCGCCTCGGCGCGCTTCAGGATTTCGACGGCTTCGGCGCGCGTCAGCACATCGGTCAGATAGCGGTAATCGACGATATCGGCGATCTCTTCCGGCGACATCTCGGCGACGAGCCGCCAGACCGGTTTGCCGGCCTGGTTGGCGAGCAGATCCCAGACGGCATTGACGACGGCGCCGGTCGCCAGATGGATGGCGCCCTTTTCCGGGCCGATCCAGCGCAACTGGCTGTCGCTGGTCAGATGCCGCCAGAACTTGCCGGGATGGGCGAGCACGTCGGTAAGCTCGGCGCCGACGATGAGATGGCGCATCGCCTCGATCGCCATGCAGCAAATGTCGTTGCCGCGGCCGATGGTGAAGGTCAGGCCGTGGCCGGCAAGATCAGGCGCGTCCGTATCGAGAATGACATAGGCGGCCGAATAATCCGGATCGGGGTTCATCGCATCGGACCCGTCCAGGCTTTGTGAGGTGGGAAAGCGGAGATCGAAGACGCGAAGGTCGGTGATGCGGGTCATGTTGTTCCTCCCGATTGCAATGGCCGGATCGGCCGGCAGCCTGCCGGCCTCCTCATCGGCGAAAGCGCGTTGCGATCTTTCCGATTCGCTCCTCGCGCTTTAGGTCGTTGTTTTACGCATGTCGTCATCGAACCGCTGCGCGGTTTTGCGCGATATGCGCTGCGTCAGATCGTCCAGCCGCCGTCGATAGCGATCGCCTGGCCCGAGGTGTAGGTGGCGCCGGCGAGATAGACGGCAAGATCGGCGATCTCTTCCGGCGAACCGAGCCGGCCCATCGGCTGGCGGGCGATGAAGGCGGCGCGGGCCGCATCGTAATCGCCGCCGGCGCGCATGCGGTCCTGCAGCGACGGGCTTTCCACTGTGCCCGGGCAAATGGCATTGCAGCGAATGCCTTCGGCGACATAATCGGCGGCGACGGATTTGGTCAGGCCGATGACGGCGGCCTTGGTGACGCCATAGGCGAAGCGGTTCGGCACGCCCTTGATGCTGGAGGCGACGGAGGCCATGTTGATGATCGCCCCGTCCTTGCGCTCGAGCATGCCGGGCAGTACGGCGCGGATGGTGCGGATCATCGCCTTGACGTTGAGGTCGAGGGCGAATTCGAAATCGGCATCCTTCATCTCCAGGATCGATCCGGCATGGACGAAGCCGGCGCAGTTGAACAGCACGTCGACCGCGCCGATCTCGGCGACGAGGGCCTTGACCGCATCGTCTTCGAGCACGTTCAGCTTATGGGTGGAAACGCCGGTTTCGGCGGCGAGCGTCGCCAGCGCGTCGGTGTTGATGTCGGTGGCGTGGACCTTGGCGCCGGTCGCGGCAAAGGCTGCCGCCGTCGCCCGGCCGATGCCCTGGCCGGCGGCGGTGATGAGAACGGTCTTGCCGGAAAGTCTGTTTGTCATGTCACGGGCCTTTTCTGGAATTGTCTGCGCGGGCGGTGCGTATAGTCATATCTTGGCGAAGGCCGGGCTGAGATGGAATAGGTTGTCCGTCAGCGCCTGCCATTTTCCCTCTTTGCGCGTTGCGGCCCGCCTGAGGCAGGGCACGATGCCGGCTTCTCGTCGTTTCCGTCGATCAGTTGTCTTCAGCAATAATTTGTCTGTTTATAGACAAACAGACGATTGGCCAAGGGTCAAGCGCGAAGTTTTGCTTTTCCGGCCGCGGTTCTGCGTATATGCAGAATAGTATTCACAGGAGGATGGAATGGAGCCCGACGAGTCAGACCGCTACCGCGCTCCTGCCCTCGACAAGGGCCTCGACATCCTGGAACTGCTTGCCGGCGTCGACAGCGGCCTTACCCAGGCGGAAATCGCCAAGCGGCTCGACCGCAGCCCCAACGAATTCTATCGCATGCTCGACCGCCTGGTGCGTCGCGGCTACGTCACCCGGCTGGACGGCGATCGCTATTCGCTGACGCTGAAGCTTTTCGGGCTTGCACAGCTGCATGCGCCGGTGCGCCGGCTTGCCTCCTACGCCACGCCGCTGATGCGCGATCTCGCCCAGCGCGCGCGTCAGGCCAATCACCTGGCCGTCTTCGATCGCGGCGCCGCCGTTGTCATCGCCCAGCAGGAAGCGCCGGATTATTGGGGATTCTCGATCCGCATCGGCGCCCATATCAGCCTGTTCGACACCGGTTCGGGGCATGTGCTGCTCGCCTTCCGCAGCGATGAGGAGCGGGAGATGATGATATCGGAACATGTGCGCAACCGCGCTGATATCGAACTCGGCGCCGAATTCTACGATCGCCTCGATCAGATCCGCGAGCGCGGCTACGAGATGATGGCGAGCGCCCAGACCTCCGGCGTCTACAATCTGTCGGCGCCGGTTCTCGGGCCTGATCGGCGCTGCATTGCCGCGCTGACCTGTCCGTTCATCGCGCTCGTCAATGCGCCATCGGCGCCCGACATCACGCAGACGATCATGCTGGTGCAGAAGACCGCCGCCGAACTCTCGCAGCTTGCCGGCGCCGACGTCACCATCCCGGCCTGAGCTTGCGGAATTTCTATTTGAACAATCCATTCACCAGGGATAGGTTGCCGCAAGCCAGCCTTGGAGGAACCCCGTGCTCATCGACACCCATCTGCATGTCATCGATCGGTCGGCGCTCCCCTACCCCTGGCTCTCCGGCGTGCCTGCGCTCGACCAGGATTTTCTCTACGAGACCTATGCAGCCGAAGCGCGCCGCTGCGGTGTCACCAAGGCGCTGCATATGGAAGTCGATGTTGATCCGGCCGCCATGCAGGCCGAGACCGACCACATTGCCGGCATCGCCCAAAAGCCGGGCAGCCTGATTGCCGGCGCCATCGTCTCCTGCCGGCCGGAAGATGAAGGCTTTGCCGCCTATCTCGAGCGGCAGAGGGCCGATCCCTTCGTCAAGGGATTTCGTCGCGTGCTGCATGTCGTGGCCGACGACGTCTCGGAAGGCGCGCTGTTTCGCGAAAACATCAGGCGCATCGGCGGCAGCGGTCTGACCTTCGACCTCTGCACATTGCCGCATCAGGCCGGACGCGTCGCCGCCCTCGTCGATCTTGCGCCGGATGTGCAGTTCGTGCTCGACCATTGCGGCGTGCCCGATATCCGCTCGGACGCCTTTCAGCCGTGGAAGGCCGGCATATCGGAGATCGCCCGGCGGCCGAACGTCATCTGCAAGGTTTCGGGCGTCGTCGCCTATGCCGATGCCGAGACGTGGACGGCGCAGACGCTGCGGCCCTATATCGAACATGTCATCGCAAGTTTCGGCTGGGACCGGGTCGTCTGGGGCAGCGACTGGCCGGTCTGCACGCTTGGCGGCGGCCTTTCCACCTGGGTCGCGGCGACCCATGCCGCGCTCTCCGGCAGCAGCGAGGCAGAGCGTTCGAAGCTGCTCTTCGCCAATGCCCAACGGCTCTGGTCACTCTGACGCGGCTTTTGCCGGGGTCAGGGCGGCAGCATCATCCTGTCCGTGGAGGATGGCCGCGCCGGCATAGTGTATCGAAGTGGTACGGTCGGCATCCTGCAAGCCGGCGCGCAGGAACAGGCAATGATGGCACATCGCGGCGTTGCCATGCGCCCGAGCATAGGCCGGATCGAGTTCGACGGCGCGTTCGAGCAGCCCGTCAGCGAAAAGCCGGCACGCGTGCTGATGACTGTTTCTCCACCTGGGCACGAACAATATTTTGAAGAACTTTCCAAGCTCGCTGCATCCGGCCCTCCGGGTCCCATGGCGCTTGCCGACCGTCGAAGCCGCTACGACACGGATCGGATATCCATTCTGACGACAAGGGCGCAGGCTCGATCGACAATTTGCGCTGCGACCGCACAACTGCCAAATCACAATCGATTTAAGGATAATTAATTCAAAATATTGCACCCTTCTTTGCGCAGCTTTGCAGGCGCGGGGCGTGGTAATCCGGAACATGCCGGCGGTTGGAATCAAGGGTAGCCCGCCCTCTCTCCCGTAGGTGACGCCACATCCCAAAATCAGGTGATGTATCGTCCAAAAGTACTACTTTGGCATGCTTTTTGCTCCTGCTAATATGAAGCGAGGTGATGTTTCGGTTTGGGACGACTTACAGCCGGGCAATTGCTAGCTTTGTGTAACTCAGGTAAAAGTTGTCAGACACGGATATGGCGAATAACCTCATCTCCGTGTCCTCAGGAGGGAAAATAAAATGAAAGAAGAACCGCACGCAGTGGATGTCCACGTCGGGAAGACCATCCGCATACAGCGTCTGCTGCGGAAAGTCTCGCAGACCGAATTGGGCGATCGCGTCGGCGTGACATTCCAGCAGATCCAAAAATACGAAAAAGGCTCCAACCGCGTTTCCGCCAGCATGCTGGTCGAAATCGCCGGCGCGCTGAAGGTCGACGTCAGGACGTTCTTCGACGACCTGTCCACTCCTGATACGGCCAACGACAACCCCGCTCCCAGCGAGGAATTCGTTATTTCGCGCGAGGGCGTCCTTCTCAACGCCGCGTTCTTCTCGATCAAGAACGAAGCGCTTCGCAAGAAGATCCTGAAGCTCGTCCAGGCAATCGCCCACACCGAGCAAATGGACGGTGAAGCGGCCGAATAGGCCGGATCTCCTTCACGCGTTCCGAACGGACTGCATGAAGGTCAATGGCGATCGATCAGGATCAGATTCTCGCTGGCGTCCTTCATTGCGATCTTGGCCTTGCTGCCGAGCAGTTTCTCGAGGTTGACGTCTAGCTCCCTGTCCGGATCTATGCCGTCCCAATCGATGACGACCTGCAGCAGCGCCATGTTCGTCAGGTGCATCAGATTACGCAGCTGAAGCTTTTCAGCCTCCTCCTTGGCTGCCGACAGCAGCCGGAAGATCCTTGCGTATTCACTGCCTGTACCTTCGTTATGTTGTTCAAACATTGTCCCGCCCCTTTGGCCGTGGAGGCCTCAGATTCCATCACCACTGCATCTTTTCGCCATTACCGTTATACAAGCGTTACAGGCGTCACACTGCGCGTGACTTCGGCGTGCAAAAGCTCCCAGTGAGAGGTCGCGGCAAAGTGCCAGTCACGGTTGATGGGCACGAATTCGTCACGGCGCAGCCATTCCAGCACCAGCCGCGCGTCGTCCCGCTTGCGTTCCACCCGGTTCTTGCGCAGGGCGGCGAGCAGATGGTCGCGGCGCGCCTTGCGGAAATGGCACTCGTCCACCACCCGCGCATAGGTGCGTTCGGAGAAATGCAGGAAGCGGCCGGAGAGCAGCAGTTTCTTGCGCTCGCCCGACGAAATCTCACCGCCGGCATGAAGCGCATCGATCGTCGGCTCGAAATCGACCCAGGGCACCGAAAGCGGCAGCCAGCCGAGCGCCTGCGGCGCATGCACCAGCGCGACGGCCTCGTCGTCGAGCAGCCGTCCGGACTGGTAATCCTCGAAGATCGAGCCGAGCCCGACCATGCCGAAAGGAGCGCATTCGGCGGCCCGCAATGCGCCCATGCTGGCGCCGCCGGCAACGGCGACATCGTGCTCGAGCGCGTAGAGAATTTCCTTGTGCCAGACCGAAGGCAGATCGCCGAAATAGCCGTCGACGAGGCCGATCGCGGTGGCCCCATCCTCCACCGCTTTGAGAATGTCGCCGCAGACGGCAGGCGGCCGGAAATCAATGCAGGGAGACATGTTTCTCGCTGCGGCAAGACCGCCACCAAGGCTCGGACCGACGAACAGAACCTTCATGATTGGGCTCCCCTCATGGTGTTGACGGCGCGCAGGCCGAGTTGGATGTACTGACCTGAAATATCGACCTCCAGGCCCGGCACGATCACCCTGACGACGGAGACCGGCAGAGCCTGATAATGCGGAAACGGCACGACGACGATCTGTTCGATGCCGGTCGCCGTCAGCCGATCGGCAATGTGGCCGATGGTCTCCTGGATGGTTGCGGGACGGCGATGGCGGGGCTGGAAGGCGCGCATTCGGCTATCGCCCTCCCAGAGTTCGACCACCTGCTGCATCGCCGCACTCTTGTCGAGCCGCTGATAGATGCGCGGCGAGAAATCGTCGCGGCTGCCGGCGATCGCCGTCAGCCGGCTCTGCGCCGCCTCGGTGATGGCCCGCAGCGCAGCACGCACGGGATCGGGGTGGCAGCCGCAGCCGCCGCAGACATGGGCCCAGCGCGCATCGACGCGGTCGGACAGATTGCCCGGCATGATGACGGCCAGAAAAGCCGGGACACCGATATCCGTGGTCATGTCGAGCAGCAGCAGACGCATCCCGGCGCGCGAAATCCGGTCGGTCATGACATCGATGACCGCATCGCCGAAGGAGGCAGGATCGATGCGGCTCTCCTTGAGGCGCTGCGGCGATTTCAGCTGGGTCAGAGCCCAGGCGTCGCGCTCCACCAGTTCGCAAAGCCCATGCAGGACCGCTTCGGACGGCGTGTTGCCGGAGGCGAGCCCGTCGCTCGACTGCTCGAAGCCCGACGGCCGCTCGCCGCGATGGTCAAGGCCGACGAGCCACCAGGGGACAAAGACGCTGCTGCCGGAGAGGATGTCGAGGCCGGAGCACCAGGGGATGGGGCCGCCGCCGATGTCATCGGGCGCGCAGCGCGCAACATTGTCGAGATCGATCATGGCGGCGCCTTCCGCCCGCATGCTCTCGACGGTCGCCAGTGTCAGGTCGGCTGGCGCAATTTCCGCGATCCGCGTCTCGATCGCCTCCATGGCGGCCGACGCCATGGCGGCATCATTGTCGATACCTTTGCCCTGGAAGACCGAAAGCGTATGGCTGTTCGGCCTCGTCGCAAAGGCGACGGGGATGTTCAGCACGTCGAGGGCGGTCAGCAGGCCGACGCGCGTAATGCCGAATTCGCGCAGATGCGGCCTGATGGCGGCCAATGTCTGCGCCGGGGTGAGCGCACGGTCATGATAGTCGCTGACGCCGGCCGATGATCGTTTGAGGTCACCGGCTAGCGTCTCAAGGTCGGCGAAAGCGGACATGCCATCTCGTCCTTAGCGGAACTTCAGGGCATGTGTCAGGTTTTCGAGAGCATTCGCAGCGACATTGAGTTCGTCCTGCTTCATCGCAGCCTTGGCTGCAGCCGAGAAACGCGGCTGGAAGGGCATTGCGGCATTGGTTTCAACGCTGGTTTTCATTGTCCATCTCCAATGGGATAGGCAGCGGGCTGCCGTTAACCATTGGAAAAGAACACTGCCTGCGTCATTTAAGCGTTACAGGCTTCGTTAAAAGGCCGGATAATCATGGAAGTCCGGCCAGTTGCAGGCCATGAATCAGCGTTTCGGTGTACCGGGGATCGCGATCGGGCACGAAATGGCGAATGTCTTCGCTGCGGAAATCCGGGAAATTTTCCAGAACAACCTTGGCATAAGTGCCGGCCTTTTTCACGTCGCCCGCCATAGCATGGGCGGCGGCGAGCAGTCGGGCGGTCGCCTGTTTGGACTTCACTGGCTCAAGCGCTTCGATCGTCTGTTGGTATTCTCCGCGATCGAAATGAATGCCGCCACGATTCCAGTAGTAATAATCGGGGGGCAAGGGATTAAGCTTGAAAGCAGCCTTGTTCAGGTCCAGCGCTTTGTCAAAGTCACCGTTGTGGCACAGGGCATCGGCATAATCGGCTAGGATGTCGGCATCGTTGGGATTGAGATCCTGAGCCTGCTGGAAATATTCCAGGCTTTCATCGAAACGGCGGCGGTACAGCGCCACGAAGCCGAGTTCGCGGTAGGCCCGGCCGCTGTTCGGGTCGGATTGCTGGGCGAGCCGCGCGGCCCCATTCGCCTCGTCGAGCAGGTCGGTGTCCTGCATGCCGCGGATCAGCCATTCCATGCCGAGCGCGCGCGACACGCCGGCATGGGCGGCCGAGAAATTCTCGTAACGATTGAGCGAAGATTTGAACCATTTGCGCGCCTGGCGCAGATGCTGCAGGTCGGTCTGGGCGATCAGCCGCTTGCCTTCCAGATAGAGACGGTAGGCGGATGGCGGCGCATCGCCGATCGGCATCACTAGTTCGTGGCGCTCGATCGTGTCGGCGAGCGAGGAAACAATCCGCCGTGTCAGATGCGCGAAGGATTCGCTGATCTTCTGCATGACCAGCGGCAGTTCCAGCGCCCAGATCACCTCCGACGTCGTCGTCCGCGTCAGCCTGCAGGTCGCATAGACATCCTCGTCGCGGCCCTGGATGGTCACGTAGACCGCATAATCGAAGCTGAGGTCGAGGGGGCCGGGGACGGCGCGCGCCGGATCGACCGAGCGGCTGAGGATCTCGAGGCTCGTATGGGCTGCGATCACCTTGAAGCCGCGCTGCTGGCTGAGGCCGATGGTGACGTCTTCGAGAAGGGCCCGGCCGACGCGCTCCATCAGCGGATCGGTAAAAATACTTTCAGGCGGCAGGATGATGATCCGCGGCTGGCCGAGCGGGTCGGCGAAGCCGCCGAGCGCGGAGGACGGGCGCTCGGCCGCGGCCTGTGCTGCCGGGACCAGGCCGAGTTCGCGGGCAAGCGCGGTGGTGCTTTCCTCCGGCTCGGTATCAAAGTCGTCCTTCAGCTGGCTCTTGCACTTCAGATAGGCCTGACGGGCCGCGGCAAGATCGTTCATCCTGACATAGAGGCGCATCAGGGCCCGATAGGCCGTCTCGCTGGCGGGGTCGAGTTCCAGCAGCCGCCGGGCAAAGGCGACCTGCTCTTCCTCCGATCTGTCTTCGCCAGCCTCGACCAGCCGGGTGAGATGGGCGGCGCGCAATTCGTCAACACGCTGGCGCTCGAAGGTCAGCCAGTCCTCGGCCCCCTGCGTCGGCGACTTGGCGCCTTCGAGCAGTTCGCCATTCAGGATGTCGCCGTCTTCAGCGGCGAGCGGCCCTTTCTGCTTCAGCAAATGAACGTCGACTTCCCAGCCATCCGCAAGCCCGATATGGGTTCGGGTTGCGGCAAGCAGCGGCGGAAGCTCGGCGGGGATACTCTGCTCGATGCGCGACAACAGCTGGCGCAGGCTGCCTGCCCGCTTTTCCGGCAATTCCGATTGCCAAAGCTGTCGCCTGACGGTTTCGCGGTCGAGTTCGAGATTGGCTTCGGCGGCGAGCATGGCGAGGAGAAAATAAGACTTCTCCGGCAAGGGGAGTTCCCTCCCCGCTGCCAGCAGTCGCGGCCTTCCGAGCAGGCAAAGCCTGCTCGTCGACATCTGTCCGGATGTCCGTTGCATCCCGCTTCTCACCCCTGAAAGCCAAGCGCGCATACGCACTCGCCGGTCAACTCTATGTTAGAGCTATATGCGGTCCGCGCATAGCGGCTTTGCTATCGAAAAGCGGATTTTTCGTCGAATATTTGCATTTTTTCGCGTCTGCCGACAGGAAATGCTTGCCAACACTTTCCAGGCGACACGAATTGCCGTCCGTTATTTCAGCCGAGCGAGGCTCGATGGCCGGCAATTTCAGCGAGCAGAGCCGAGGATCACAGCACCGGTGCGACGCGTTTGGCGCGGGGTTCCGCCGCGGTTGCGGCCTCGACGAAATCGAGGCCGATATCCAGCACCGGCGCGCTATGGGTCAGCCAGCCGACGGAAATGAGGTCGACACCGGAGGCCGCGATTGCGGCGGCTGTTGCCGGCGTCACCCGGCCGGATGCCTCGGTGATCGCCCGGCCGGCGACGACGGCGACGGCCTCGCGCAGCTGATCCGGCGTCATATTGTCGAGCAGAACGGCATCGACGCCTGTTTCCATCGCCTCATGCAGCTGATCGAGCCTGTCCACTTCGACCTCGACCTTCACCAGATGGCCGACACCGGCCCGGGCCCGGCGGATCGCCTCGGCAACGCCGCCGGCGATCGCCACGTGATTGTCCTTGATCAGCACGGCGTCATAAAGGGCGAAACGGTGGTTCATGCCGCCGCCGGCCCGCACCGCATATTTCTCCAGCGCCCTCAGCCCCGGCGTCGTCTTGCGCGTGCAGGCGACAGAAGCTTTGCTGCCGCTGATGACGGCGGCAATCTCGGCCGTCACGGTGGCGATGCCGGAGAGATGGCCGAGGAAATTCAGTGCGGTGCGCTCGGCGGTGAGCAGGCCGCGCGACGGACCTTCGATGGTGGCGATCACGTCGCCTGGTTTGACCGCGTCGCCATCCTCGACATGGCGTCGCAGGACGATCTCGGGATCGACGAGCGTGAAAGCGAGCTCGGCCGCGTCGAGACCGGCGATCACGCCCGGCTGACGGGCGGCCATCACCACCGTCGAGCGGTGATCCCTAGGGATGACAGATGCCGACGTGATGTCGCCGGCGAGGCCGAGATCTTCGAGCAAGGCCGCCCGCACCAGCGGCTCGACGATCAGGCGCGGAAGGGGAACGAGGCTCATCTCAGGCACTCCTGGCAAGGGCATAGGGCGGGGTTGCGCGGGCGATCTCCAACGCCTGGGAAAGGCGCATCCGTCGGCGTTGCGCATCGGCGAGCTTCAGCGGAAAATCGGTGCGGGCATGGGCGCCGCGCGATTCCATCCGCAGGCCGGCAAAGACGGCGATCAACAGCGCGACGATGGCCGGATCGGCGGCAGGGCCGCCACTTTCGGCAAGCGGCAGCAGGGCAGCGATCGCGTCCTGGACGGCATCCCGATTGCGCAGCACGCCGAGATGGCGCGAGACGATCGGCCGGACAAGCGATGCGTCGGTCGACACCGGCAGCCTTTCGGATTGGCAGGGACTGCCGGTGCGTGCCGGCATGCCCGCTATGTCGCGCGCCGCCCGCATGCCCATCACCGCTGCCTCCAGCAGTGAATTGCTGGCCAGCCGGTTTGCGCCGTGCAGGCCGGTCGATGCCGCCTCCCCGGCAACCCAGAGGCCGGGAACCGAGCTGCGGCCGTTGGCATCGGTCGCGACCCCGCCCATGTGATAGTGAACGGCCGGGCGCACCGGAATGAGGTCTTTCGCCGGATTGATTCCGGCTTCACCGCAAAGAGCTGCGATAACAGGGAAGCGTGCGGCAAACCGACTGCCGAGCGCGTCACGAGCGTCGAGGAAGACCCTGCCGCCGCGGGCGATCTCGGCGCTGATGGCGCGCGCCACCACATCGCGCGGCGCAAGCTCGGCGCCCGGGATACGGGCCATGAACCGCTCGCCGCGTTCGTTGACGAGCAAGGCCCCCTCACCGCGCACCGCCTCGCTGACCAGCGCTAAGGGCCTGCGGCGTGAATCGAGCGCCGTCGGATGGAACTGGACGAATTCCATGTCGGCGAGATCGGCACCTGCCCGTGCCGCGAGCGCGATCCCTTGGCCGAAATTGCCGAGCGGATTGGTGGTCGCATCATAAAGACCGCCGATGCCGCCGGTGGCGAGCACCACCTTTCCGGTCGGCAGGATGGCGGCTCCACCCGCGGTCGCGCAGAGCAGGCCGGCGACCTCGTCGCCGTCCATCAGAATCCGCCGCGCTTCGAAGCCTTCGAGCACGGATATGGCGGGCGTCTGCGCCACGGCCCGCACCAAGGCGGCGATGATTGCCGCACCCGAGCCGTCGCCTTCGGCATGGACGATGCGGCGGCGATTATGGGCCGCCTCCAGTCCGAGCGAGAATTCTCCCGCCGCATTGCGGTCGAAGCGCACGCCGGCCTGTTCCAGCGCTGCAATTGCCGACGGCGCCTCGGCGATGATGCCGGCCGCGACGGTCCGATGGCAGAGCCCGTCGCCGGCCGCAAGCGTATCGGCCAGATGCAGCGCCGCGCTGTCGTCGGCGCCGATGGCGGCGGCAATGCCCCCCTGCGCCCAGGCGCTCGAGGTCTGTGTGCCGAGGGCAGCGCGGGTGACGATGACCGAGGGTTCCGGCGCCAGCGTCAGTGCGGTCATCAACCCGGCCAAGCCGCTGCCGACGATGACGGTGCGCCCGCCAAGATGATCGAGACGTTCGCTCATATCGCCAGCATCCTTTCGACGGCGCGCCGCGCCGCAGCGGCGATTGCCGGATCGACCGTCACTTCATGGCGGTTTTCCTCAAGCGCGGCGCGGATATTGGCGAGAGTGATCCGCTTCATATGCGGGCAGAGATTGCAGGGACGAATGAACTCGACTCCGGGATGGTGCACGGCGACGTTGTCGCTCATCGAGCACTCTGTCAGCAGCACCACACGCGCCGGCTTCCGGCTGCCGACATAATCCGACATCACGGCGGTGGAGCCGGCGAAATCGGCCTCGGCCACGACGTCGGGCGGGCATTCCGGATGGGCGAGCACCGTCACGCCGGGGTGGTTTTCGCGCAGCTGGCGGACATCGTCGGCGGTGAAGAGTTCATGCACTTCGCAATGGCCGTGCCAGGCGATGATCTCGACATCGGTCTCGCGGGCGACGTTGCGCGCCAGATATTCGTCCGGGATCATCAGCACCTTCGGCACGCCGAGCGATTCCACCACCTGTTTGGCGTTGCCCGAGGTGCAGCAGATATCGGAGGCGGCCTTCACCGCGGCCGAGGTGTTGACATAGGTGACGACGGGCACGCCGGGATGGGCCTGGCGCAACAGCGCGATATCCTCCGGTGTGATCGAATCCGCCAGCGAGCAGCCGGCGCCGAGGTCCGGGATCAGCACGGTTTTCTCAGGGTTCAACAGCTTGGCGGTCTCGGCCATGAAGTGCACGCCGGCGAGCACGATCACGTCGGCATCGACCTCGATCGCCTTGCGGGCGAGCGCCAGGCTGTCACCGACGATATCGGCCACGCCGTGAAAGATCTCCGGCGTCTGGTAATTATGCGCGAGAATGACGGCGTTGCGGCGGCGCTTGAGCGCGAGGATGGCGTCGACGTCGTTCTCGAACGCCATCCATTCGGCTTTGGGGATGACGCGGCTGACGCGCTCATAGAGCGAGGATGCGGAAACAGGATGATTCATGGCCGGCTCCTAATTATGCTCTATTTGAGCATATCATGGGCAAAGAGATATTCTCGTTCTGAGCATATGTCAATTGCGGGAGAGCGGTAATTTCGTTCCGGCGAGTGCCCGTTCCTCGAGCACGGTGTGGCGGAAGCGGAAAAGCTTGGCCGGCCGGCCGCCGGTTTCGCTTTCCGTGCCGCCGGTCTCCTCGACCAGTTCCTGCTGTTCGATCAGGCGGCGGAAGTTCTGTTTGTGCAATGTCAGCCCGGCGAGCGCCTCGATGGTGCGCTGCAGTCGCAGCAGCGTAAAGCTCTCCGGCATCAGCTCGAAGACGACGGGGCGGTATTTGATCTTGGCGCGCAGCCTGGCGATCCCGGTCGCGAGAATGCGGCGGTGATCGGCAAACATTGCCCGGCCGAGATTGGCTTCACCAGCACATCCGGCTTCGGCCACGAGCCCGGCTTCATAGAGCAGTTCGTAGCGTTGCAGCGCCAGATCCTCGTTCCAGCCGCCGCCATCGAGGCCGAAGGTGAAATCGGCGCGGCGATGGCGGTGATCACGCCGGGCCGGATCGGCATCCGCCCAGCTTCCGAGGCGCGTCATGATCTCATCCAGCACGGCCGGGCGGCCCTGCCGATGGTCTTCCCAGGGGAAATAGTCGTACCAGCCGTGCCATCCCGGCCGGCCGGCGCCCGCCTGCTCGTTGACGAGGCCGAGATAGCTGATCGAAATCGTCCGCCCGCCCGGGATGTCGTTGTTTCGGTCGCGGTCGGCGAAGGTATAGAGCTGCTCGAGATAGCCGACCGGGTGCTCCGTCTGTTCCTGGATCCATTCGCGCAGGCCTGATTGCAGGGTGCGATGGCCCATTTCGAAGGGACCTGACGGCAGCGCGCCGCCGGACCGGATGGTCATCACGCGCGGCTCATCCCCCGTCACTGCGACGAGCACCGCAATCAGTTCCGCATGCGCAAAGCCGATCGTCACAGGGGGCCGAATACTCCGTTCCGAATGGGTCATTCCTGACACAGGCGGGAGCGGAAGCCAATGGAACGGAAGCCACTTCGCGGGCCTTCCACATCTCTCTGTCTCTCGTGAAGATGCCTTTCGCTTGCGCTCAAGGCGTTCGTCGCGGGCGCTCCTCACCCCCTCATCTGCCCTACGGGCATCTTCTCCCCGCTGGGGAGAAGGGGGAGCAAGATGCAAGCTTCGTTTTCTGCAAGCGAACCTTTTAGGAGGGCGAGACGCTGCCACATCCCCCTTCTCCCCAGCGGGGAGAAGATGCCGGCAGGCAGATGAGGGGGTGAGCGACGATAGGAGCGAATGCGCTGAGCGCAAGCGAAGGCAAGAACAGACGCTCAGCTATTCCCCGTTTCGCCCGCCAGCCGATCCAGGAAAGCCTTCAATTCGCTTTCCTCGATGCCGACGAGATGGCGCTTTTCCGGGTAGGCGCCGGTTCGGACATCATCGGCGAATTCAGTGAAGGCGGCGATGCGTTCGCGCTGCAGCCGGTCGTGTTCGGCGGCGAAGTTGCGGTAGACCTTGGCATGGCGGGGATAGTGGTCGCGGTTGGCGCCAAGCACGTCGTCGGCGAAGAGATATTGGGCATCGCAGCCGCTGCCCGCCCCCATCGAGATCATCAGCATCGAAGTATTGCTGCTGATGGCGGCAGCGACATCGCCCGGCACGACTTCGATTTCGGCAGCGAAGGCGCCGGCCTCTTCCAGCGCCTTGGTCTGCCGCCAGATTTCGGCCGCACTCGCCGCCGTCTTGCCGACGGCGCGGAAGCCGCCGGTCCAGGTCGCCTTCGACGGGATCAGCCCGAGATGGCCGCAAACGGGAATGCCCTCATCGCGCAGGCGCCGGACGATCTGTAGGCTGGCGGCGCAATAGACCGCGTCGCCGCCGGCCTTCAGCGCCGCGAAGGCGGCGCGCAGATAGTCTTCGGCCGAAACATGGTCGCCATATTCGAGCCCCGGAATGGCAAAGGGCGTGGGCGCGATCTCGCGAAAGACCGGACCAAGCAGCGATGGCGGCACTGAGACGATGTCGATCCCCGCCTTTTCGGCCGCTTCCGCCTCTTCCAGCGAGGTGACGCGCAGCATGGTCAGCTGGCGCTTGCCTTTTTCCGAAAGCAGATCGGCGACGGTTGCACGCTTATGTTTTTTCATCATCAATTCCTTTGAAAATGTCGGACGGCTCAGGCGGCCAGAAGGGATTTCAGCTTGACGTCGGCGGCTGTCAGCGCCGACGGGGCGGGGTGGGTGCGTGCGGCGATCAGCATTTCCGCAAGCCTGATGTCGCGCGCCACCGCATTGCCCGGGCCGATGCCGCTGGCGGCGATCAGCCGTCCGTCGGCGTCGAGATGGAAAAGAATGAAGGCGCCGGCGCCGAGGTCGCGGCGGTAATGCGTGGCCGCCCCTTCGGCAAGGCCAGCAATCTGCAGCGTCATGTCGTATTGATCCGACCAGAACCACGGCACCGATGAAACGGCTTCGTCGAGGCCGAGCATGTTGGCCGCGGCCAATGTGCCCTGCTCCTGGGCATTACGCCAGGATTCGAGCCGCACCCGCCGGTCGCCATAGATCGGCAGCGGGAAGGAGCAGCAGTCGCCGGCCGCAAAAACGTCAGGCGCCGAGGTCCGGAGGTAGGTGTCGACGGCAATGCCGTTTTCGATCGTCAGCCCCGCCCTTTGCGCGATCTCGACATTCGGCCGCGCGCCGATGCCGACGAGAGCAAGATCGGCTTCGATCACCTCGCCGCTCGACAATCGGATGCGGGCTTTCCCGCCTTCCGCCGTCAGCGCCTCGATGGAGACGCCGCAGCGGATATCGACGCCTTCGGCGCGGTGGCGCTCGGTGAGCAGATGAGCGATCTCCTCCGGCACGCCGCGCTTCAGCACCCGTTCCAGCCCCTCGATGACGGTGACCTTGGCGCCGAGCAGGCGCGCCGTCGCCGCAAGCTCCAGGCCGATGAAGCCGCCGCCGATGATGGCGATATGCCGTCCTGGTTTCATAGCCTCGCGCAGCGCCGCCGCATCGTCATGGGTCCGAAGCGCGCGGATATGCGGACTGTCCTCCGGGGCGCCGGGGAACGATCGCGCGGCCGCGCCCGTCGCCAGCAGCAGCTTGTCGTAGAGAAGCGCAGTGCCATTCGAAAGCGTGACGGTCCTGGAGGCGGGATCGAAGTCCGTAGCTTCCAGGCCGGTCAGGAGCCGGATGTGGTTTTCGGCGTATTTTTCCGCGGCAACGATGAATTTCGGATCGCTCGCATCGGCCCCCGCCTTCGAAAGCGGCGGCCGCTCATAGGGGTGCAGGGGTTCGGCTCCGACAAGCGTTATTTCGCCGTCAAAACCATTTTCCCGCAAGGCGAAGGCGGCGCGGGCACCGCATTCGCCCGCACCCAGGATGACGAAATGAGCCACGCCCGCCTCCTTATACAGCGATGAAGACGGTGTCGCCTTCGACCTTGACCGGATAGGTCTTGAGATTGACGCAGACCGGGGCGCCCTTGGCTTCGCCGGTCTTGTAGTTGAAGCGGCCGTTATGTTTCGGACATTCGATGATCTCATCCATCACCAAGCCGTCGGCGAGATGGATATGTTCATGCGTGCAGAGCCCGTCGGTCGCGAAGAACTCGTCGTCGGGGCTGCGGTAGACCGCGAAGGTGCGCCCGCCATGATCGAAGCGGATGACATCTTCTTCGTCGATCTCGTCCTTGCCGCAGACTTCGATCCAGTTTCCGCTCATCTTTGTCCTCCTCGATTTTCGATTATTGCGCCGCCGGCGCCAGTTCGTTGTGGAATTCCTCGCGATAGGGCCGCGCGGTGGCCGGCAGTTCCCGCCTCAGGAAATAATCCTCGTTGCGCAGCTGGCGCAGGAAGGCCGGGATCATCTCGCGATAGCCGGAGAGGATCGACGGGTTCGGCGCCGGCAGGTCGTGCTTGATCATCGCGTGCAGCTTCGGCAGCGCGTGGTAGGGCACCATCGGGAACATGTGATGTTCGACGTGGTAATTCATGTTCCAGTAGATGAAACGGCTGATGGGATTCATATAGACGGTGCGGCTGTTCAGCCGGTGATCGATGACGTTGTCGGCAAGCCCGCCATGCTGCAGCAGCCCGGTCAGCACATGGTGCCAGGCGCCGTAGAGACGCGGCAGGCCGATCAGCATCAGCGGCAGGATCGAGCCGGTGGCGATTGCGACGGCGATCGTGGCGAGATAGATCGCCAGCCAGATGCGGGCGATGCGGATCGCTTTGGGCTGCTCCATCTCGGGAATGAAGGTCTTTTCCGCGGCGCTGACGACACCGAAGGCGTTGCGCAGCATGTCGATGACAGCGTGCCAGACGTCAAGGATGCCGAAGAAATTGAGAACCAGCCGGAGGAGGTCCGGCGGCCGCATCACAGCGATTTCCGGATCGCGGCCGACGATGACGGTATCGGTGTGGTGGCGCGCATGGCTCCAGCGCCAGGTCACCGGATTGCGCATGATCATGAAGCAGGCGATCTGGTAGACGGCGTCGTTCATCCAGCGCGTCTTGAAAGCGGTGCCGTGACCGCATTCGTGCCAGCGGCTGTCGGAGGCCGAGCCGTAAAGCACGCCATAGGCGAGGAAGAAGGGCACGGCGATCCACGAACCCCAGAAATAGATGCCGAGCCCGGCAAGAACCGCCATGCTGCCGAGCCAGATGACCGTGTCACGGATCGCCGGCGCATCGGAGCGCTGCATCAGCGCCTTCATCTCCTTGCGCGGAATATCGGTGTGGTACCATTGTGCTGCCGCCAGCCCCATCTCGACGGCGGTGCGGCCGCTTTCGCCAAGCAGATCGTAGTCACGTTTCTTTGTCTGGGTCGCCATCATCTGCCTCCCGTTGCCCTGCCTGGGAGGATAGGTTGACTTTGTTAGGCGCTCAATGCAGGCTTGATATAATCTATCAAAAGCCATCAGAAATGGCTTGCATCCATGATCGAATCTATCAGGAACCCCGATGCGCCGTCCCACCATCTCCGATCTCGCCCGCGCCTCGGGCGTCAGTGTTGCCACCGTCGACCGGGTTCTCAACGGTCGCCACCGCGTGCGCGAGGAAACGGCGCGGCGGGTTTATGATGCAGCCCAGTCGATCGGCTACCATGCCGTCGGTCTCATCCGGCAACGCGTCTTCGAGGATCTGCCGCAATACAGGCTGGCCTTCCTGCTACAGAAGCCGATGCAACCCTTCTATCAGGCTTTCGCTCGCGAGATCGAAGTGGCGGCGCGTGCCGTGACCACCGCCCGTCTCCAGATCCAGATCGACTATCCCTCCGCTTCGACACCGGCGGCGATCGTCGAGAAGCTCAAGGCCCTCGGCGCCCGCAATCAGGCCATCGCTCTCGTCGCTCCAGACTATCCTGCGGTGACGGCGGCAATCGAGGACCTGAGGGAAAGAGACATTCCCGTCTTTTCGCTGCTTTCCGACTTCGCCTCAGGGGTACGCAATGCCTATATTGGCGTCAACAACCGCAAGGTCGGCCGTACCGCCGCCTGGGTGATTGCCAAGACTGCCCGTGTGCCGGGCAAAGTCGCCTGTTTCGTCGGCAGCCACCGTTTTCACGGGCATGAGCTGCGCGAGATCGGTTTTCGTTCCTATTTTCGTGAAAACGCGCCGGAATTCGACGTCATCGATACGTTGATCAACTTGGATACCCCGGAGATCACCCACGAGGCAACGCTGACACTGTTAGAGAAACATCCCGATCTCGTCGGCTTTTACGTTTGCGGCGGCGGCATGGAAGGTGCGATCTCGGCGATCCGCGAAGAGGACGTCGGCGGCAGAATCGTCCTCGTGGTCAACGAGCTGACACCCGATAGCAAGGCGGGTCTTGCCGACGAAATCGTTGCCATGGCGATCGGCACTCCGTTGCCGGCACTCTGCAAGGAGCTAATGGCTCTGATGAGGAGCGCGATCGAAAACGGCGAAACCGCTGTTCCCGGGCAGATCTTCCTGCCTTTCGACATTCATATTTCGGAGAACATCTGAGAAATGATGGAATTCCATCATTCCGACGGAAATTCTTTCAGCGATGAGAGCGACGCGTGAGCGATGACGGATGGATTGCCAGGCAAATTCCGATAGAGATTCCCGGACTATTCACGAGGACTGCTCCGCCACGACGCGGAGACGAGGAGGAAATACCAGCCATGACTTCGATCCGCTTTGCGCTCAACCATATGGCCGCGCCGTCGCTTGCCATCGATGATTTCTTCGCGCTGGCAAAGTCGCTCGGCATCGACGCGGTCGAGATCCGCAACGACCTTTCCGGCAACGCCATTCTCGACGGGACCAAACCCGAAGCGATCAAGCAAGCCGCCGAGAGCCACGGGCTGACGATCATCTCGATCAATGCGCTGCAGCGCTTCAACGAATGGAATGCAACCCGGGCTGGCGAAGCGCAGGAACTGATCGACTATGCCAGCGCCTGCGGCGCCAAGGCGCTCGTCCTCGTTCCGAAGAACGATGGCACCGGCTGCGCCGATGGCGAACGGCAGGCCAATCTGCGCCAGTCCCTGACGGCGTTGAAGCCGATGCTCGAGAAAGCTGGGATCATCGGCCTCGTCGAGCCGCTCGGTTTCGAGATCTGCTCGCTGCGTTCGAAGACCGAGGCGGCCGAGGCGATCAAGGAACTCGGCGCGCAATCGACCTTCAAGCTCGTCCACGACACCTTCCACCATCACCTTGCCGGCGAAGCGGCGACCTTCCCGGAGCTTGCCGGTCTCGTCCACATTTCCGGCGTCAGCGACCCCTCTGTGTCGGTTGCCGATATGCGCGATTCCCATCGCGTGCTCGTCGACGGCGACGACCGGCTCGACAATGCCGGGCAGATCAAGGCGCTGCTGCAGGCGGGCTACAAGGGTCCGTTCTCCTTCGAGCCCTTCGCAGCCGAAGTGCATGCCGTCAAGGACCCGGCTGCAGCGCTACGCACCAGCATGGATCATCTCACCGCACGAGTTTGAGACTGCAAAGACCTGCGGCGCTGTCATGAAGCGTCGCCACGATTGTCGATGCGGTCGGCCGCTGGCGAGCGGCCGACCGCATTAATCTATTCGCGGCCCCTGAACCGGCGCTGATAGGCGGGGTCGTAAAGCGAGCTCTCGCGAAAATCCTCTGCCGCAAGCGATGGGCCGACGAAGATGATCGCCGTGCGTTCGATCGGCTCGGCCGCAACCTTTGCCTCGATATCGCGGAGTGTGCCGCGCAGCACGCGCTCGTCCGGCCAGGAGGCCTTGACGACGATCGCGACCGGGCAGTCGGCGCCGTAGAGCGGCGTCAATTCCGCCACCACCTGCTTCAGCGCATGGATTGCCAGATGGATCGCCAGCGTGGCGCCGGTGGTGCCGAATTTCGCCAGCGTCTCGTCATTCGGCATCGGCGAAGCGCGGCCGGAAACGCGGGTGAGCACCAGGCTCTGGGCCACGGCCGGGATCGTCAGTTCGCGGCCGAGCACGGAGGCAGCGGCGGCAAAGGCCGGAACACCCGGCGTCATCGTATAGGCGATGCCGTGTTTTTGCAGCCGGCGCACCTGCTCAGCCACCGCACTCCAGACCGAGAGATCGCCGGAATGCAGCCTTGCGACATCCTGCCCGGCAGCCGCGGCGGCGAGATATTCCGCCTCGATCTCGTCGAGCGACATCGGCGCGGTATCGACGATACGCGCGCCCGGCGGGCAATATTGCAGCAGTTCGGGAGAGACGATCGAACCGGCATAGAGACAGACCGGGCACTGGGCGATGAGATCGCGGCCACGCACCGTGATCAGATCCGCAGCCCCTGGCCCCGCGCCGATGAAATGCACCGTCATTCCGTCATCCTTTCGTCCAGCGCCACTGCGTCACCGGCATGGCGGGCCGCCAGCCGCTCATGCCGCCGACAGGCCCCGCGCGCGCTATTTCGATGCGCGTCAGCGAGCCGCCGCGCTTTGCATGTTCTGAGAGCAGCACGGCTTCCATCTCCAGCGTCACGGCGTTGGCGACGAGCCGCCCTCCCCGCTTCAGCGCCGCAACGGCAGCATCGATGACGCCGGGCTCGCTGCCGCCGCCGCCGAGGAAGATCGCGTCCGGCTCCGGCAGGCCCGCCAGCGCGCCGGGTGCTGCGCCTTCGACGACGGCAAGATGCGGCACGCCGAAGGCGGATGCGTTGCGGGCGATCCGCGCCGCCCGCTCCGGCGATTGCTCGATGGCAATCGTCTTCAGCGACGGGTCGGCAAGCATCCATTCGATGCCGATCGATCCCGAACCCGCGCCGATATCCCAGAGCAGTTGACCGTGCCGCGGCGCGAGCGCCGACAGCGTCATTGCCCGGGTTTCGCGTTTGGTGATCTGTCCGTCATGCTCGAACAGTTCGTCCTCGAGCCCGGCGACGAAAGGCAGAATGCGCGCCCCCTCCCCTGCCGCGATATGGAGGGCGCAGACATTGAGGGGATCGATGTCCGCCAGATCGAAATCCGCGGCGATCGCGCTTCTGCGCCGTTCCCGCGCGCCGCCCAGAGCCTCGAGAACCGTAAGCTGTGACTGACCGAAACCATCGGCGGCAAGCAGGTTTGCCAGCGCGCGAGGCCCGTTCTCGTCCGAGGTCAGCGCGATGATGCGCCGTCCAGGGTGCAGATGCGGCCGGATCAGGTCGATCGGCCTGCCATGCAGCGAAATCGTCGCGACGTCCTGCAGCGGCCAGCCAAGGCGCGAGGCGGCAAGGCTGAAGGCCGAAGGCGCCGGGATGGTACGCATCTCTTCCACCGCCACATGGCGGGAGAGCGTTGCGCCGACGCCATGGAGAAACGGATCGCCGGAGGCGAGCACGACGACCGGCGTGCCGCGCCTTGCAAGGATGGCCTCGATCGAGCGCGCGAACGGGCTCTGCCAGGAAAATCTCTCACCTGATATCAGCGGCGCCGCCAGCGCATGATGCCGTGCGCCGCCAAAGACGGCCGGTGCGCTGGCGATCAGCCTTTTCGCCTCCTCGCCCAGCCCTTCTGGACCATCTTCACCGATGCCGATAATAGTCAGCCAGGGCTGATTGCCGGGAGGAGAGAGATCAGACATGGGACGACCTCGCATTCTGATCCTCGGCGGCACCAGCGAGGCGCGCCTGCTGGCCGAAGCGCTCGCGGCGCGCGACGATTGCGACGTTCTTCTGTCGCTGGCCGGTCGCACCGAAAAACCGGCTGCGCAGCCGGTTCCGGTTCGAATCGGTGGTTTCGGCGGCGCCGCGGCGCTCGCCGATTTCCTGAACGGGGGCGGATATGATCTGCTGATCGACGCCACGCATCCCTTCGCCGAGCGCATCTCCGCCAATGCCGCCCATGCTGCCGAGGCCACCGGCATAAGCGCGATCGCTCTGCGTCGTCCCGAATGGCAGCGCCTGCCGAGTGATCATTGGCGGGACGTGCGGAGCATTCCGGCGGCCATTGAGGCGCTTGGCCCCTCCCCCCGCCATGTTTTCCTGGCAACGGGCCGGCAGGGTGCGCATTATGCCGAAGCGGCAGCACAGCATCACTATCTCGTTCGCAGTGTCGACCCCGTCGAGCCGCCGCTTGCGCTTGCGAATGTCGATTATATCCTCGATCGTGGTCCGTTCACGCTGGAAGGCGAATTGGCTCTGTTGAGGCAGCACCATATCGATGTCATCATTGCCAAGAACAGCGGCGGCGTCGCCACCTATGCGAAGATCGAGGCAGCCCGCCTGCTCGGCATCGAGGTGATGATGGTCACGCGTGCTGAGGCGTCCACGGTCAAGACGGTCGAAACGGTCGAGGCGGCGCTGGCGGCGATCGATCACCTCTTCCCCTCTGCCATGTAACGCGGGGTGTAGACGAGGTCCGGCCTGCCGGGCCGCGTGACGATCCGCGTTTCGGCCGAACCGATGATGATGCAGGTCGCCATATCGGCCATCGAGGCATCCGCCTGCGACAGCGGCTGTACGGCGATACGTTCGTCCGGCCGTCCGGCCGCGCGGCCGAATATGACCGGTGTCATTGCCGGCAGATGGTCGCGCAACAGCTTGAAGGCCTCGCCGAGCTGCCAGGGCCGCGCCCGGCTGATCGGATTATAAAGGGCGACGACGAAGCCGGCCCTGGCCGCCAATTCGAGACGGTTTTCTATTATATTCCAAGGCTTTAGATTGTCAGACAGCGAGATGGCGCAGAAATCGTGGCCAAGCGGCGCACCGGCTCTTGCCGCCACCGCCAGCATCGCCGTGATGCCGGGCAGGATGGTGAGATCAACCGCGCGCCAGGCGGCCGGTCCGTTCTCGATCGCCTCGCAGACGGCGGCAGCCATGGCGAAGACACCGGGGTCGCCGCCGGAGACGACACAGACCTTGGCGCCGTCGGCTGCCATCGAAAGTGCCGCCCCTGCCCTGTCGAGCTCTTCGCGATTGTCCGAGGCATGGCGCAGCTGATCGTGGCGGAGCTGCAGCCTGTCGAGATAGGGTCCATAACCGAAGAAATCCGTCGCTGCGTCGACGGCAGCCAATGCCTCCGGCGTCATCTGTTCGGGATTGCCGGGACCGGTGCCGATTACGAAAAGCGCGCCGCTCATCGGCGGCCCTCCCAGCCCGGCACCAGGACGAGCGAAAAATACGGCGCATCGCCGTCAGCCCTGTCAGCAAGCTTTGCCATGGCCGCATTCGCCATGGTGCCGCGTTCGACATAGACGGCTTCGCCGAGTCGTCCGGCAGTTTCCAGCGCCCGGCGGATTTTCGGCAGATTGCGACCGACCTTCATGATGACGGCGGCTTGCGTATCGGCCAGGCGACGCGTCAGCTCGGCCTCGGCCATCGTACCGGGCAGTACGGATAGCACGTCATCCCCCTGGACGATCGGCATGCCGGCCAAGGACCAGCAGCCCGACATGGCGCTGATGCCGGGGATCACTTCCGTCTGGTAACGCTGGGAAAGTCTGACATGCAGGTGCATGTAGGAGCCGTAGAACAGCGGATCGCCCTCGCTGAGCACGGCGACGGTCCGCCCGGCATCGAGATGGCCGGCGATTGCCTCGGCGGACCGGTCATAGAACTGGGTGATCAGGCTCCGGTAACGCTCGTCGTTCTTGTCGATTTCGGTGGTGACGGGATAATAGAGCGGCAGCAGCGTCACGCCGGATTTCAGCAGCGGCTCGACGATCGCCTTGCCGTTGCCGCCCCTGCCCTCTTTGGCGAAGTAAGCAATGACGTCGGCATCTTCGATAGCGCGGACGGCTTTAAGGGTCAGGAGCTCCGGGTCGCCGGGACCCGTGCCGACGCCGATCAGGCGGCCTTGTTTTGTCATAGGCCCGGCCTCGCCAGCGCATTGATGGCGGCCGCCGTCATGGCGCTGCCGCCGAGCCGGCCGCGCACGATGGCAAAGGGGACGCCATAGGAATTTTCCGCCAGCGCATCTTTCGATTCCGCCGCGCCGACGAAACCAACGGGCATGCCGAGGATGGCAGCGGGTTTCGGGGCGCCGTCGCGCAAGAGTTCGAGCAGGTGGAACAGCGCCGTCGGCGCATTGCCGATCGCGACAATGCTTCCGCCGAGCCGGTCGAGCCACAGATGCATGGCGGCGGCTGAGCGCGTATTGCCGGTCTTAACCGCAAGCTCCGGCGTGGCGGGATCGCGCAGCGTGCAGATCACCTCGTTCATCGCCGGCAGCCGTGCCCTGGTAACGCCCTGAGCGACCATTTCCGCGTCGCAGAAGATCGGTGCCCCACCTTTCAGCGCCTCGCGCGCCGCGCTGACGACATCGGCGGAAAACACAAAATGCTCCGCCGCTTCGACCAGCCCGCAGGCATGGATCATGCGCACGGCGATCTCGGCCTGCTCTTCGGTGAAGCGCGAAAGATCGGCCTCGGCGCGGATGATCGCAAAGGAACGCTCATAGATCGCGTCGCCGCTGCGGATATAATCGTAGTCTGGCATTCCTATTCCTGTCGCAGCGCCTTCGAAACGCCGGTTGCGCCAAGCCGTGTAAGGCAGGCGGCGGTCGATTCGCCAGCGCCTCTGTTATCTTCGATGGAGCGGGCGAGCCTCTCTATAGCGAAATCGATCCGTCCGCCAGCGATCCGTTCATCCGGCCGATCCATTGCCAACCCGTTGAGGATGAGATCGTAACCTTCAGCCGTGCCGGTCAGGGTCAGCGCCGGGCGCACATGCGCGCAGCCTTTGGCGCAGCCGGAGAGATGCAGCGTCAGCGAGCCGTCGAACAGGTCGGGTGCGGCGGCCAGGATGCGGCGGGCCAGCGTTCGTGTCTCGTAGAAGGCGGAGCCACAGGCGCCGGCGCCGGCGCAGGCGGCAATATGCTCCGCTTTCTCGCCAGGTTGCGCGCTGAAGCCATATTGGGCGGCCGCGGCTCTGATCGCCGGCACTCTCTCTGCCGGCAGGCCGAGGAAGAAGAAACCGCGACCCGGCGCCAGCCGGATGGCCGTTGCGCCGGAGGCTTTGGCGAGATCGAGCAGGGCGGTCAGGTCGGACGCTCTCGTCTGGCCGAATTCCGGCCGCACGCCGAGCACGGCTTTGCCGTCCGCCAGCCTATGCAGGCCCGGTAGCGGCATCCTTGCCGAGCACGACTGAATGGATCGGATGGCGGCCATGGCGGGAAAATGTGTTTGCAGAAGCACCGGATCGATATCCCGTGCCCGACTGCCCTGCCCGAGCATTGCCAGCAGAACCAGGATTTCGCCTAGGGCCGAGACGGCCGCCTCCGCAGGACCGGCCGCGACCGGGGTTGCGGTCGCGCCATCGCCGTTGATGGCGACAAGCCAATGCGCTTGGGATAGTGCGACGACACGAATATCGGCGGAAAGCGCCGACAAGCCAAAGGTTCCACCGCCGTCGATGACGATCGACAGTTTCGGCGCAAGCCGCGGCGAGGCGAGCAGTTCCTGAAGCTTGCTGCGCAGGGCCAGTTCCATTGCGGCCGGATCGCTCACCTCTTCCGGGTCGATGCCATGCAGCGGCGAGATCTCGATCGCCGGCCCGTCCGGCATGGTGATCCCGGCGGCATCGATATCGGAAGCGAGCTGTCCGACCGTCTCGGCCCGCAGCCCGCGGATCTGCAGATTGCCGCGTGCGGTGATCTCGAGAATGCCGTTTCCATGCGCCGCAGCTGAGCGAGCAAGGGCGGAGAATTGCGAGAGCGTCAACGCGCCGCCGGCCGGCCGCAGCCGCACGAGCAGGCCATCACCGGTCGGCATCGGCGCGGCAAGGGCGGGGCAGGCGCCGCGCGCGCGCTTCTTCGCCGCCGCGCGATCACGGCCGTCCGTCGCGTCTCTTCTGTCGATCGCCTTGGCGGTCTCACTGCCCATTCTTAATCCTCTGTCCGTGTCTTACATGATCGCGGCAGACGCGGCAAAACATGATGGAAACGGTCGGCCGGCTATTCCTCGAAATCCCGTCCCTTGCGCAGGAGATAGATGTCCATGATCCAGCCATGCCGTTGCCGGGCCTCGCTCCTGAGGGTGAGGATATCGGTCGCGACATCGCCGAGCCGCCCTGATCGGACGATCTCGTCCTCGGTACCGAGATAGGCGCCCCAGAAGATCTCGGCATCTGGGTCGTCGATCTTCGCAAAAGCCTGTTCGCCGTCGAGCATGACGACCGTCGTGGGCGCCTGGAGCCCCTCCCGCGCCAGCCGGCGCCCCGTGGTAATTTCGATCGGCTTGCCGACGAGATTGATCGGGATTTTGTGGCTGGCCGCCAGGGCCTGGATGCTGGTGACGCCGGGAACGACACTGTAATCGAAATCCAGGTCGGCTTGCTGCCGCACCCGTTCGATAATGCGGATCGTGCTGTCGTAGAGACTGGGATCGCCCCAGACCAGAAAGGCGCCGCGGCCATCCTCGGGCAGGCCGGCGATCAGCTCTCCATAGATATGGGCGATCTCGCCATGCCAGGCGTCGACGCTTTGCGCGTAGCTTCTGTCCGCCGTCTGTCTCTGCGGCACTGCGAATTCTGAAATCCGGATCCCCGGCCGTGTGATATATCGCTCGCAGATCTCGCGGCGGACCTCGGCAAGCTCTTCCTTGGCCGCGCCCTTGAGCGGCAGGAAGATCACGTCGGCGGCGTTCATCGCATTGATTGCCTGTATGGTGACGTGCTCCGGGTTGCCCGTGCCGATGCCGATGATATGGATGTGCTTCACGCCGATACTCCCATGATTCCTGGCGGTCTTGCCGAAAAAGCCGGGTCGCCGCAAGGGCAGGGCAGGGAGTTGGCCGCGGCCAACCGGGCCGCCGATGAGGCCCTGGCCCCTATTGTTGCCGGAAATCCCGAATCGTGTCACTTTCGATACGCTTTTTGACGCTATGTTGACAGAAAAGCGCATCGAAAAGGATTGGGTGTTTTGGACAACATTAGCGTATCGACGACAGATGTGCGGATCGAGCGGCATGCGAACCAGCTGTCGCGGCAGTTGAAGCTGCTGCGTGACAAGCTGTTTCCGCCGCTTTCGCAGAAGACGCTGCGTACATTCTCCTCCGGCGAGGCCGCTCAGATGATCGGCGTTTCCGACGGCTATCTTCGCCAGCTTTCGCTGGATGGCAAGGGGCCGCAGCCGGAACTTTCCCCGAATGGCAGGCGCTCCTATACGCTCGGCCAAATCAATGAATTGCGCCATTATATGGCGAAGCTGAAGCCGAAGGATGCGCTCAGCTATCTTCCCTGGCGGCGTCCCGGCGAGAAGCTGCAGACGGTCGCCGTGACCAATTTCAAGGGCGGTTCGGCCAAGACGACGACGACACTCTATCTGGCGCAGTATCTGGCGCTGGCCGGTTACCGGGTGCTTGCCATCGATCTCGATCCGCAGGCCTCGCTCTCCTCCATGCTCGGCGTGCAGCCCGAATTCGATCTCTCCGACGGCGATACGCTCTATGGCGCAATTCGCTACGATGCCGGACGCAAGCCACTGAAAGAGATTGTCCGCAAGACCTATTTCGACGGGCTCGATCTGGTGCCGGGCAATCTCGAGCTGATGGAGTTCGAGCACGAGACCCCGCGGGCGCTCAATGATCGCCAGAAGCCGGCCGAGCTGTTCTTCCGCCGGGTCGGCGTGGCGATTGCCGAGGTCGAGGCGGATTACGACGTGGTGGTGATCGATTGCCCGCCGCAGCTCGGCTATCTCACCCTCGGAGCCGTCTGCGCCGCCACATCGCTGCTCATCACCATCCATCCGCAGATGGTCGACGTCGCGTCCATGTCGCAGTTCCTGCTGATGACCTCGGATCTGCTCTCCGTCGTTCGCAAGGCCGGCGGCGACCTGCAGCACGACTTCATCAAATATGTCGTCACCCGCCACGAACCTTTCGATGCACCGCAGTCGCAGATCGTTGCGCTGTTGCGCAGCCTGTTCGGCGATGACGTGTTGACGGCAACCATTCTCAAATCGACGGCGATTGCCGATGCCGGCCTGACCAAGCAGACGCTCTTCGAAATCGAGAAGGGGCAGGTGCGCCGCTCGACTTACGATCGGGCGTTGGAATCGGTCAATGCCGCCAACAGCGAGGTTCTTGTCGGCATTCACAAAGCCTGGGGCAGGACATGAGCAGACGCGATCGCCTCAAAGGTCTTTTCGACGATACGGCGCAGGAGTTGGCCGCGGCCAACTACGAGGAGTCTTCTTCACGCGGATCGGCCGGGCCGGTCCGGACGATGGCGCTGACCCTCGGGCGCATGGAGGAAGAGAGCAGGGCGATGCAGGAGGCCTTGCTCTCCGGCGAACGCATCGTCGAACTCGATCCCGATCTGATCGATTCCTCCTTCGTGCGCGACCGGCTTGCCGACCAGCCGCTCGATATGGAAGACGAGCTGGTGCAGTCGATTGCCGAGAATGGCCAGGAAGTGCCGGTTCTGGTTCGTCGCCATCCTGATGACGAGGCCCGCTACCAGATCGCCTACGGCCATCGACGCCTGCAGGCCGTCAGGTTGCTCGGACGCAAAGTGCAGGCGATCGTCCGTCAGCTCGACGATACCGATGTCGTCATCGCGCAGGGTATCGAGAACTCGGCGCGCCGGAACCTTTCCTATATCGAACGCGCCGTCTTCGCCTTCAATCTCGAGCTCAAGGGGTTTGAGCGTCCTGTCATCATGAAGGCGCTGTCGACCGACAAGACGGAGCTGTCGAAGCTGCTGTCGGTCGCAAAAGCCATCCCGGCCGAGATCGTCCGCTCCGTGGGAGCTGCCCCCGGCATTGGACGGCGTAAATGGATGGCGCTGGCCCAGGACTGGAACGGGATGACGGCGGCGCGGCTTGCGAAGCTTATCGCCTCGGAACAGTTTATGGCGGAAGAGAGCGACCGCCGTTTCGAGCTTTTGGTTGCCGAGCTCGCCAGGAAAGAGGCGAAGCCGGAGCCCACGGAATATGACTGGAAGCCGAAGAGCGGCGGCAAGATTGCCGGGCGAATCAGAAGCGCCGGCAATTCTTTCACGATAGCGTTGAAAACAGGCGATGCGCCGGATTTCGGCGCTTACATTTCACGCCGTCTCGATGAGCTTTACGAAGCCTATCGGGCCGGCAAGTTGCAAGCAGGAGAGTAGGCCGCAAAAGAAAAAAGCCTCCGAACGTTGCCGTCGCGGAAGCCTTTCTCATATCTGGACAATCTGAGAATCGCACTTCCTCGAATCACTGTCAAGCATCTTCGGCATCCTTTTGGGTGGTAAGATTTCTTTTGCCTTGAAAAAAAGGTGAGGGACATGGAGCCTCAATATGTATCGACGCCCTTTGGGCGGCGATCGATGACGCTTGGCATGCTGGCAAGCCAGGAAAGCGCCAGCAAGGTCGATCCGGACGCATCGGTCGACAAGTGGAAGATCTTTCGCTCGCTCTGCGAGGCAAAGGACATGATCGGCGTATCCGATCGTGCGCTTGCCGTTCTCAACGCGTTGTTGACCTTCTATCCGAAGAACGAGATTGCCGAGGCCAACGGCTTCGTGGTTTTTCCTTCGAATGAGCAGCTCTCGCTGCGCACGCATGGCATGGCCGGCACGACGCTGCGGCGGAACCTGGCGATGCTGGTGGAAGCCGGCCTGATCATCCGGCGCGATAGCCCGAACGGCAAACGGTTTGCCCGCCGCAACGGTGAGGGCGGGTTTGGCGAGGCCTTCGGGTTCAGCTTGGCGCCGCTTCTTGCCCGCGCCGGCGAGATCGAAGCGCAGGCGGCTCAGGTGATGGCCGATAGGCTCGAATGGAAGCGCCTGAGGGAGCGCCTGACGCTCTGCCGGCGTGACATCGCCAAGCTGATCGAGATCGCGCTGGAAGAGGAAATTGCGGGCGAATGGATCGAGATGCAGAAGCATTTCAATCTGCTGTCGGCCAGCCTGCCGCGCCGTCCGTCGGCTGCGGAGATGAGAAGCCTGCTGGCGGATCTCGAAGCGTTCCGCGAAATGATCATCAAGACGCTGGAATCGAAAACGAAAACAGAAAAAACAGACGCCAATGACAGCCAAAACGGTCGGCACATACATAATTCAAACCCACACCTAATATCTGAACTTGAACCAGGCTTCGAAACGAAGCAGGGCGCAAAGCCGGAGGAAGAACCGCGGGCGTGGCGGGAGCCGCCAAAGTCCTTCCCGCTTGCCATGGTGTTGCAGGCCTGCCCCGAGATCGCCGCTTATGGGCCGGGCGGCGGGATCGGCAGCTGGCGGGATCTGATGGCCGCGGCCGTCATCGTCCGCTCGACGCTGGGCGTCAGCCCGAGCGCCTATCAACTGGCCTGCGATATCATGGGGCCGGAAAACGCCGCCACGGTGATCGCCTGCATTCTGGAACGAGGCGGCCATATCAACTCGGCCGGCGGCTATCTGCGCGACCTGACCCGGCGGGCGGAACGCGGCGAATTCTCGCTCGGGCCGATGCTGATGGCGTTGATGCGGGCAAATGGTCCGCTGGCGAGGAGAACCGGGTGAGCGGGTGGCCAAAAAGCCTCGCGCCAGCTGCGAGGGTTAGAAGGAAATGCGGCCTGTCGATGAGACCCCTAACCGCTTTCTTCCCCCACCACTTTTATTGAAATACACCGTTAACCATGTCATAGTGACGGAAGAAAACATGTCTTTTGCTTCCATTTGTGAAAAACCGTAAAGCTTAACAATGCGCTACGATATAGACGGTGCGATGCTGCAAAACCTGCTTCCACCCCTTGCCGCCGCAGAGGACGGATTGGCACGGCTGGACGAGCGGGTGTTGCGCTCGCCGGTCGGCGAGGGATTTGCCGAACGCAGTCATTTCTTCGATGCCGCCGGTGCGCTCTGGGTCGCCGGCGAACTCGTGCATGTCGAGGATCTCGTTTTGCACGACGCGCATATGGATAGCCGCGCGCCGAGCCACGAACTGACGATCGCCCATTCGGTGCTGCGGACGCGTCGGCGCATCTGGACCGGGGAACCTTCCTGGGCTCTTAGCGGGCCGGGCCTTGCAACGCTGACCGCGACCATGGGGGAAGGGGAGGGCACGGCCCAGGAAAGCAAAAGCCCGGCGACCGTGGTCAAGACCGACGACGAGGACGAGGATGAAGACGGGCCGCTCGCTGCCGAGATGGCGGAGATCGATGCGCTTCTTGCCCGCTCGCAGAAGCTCATCGATATCCATACCGGCAAGGCGCCGGCTGGAGAGACAGCGGCAGTATCGACGACCAAGCGCACCGACGACCCGCTCGGGTTGCTCGGTGACGAGGAATGGGACGAGGAACAGCGGCTTGCGGAGTGGCGAAGCGTGCTGCCGTTGGCCGACAGCCTGCCGCCGGTTCTCGGCGCCGTCATTCTTTTCGAAGCCTGGGACAGGATCGAGCCGCTACGGCGCCAGCATTGGCTCGGCGGTCTTCTGGTCGCAAGTTATCTGCGCGCCCGCGGCAAGGTCGCCTCGCATCTCTTCTCCTTCTACGGCGGGCTGAAGCTGGTGCGCCATGAGCGGCGTCGGGCCCGCGACCGGGCCACACGGCTGCAAGCCTTTCTGGAGGCGATGCATCTGGGTGCCGCAGCCGGTCTCAAGGAAGTCGACCGGTTGTCGCTGGCACGCACGCAGATGGAGCTGCGCTTCCGCGGCCGACGCTCGAACAGCAGCCTGCCGGACCTTGCCGATTTCATCCTGTCGCGGCCGATGGTCTCGGCGGCGATGATCGCCCGCCATCTCAGGATTACGCCGCGCGGCGCACTGAACCTCGTCAATGAGATCGGCATTCGCGAAATCACCGGCCGCGGTCGCTATCGTGCCTGGGGTATCATCTGAAATGAAAGCGGCCGGGCGTGAACCCGGCCGCTTCGTTTTGAGATGAGCACCCGATCTGCCATCCTGTCACAGACTGCAGACCGAGCGCTCTTGCGCTTCCATTGCCCCCGGAAGCGCGGTCCTATTCCCGCTCGCCCGTGAAGTTGAGCAGAAGCGTGAAGATGTTGACGAAGTTCAGGTAGAGCGAGAGCGCTCCGAAGACGGCGAGCTTCTGGTTCGATTCCTGATCGTAGTTTTCCGAATACTGTTCCTTGATGTTCTGCGTGTCGTAGGCGGTAAGGCCGACGAAGACGACGATGCCGATCACCGAGATCGCGAACTGCAGCGCGCTCGAACCCAGGAAGATGTTGACGATGCTGGCGATGATGACGCCGAAGAGGCCCATCATCAGGAACGAGCCCATGCGCGACAGGTCTCGCTTCGTCACATAGCCGTAAAGGCTGGTGGCGCCGAACATCGTGGCGGTGATGAAGAAGGTTCGCGCGATGCTCATTCCGGTGAAGACCAGGAAGATGGAGGCGAGCGACAGGCCCATCACGGCACAGAAGGCCCAGAAGGTGATCTGCGCCGTGCTCGCCGACATCGTCTGGATTCGGAACGAGAAGAAGAAGACGAAGGCGAGCGGCGCCAGCATCACCACCCACTTCAGCGGCGAGCCAAAGATAGGCACGTAAAGCGCCGGCGTCGAACCAACGACGAAGGCGACGAGGCCGGTGATGACAAGGCCGAGAGCCATGTAGTTGTAGACGCGCAGCATGTGCTGGCGCAGACCCTCGTCGAAGATAGCCTGGGAGCCGGCAACGGCGCCATAGCGGGGATTGATCGGGTTCATGCTGATCTCCTCGGTTAGAACTAATAGAGCGAGCGGGCGAGCCGTTCGGCCGCCTGATCGAGATTGAGACCGCTATCGTCAGCGATCAGGGCGTAAGCGACCTCGCCGATCTGCCAATAGGCGGCTTCTGCTTTTTCGAGCGTGAGATGGCTGACCGGCTTGACCTCGAAAGCGCCCGGACGGACGGCGAAAAGCGACAGCCGCTTTCCATCCGACTGCTCGATCGCCATCTCGACGCTCGGGCCGAATTCGGATGGGAAGATCTGCACGTCGGCGATCTTCCAATCCCTAGGCAGTTCGGGCATCACGATCGCGGTGGCCGCGCGGATTTCGTCGGCGCTGTAAGTGGTCGGTGGCTGCGAAGGCATGGTTTCGCGCAGGACCGCGGTCTGATAGGCGCGGACGGCATCCTCGACATAGGCGGGCGCTGGAACGGAGGCCGCCACCTCGGTCGCCGAGAATGCACCGAAGGAATTGTGCGCCACCCAGCCGGCGGTCACCAGAATACCGACGGCGGCGATGCGCTGCATGGAGTGGAAGATGCGGCCATAGGAAAGGCCACGCTCCAGCCGGCGGGCGGCATCGCGGGTCTCGGCACGGCCGAAGGCGCTTTTGCCGGCAAGCGCCAGGCGCAGTTCACCTTTCACGCTGAGATCGGCCATCACCTTGGCGGCAATCGCCGGATTTTCGGAAAGATAGGACTCCACCTGGATGCGGCGGGCGACATCGAGCTCGCCGTCCACATAGGCGTCGAGATCGGCGTCGACGATCGGGTCAACTGCTTTCATGGCCGTTCCCTCCGATTAATCTCAGATGCGAAATGCGCGGTGTCTTCTCCTCGAATTCGCGCAGCTGCGTGCGGGCGCGGGAGATGCGCGACATCAGCGTGCCGATCGGAATGCCGAGCGCATTGGCGGCTTCCTGATAGGAAAGGTCTTCGATCGCCACGAGATGTAGCGCCTCGCGCTGTTCCTCCGGCAGGTCGAAGAAGGCGTCGCGCACCTGCTGCAGGCGCACGGCGTGTTCCTGGCCGGCCGGCAAGGACTGCTCGGCTTCGACAGCCGCTTCGTCGTGGCGCCGTGTCAGCGACCGCTTCTGGCGAAGGCGATCGATATGGGCATTGTGCAGGATGGACAGCAGCCAGGTGCGCAGGTTGCCGCCGCTGCGGAAGCTCTTTCGCTTCTCGAAGGCGCGCACCAGCGCATCATGCACCAGATCCTCTGCCTCGTCCGAATTGCGCACCAGCGCGCGCGCGTAGCGCCTCAGCGCTGCGAGCTGGCCGATGACGTCGAACGGGCGGTCTTTGCGTTCCATGATTGAGTATACGCAAGCGCGCCGGATTTTATTCCCGGCGGGACAAAAAAAGTCATCCGGACGGAACATCGTTGCCGAATATTCGGCCAGGATACGATGAGCGCCCTAAATCGGCGATTGTTTATGACAATTACATGACAGATCATCACGCCGCTGATTTGGAGGGGAAGATACACAATGAAGGAAAAGAAGCGGGTCTACGAAGCTCTCGTGGACGGCGCCATGGAAGGGCTGACGGGTGAGGCGCTGTATGATTTCGTCAAGATGCGTTGCCCGAAGGCCACCAGCAAGAAGATCGTCCGGGCCTCGCTTCTCGCCCTGACCGATCCGCATCTCAAGGACCGCAACATCCTCGACGTGATCTATGCGCTTGCGATCAAGCACCGCCTCGACGAGGGCGTGCTCGATGACGGCGACGAGGACGATGCCGCGGAGCCGGCGCCGTTCTCTCACGCGGTCATCCAGGACACATCTCGACCTTCCTGAAATGCTCAGCGGCCATCTGAAAGCTCTTCGAGAATCGGACAGTCCGGCCGGTCATTGCCGTGGCAGGCATGCACGAGGTGCTCCAGCGTGCGGCGAAGTTCCGTCAGCTCACGGATCTTGCGGTCGATCTCACCGAGTTTGCTCTCGGCTATATCCTTGACGTCGGCGCTCGCCCGAGCCTTGTCTTCATAGAGCGCCAGCAATTGCCGGCATTCCTCGACCGAAAAGCCGAGACCGCGCGAGCGCTGCAGGAAACGCAGTTTGTGAACGTCGCTCGCAGCGTAGTCGCGATAGCCGTTTCCGCCCCTTTCGGGGCGGATCAGGCCAATATCCTCGTAATAGCGGATCGTCTTCGAAGGCAGACCGGACCGCTCGGATGCTTCGCCGATATTCATTGCCATCTCCTATAATTTTGCCAAGCGCAGCCTCAGCGCGTTGGCAATCACCGACACGGACGACAGGCTCATCGCCGCTGCCGCGATCATCGGCGACAGCAGCAGGCCGAAGACCGGATAGAGCACGCCGGCGGCGACCGGAACGCCGAGGGCATTATAGCCGAAGGCGAAGCCGAGATTCTGACGGATGTTGCGCATCGTCGCCTCCGCCAGCCGCCGCGCTCTAACGATGCCGTTGAGGTCGCCCTTTACCAATGTAATGCCGGCGCTTTCCATCGCAACATCGGCGCCGGTGCCCATGGCGATGCCGACATCGGCCGAAGCAAGTGCCGGGGCGTCGTTGACGCCGTCGCCGGCCATGGCGATGACGGCGCCCTTGGCGCGCAATTCCTCGATCAGCGCCTTCTTGCCTTCCGGCAGCACGTCGGCGCGGACCTCATCGATGCCGAGGCTTTTTGCGACCGCCCGCGCCGTGCGCTCGTTGTCGCCGGTGGCCATGATGATCTTCAGCCCGCTGTCGTGCAGCGCCTTGATGGCGGCTGATGTCGTCGGCTTGATCCGGTCGGCGACGGCAACGAGGCCGGCAAGCTTGCCGTCGAGCGTGACGAACATCACCGTCTTGCCATCGCCGCGCAGGGCTTCGGCCTTTTCCGACAGCGCCGCGGGATCGATGCCGAGATCGGCGAGCATCGCCGCATTGCCGAGCGCCACCGTCATGCCGCCGGCAAGGCCCATGACACCCTTGCCCGTCTTTGCCTCGAAGCCGGTGACCTCGACGAAGGTGGCATCGCGCTCTTCGGCGCCGGAAACGATCGCTTCGGCCAGCGGATGTTCAGAGCCGCGCTCCAGGCTTGCCGCCAGCGATAGCAGCCGGTTCTCCTCGATGCCGCCGAAGGCGACGATGTCGGTGAGAACTGGTTTGCCTTCGGTCAGCGTGCCTGTTTTGTCGACGATCAGCGTGTCGACCTTGGAAAAGCGTTCCAGCGCTTCGGCATCCTTGATCAGCACGCCTTCCTGAGCGCCGCGCCCGGTTGCGATCATGATCGACATCGGCGTCGCAAGACCGAGCGCGCAGGGGCAGGCGATGATCAGAACGGCGACGGCGGCCAGCAGAGCATTGGCCAGGCTCGGTTCCGGCCCGATCGCGGCCCAGACGATGAAGGCAAGGATGGCCACGACGACGACGGCCGGCACGAAGACGGCCGACACCCGGTCGACCGCGCCCTGGATTGGCGCCCGCGAGCGTTGCGCCGCGGCGACCATGTCGATAATGCGCGACAGCACCATGTCGGCGCCGACCTTCTCGGCCGCCATGACGAGCGATCCATTCTTGTTGATCGTGCCGCCGGTCAGAGCATCGCCCTTCGCTTTCTCCAGAGGCAGGGGCTCGCCGGTAATCATCGATTCATCGACGGTCGACTGGCCTTCGAGGACGGAACCGTCGACCGGAATGCGTTCGCCGGGACGCACGCGCAGCCGGTCGCCGGCCTGGATGTCGTCCACCGGCACGTCGCTTTCGCTGCCGTCGGCATTGATGCGGCGCGCCGTCTTCGGCGCGAGATCAAGTAGGGCGCGGATCGCCGAGCCGGTGCGTTCGCGCGCCTTCAATTCCAGCACCTGGCCGACGAAGACGAGCGCGACGATGACGGCGGCCGCCTCGAAATAGACCGGCACGGCGGCGCCGTGGCCGCGAAAGCTCATCGGGAAGATCCCGGGCGCAAGCGTGGCGACGAGGCTGTAGAGATAGGCGGTGCCGACGCCGAGACCGATCAGCGTCCACATGTTCGGGCTGCGGTTGACGAGGGACGCCCAGGCGCGGCGGAAGAAGGGCAGGGCCGCCCACAGCACCACCGGCGTTGCCAGCAATAGCTCGATGTAGGTCGCCTGCGGTTCGCCGATCGCTTCGCGGAGCGGCAGGCCGAGCATCGGCCCCATGCCGAGCGCCAGCAGCGGCAGGGCAAGGATGGCGCTGACCCAGAGCCGTCTGGTGAAATCCACAAGTTCCGGGTTCGGGCCCTCGTCAGCAGGAGGAATGCCCATCGGTTCCAGCGCCATGCCGCATTTCGGGCAGTCGCCGGGACGGTCGCTGACGACCTCCGGATGCATCGGGCAGGTATAGAGCGTACCCTTCGGCGCCGGCTTTGCAGCCGGGCGGTTGCCGTCGCGATAGGCCGTGGGGTCGGCTTCGAATTTCGTCTGGCAAGCGGCCGAGCAGAAGTAGAATTTCTCGCCCTCGACCTTCAGAAAATGTCTTGCCGTCGAACGATCGACGGCCATGCCGCAGACAGGGTCCTTCGCTGTCAGGTAATCCTGCGGCGCGGCCGCAAATTTCGTCCGGCAGCTCTCGGAGCAGAAATGATGAATGCGGCCAGCATGCGTAAGCGATGGCTTGCCGGCCTCCGGATCGACGGTCATGCCGCAGACGGGATCACGAATGATGGCGTCGGCGACTTTCGCCCGATCATGGCTGCAAAGGCTATGATCATCATCGCCATGGGCGTGGCCGTGATGGTGGTCGTGTTTTATGTTCATGCTTGTCTCCTATGCCCGCAGGGCAGTTGGAGAGACTTATCGACCTTCCAGCAACTGGAAGGTCAAGCGCTAATTTCGGCGAGATTGATTTTTCGACGGCCGCCGCTCGCTTCCGGAGCGGGTGGGGCGTCACATAAAATGGGCACAGATATACGCTAAGCGCTTTGGGCATCGGAAACTCCGAACTTTTGGCGCAACGGCCGCAGCCTTCCGGCCGTCGTGGAGGCGCGATCCGAGAGCGCAGGCCCCTGTCAAAAAACATGTTTTTGCCGACAGGCAGCTTTCCGACGAACTGCAGCGCGACCAATGTCCGGAAAGCCGTGGCGGACATTCGAGCTTTCGAGACTTCAGTTACCTTTAATGCGTGCCCGAAGCTTGAGGAGATAAGACCTGGCCTTCCAAGCGAATAGCGCAAAGCTGATGTTTACAGCCACTGCAAGGGTGACAACGGTCGTAAGCGCCCACAGACTGCCGCTTAAGAAGCTGCCAATAGTCAGTAGCAAGACATCTGCGACGATCAGCACTCCCCATCCTGGTCCGGCGTTAATTTGACGTTGCAGGGACCGCAGCGACCCGCGCCGAGATTGCTGAAGCTCCATCGCCCGGGCTATAAACTTGTTGAGCGGATAATTGGCTTCCCGATCCTCGATCGAAAAGCACACCTCCAACTCGTACTGGACGTCATCCAGAAAAGCGCGGAACCTACGAAGCCCTCGAAAGCTGTCGTAGAGCGCACCCTTCCTTTTGGGATCGGCCAACAAAAAGTCGAGAAAGTGGTCTTCGTCGTAGGGTGCGCCCGGCGTCGCGCGGTGCTTCTCGAAAAGGCGAATAATTTTAGTTCGGGCTTCAGTCATGCTTGCTTCCCCAACGTCCAACTCGTTGTTCAATGATAATCCTTGCAAAAGCTTGTTGCGCCGATTTCCGCATGTTTGATTCTTACGCCAGTCCGAACGTCTCTTTTTCACACACCCACACCGTTAGCGGACTCTGTCCGGACGCGGCAACCTTGCCGTCGAACCTACGGCAGATTCCGACGGAGGATCGGACGCGTCGAAGGTGGCAAGCGGCTATTCCTGCTCCAATGTGCGACAAACAGGTGTTTTTAGACACCCGCCATCCTTAGCGTATATCTGGGCCTATTTTATGTGACGGACCCGGGTGGCGTGGCGCCATCCTCAGGTCGGGCTGATCAGCCCGAGGGGCTGGCTTCCGAGCAAGGCGGCAACCGAAATGCTGCCGCCGGGCTCGATGGTTTTTCCGGTCAGCAGATCCGCCTTCAACCCGTGAAGAGGGGAGGGCACCGCGATCGCCGTGTCCTCCCAGAACTCCGTGCCGGCAAAAAGCACGCCGGGATCGAGCCAGCCGAACATCATTCGGGGCACGGCGACGATTGCGAAATCGCCTTTATGCACCCGGGCAAAGGCGAGCAGATGATCCCGGCGGCTGCCCGTCGCCTTCAACGGCAAATAATCGCCTTTCGAAAACAGAGCCGCGTGCCGCCGGCGCAGCTGCAGGCCAATGCTGACGATACGCTGCTTCAACGCCGCCGCCTGAAGCTTGGCGATCGGTCCGGCTTCAGCAAGCCAGGCAGCCAGCTGTTCGTGGTCGACCGGTCGGCGATTGTCGGGATCGACAAGACTGAAATCGAAACCTTCCGCGCCCTGGTAAATGTCGGGAATGCCCGGCGCCGTCAGCTTGAGCAGTGTCTGCGACAGGCTGTTGACGTAGCCGGCCGCAATGAAGGGCTGCAATACTCTTTCGAAATCTTCGAGAAAGCCGTCATTGTCCGGCGACACCAGCGCCGCGGCATAACTCGCGACGGCCTCCTCATAAGCGTCATTCTGTTCGGTCCAGGCGGTGCGCAATTTCGCCTCGCGCACCGCCTTGACCGCGTAGTCGGTAAAGCGGGCGCGCAGCTCTTCCATCTGTCCTCTGTCGAAATCCTCCGGCCAGACGCCGGCAAGCGCCTGATAGAGCATCCATTCGGTATTCGGCTCCGGCGCCGCGCCATCCGCGAGATCCTTCAGCCACGGCCGGTTCATCTCACGCCAACGTGCCACCGCCTGGGCAAAAACATCCGCCCCCTCGCTCAAGGCGTAAAGCCGCGCGCGCGCATCTTCGCCGCGCTTGGTGTCGTGGGTGGCCGTTGCCGAAAGCCCATGCGGCTGTAGCCGCGCCCGCTCGGCCATGCGGCGATGGAAGCCGTCCGGGCCCTCGGGCGGTTTGCCCGGTTCGCTGCCGACCTCGTTTGCGGCCAACAGTCTGTTATAGCGGTAGAACAGCGTATCCTCCGTCGCTTTCGCCATGACCGGCCCGCTCAATTGCTGGAAGCGGATCCGGAATTCATGAGCCGCATCGCCCTCGATCCTGCCTTCGAGAAGCTTCAGCACATGATCGAGCGCGCGCCGGTCGTCAAGTTCTGCCATGACGTGCGACGCGGTCGCGGCAAGGACGGCCGAATCCTGCCAGGAAAGCGGACCGCCGTCGCCATAGGTGCGGTAGACGGGAAAGGCGACCAACAGCGCGCCGAGCGCGGCGGCGATCTCCGCTCTGTCGAGTTCGGGAAAGATGCCTGCCGCGATCGTTGCCAGCCTGCCGGACTCGCCGGCGAAATTGCGCTCCACCATCTGTCGCCTGGCAAGCCGCCGGCTCTCTTCGGGATCAGCCGCCTCGCCGGCGAGGCCGCGATAGGCATCATTCAATATGCGCAGTCCGCCAGCGTCGATGAAGAGCTCGCTCAGCGCGGCGATGAATTCATATCCTGTCGTGCCGGCGACCGGCCAGCTCTCCGGCAGCACCTCGCCCGCCCCGAGGATCTTTTCCACGACGATATAGATATCGGCTCCGACCGCTGCCCTCAGTCTGTCGAGATAGGCCTTGGGTTCGGCGAGCCCGTCGACGTGGTCGATGCGCAGCCCCTGCACTTTGCCCTGGCCCACCAGCTCGAGCACCAGCCGATGCAGATCTTCGAACACCGGGGGATCTTCGACGCGGGTGCCGACCAGTCCGGTCACCTCGAAAAAACGGCGGTAGCTCAGATGCCGCGCCGCCTCCTTCCAATGGGTCAGGCGCCAATGCTGTTCCTCATGCAGGCCTCGGAGAAAATCATGATCGGACGAGACGTCTTCGAGTTTTTGCCGGAGGATCGCCCGATCGCCGCCTTCGAAGAGGATATCGCGCATCGCGCGGGCGAAATCCTCGCCCGACGTCACGGCCGCCTCGGCCATTCGCATGGCGACCGGATCGTCGAGGCGGTTGGCGAGCGCACCGTAGCTGGCGGGGTTCAGCGGCAACAAGGTCTGGAAGTAAGCCAAGGCGAAGTTGCCCTGCGTCTCGTTGAGCACAAGACGCAGTTCGCCTGCAGCCAGCGCCTCTTCGAAGTCCCGGCCGAGCTGCGGCAGGGTCAGCGGCTCGCGCCAATCAATGTCGAAGTGGCCGGCATAGGCGCTTTGCCGGCCGAATGTCAGCACGTCGCGCCACCAAGCGTTATCTGGCGAGGCGGCCATATGGTTCGGGACGATGTCGAGAACCAATCCCATGCCGGCGGCAGCAAGTCTTTCCGTCAGCCGGTCGAAGCCTGCCCGGCCGCCAAGTGCGGGGTCGATGTCGTTGGCGTCGGTGACGTCATAGCCATGGGTCGAACCGCTGACGGCGGTGAAGATGGGTGAGGCGTAAAGGTGGCTGATGCCGAGCGTCTTGAGATAGGGAATGAGGCCGCAGGCGCGATCGAAGGTCATGCCGTTGCGGAACTGTATCCGGTAGGTCGCGGTCGGAAATGTCATGAGGCCGTCTGACGTTGGAGGGAGACCCTTTTCAACGGTTGTGGCCGGGTTTTTGTTCCCTCATGGCGCCGCGTGTCTTGTGCGCTAATGCATGTCGTCCGGAAGTGTGCAGCGGTTCCGGGACAACGACATGCATCAAAACAAAGGGCTTTAGTCGATGAAGACGCCGACGCTCGCGGCTCGTCCGGCGGAGTCGATGACGGTCAGCTTCGAATAGCCGCCGCCGTCGGGCTGCCATTGCTGGGTGCGCCGGCGCGAAAGGTCGGGCAGCGGCTTGCCGTTGGCAAGCCAGCGGAAGGGCGCGCGGCCGCCCTGCAGCTTCAGCATCAACGGCGACAGATCGCCGCCTTTTGCACCGAGATCGATATGGGCGCCTTCGGGCGGATAGACAATCTGCGGCGCGGGTTCGCGTCCGGAGGCGACGAGCAGGCCGCTGGCATTCAGCGCAAAACGCCGCTGGCTGATCGGAAGCTCCGATTGGGCGATGCGCACGGCTCCGGCCGGAGGTCGCGGCAAGGGCGTCGTCGCGATGCCTGACTTGGCGAAAGCCTCGAACAGGATCGGTGCGGCGGTGCCATAGCCGGTCAGGCCGGGCACGGCGCTGTTGTCGGGCCGCCCGACCCAGACGCCGAGCACATAGCGTCCGTCATAGCCGACCGACCAGGCGTCGCGATAGCCGTAGCTGGTGCCGGTCTTGTAGGCGATGCCGCGCTGCGGCGCGCCGGCGGGGGGAATGACGCCGGAGAGAATATCGGCGACGTTCCAGACCGCCACCGGCTCGAGCAGCGGTTCGCCGTCGAGCTTGCCAGGTGTGCCGGTGATGCCGTCGCCGAGCCTTGCCGGCTGACCGCGATTGGCGAGCGCCGTATAGAGCTGCACCAGATCCTTCAGCGTGATGCCGACGCCGCCAAGACCGATCGCAAGGCCCGGCGTCTCGTTCGGCGGCAGGGCCGGACGCACTTCGGCGCGGCGGAAGCGCACCAGCAGCCGCGACGGCCCGACGGCGTCGAGCAGCTTGACGGCCGGCACATTCAAGGAGAGTTGCAAGGCCTCGCGCACGGTGACGTCGCCCTGGTAGCTCATGTCGAAATTGCGCGGCCGGTAGCCGAAGAAATCGGCCGGCCGGTCTTCGATGATCGTCTCCTGAGAGACGAGGCCTTGCTCGAAGGCAAGTCCGTAGATGAAGGGCTTCAGCGTCGAGCCGGGCGAGCGGTTGACGCGCGTCATATCGATCCAGCCGGAGCGGCTGGCGTCGAAATAATCGGCCGAGCCGACCTCGCCGACGATCGCCCCGGTCTGGGCATCGGCCATCACCATGGCGAGCGAAAGCTTCGGCCCGAGCTTCATGGCCGCGGCCCGGGCGACCGCTTCCAGCCCTTGCTGCACCGGCTTCTTCAGGGTCGTCTGATGCTTGAGCACATCAGGCTGCTTGCGCAGCGCGGCTTCGGCCACATGGGCGGCCAATGCCGGCAGCTGCATGCGCCGCATGGGGATCGCGACAGCTTCGGCCCGCTCCGCCTCGCCATCGCCGACGGCCTCGGCCACCGCGGCGCGCTCGAGCACGCGCTTGCGCGCCTCTTGCGCCGCCTGGAGATTGCGGTCCGGCCGGCGCCGTTCCGGCAATTGCGGCAGGGCGACGAGCAGGGCGGCTTCGGCGACCGTCAGGCGGCGCGGCTCCTTGCCGAAATAGGCGAGGCTTGCGGCGCGCACGCCTTCCAGATTGCCGCCATAGGGCGCATGGGTGAGATAGAGATCGAGAATCTCTTCCTTCGACAGCCGCCGTTCGATCTGCACGGCGCGGGCGAGCTGCAGCAGTTTTGCCGCAAACGAACGTTCCGCTCGCGGCTCGATCAGCCGCGCCACCTGCATCGACAGCGTCGAGGCGCCGGAGACAATGCGGCCATTGCGGACGAATTGCAGGCTGGCCCGCCCGAGGGCCCAGACGTCGACGCCGCCGTGATCGTAAAAACGCTGATCCTCATAGGCAACAAGCATGCGCAGGAATTGCGGATCGACATCGGCGACTCCAGTCTTCAGCCGCCAGCGGCCTTCGGCCGTCGCGAAGGCGCGCAACAACTGCCCGTCGGCATCCAGCACTTCCGGGGAAAGCATATCCGCCTTGTCGAGCGGCGGCGGAAAGGCCTTGTCGGCGGCGTCGAGCGCAAGGAGGGCCCCGCCGGCAAGAATGATGCCGGCGGCGGATCCGATGGCAAACTTGCGCCACAGCCTCATTGTTGCGCCGCCACGACCTCCATCTTCCCGGTCGCCGTGCGGGCCGAAAGCTCGGGCCGATACATGTCCTCGACGCTTGCGGCCGGATGGTCGTAGGTGCCGGGAGTGACGGCGCGCACGACATAGGCGACGTTGAATTCACGATTGTCGCCGGCCGCTCGGTTGAAAGCGGCGACAAAGCGGTCGTAGCGGAATTCGGTATGGGCGGCGGAGATTTCGCCGATCCAGTCGAAATTCGTCATCTGGGCGCTGTCGACGAGGTTCGGATTGTCGATCTCGAAACCGGCCGGCAGGAGATCGGTGATGACGATGCGCGACGGCCAGTCGTTGGTCTCGCGCACGTGGATGACGACGACATAGCGTTCGTTCTGCTTGGCCTCGCTGACATTCGCCTGCTCGCCGTCGAGCGTGTAATAGCTGCGCTCGATGAGGAAGCCGTCGCCGCCGGCCGGCAGTGGCACGGTCGGAGCGGCAACGGTGGTGACGATGGCCGAGACCGTGTCGTTCGTCTGGTTGGTCAGCGTCAACGGATGGTCGGCGAGCGCCTCGCCGGTCATCCGGGCCATATAGGCGCCGGTGTGCGCCGCGCCGTTGACGTCGACCTTCAACCCGTCATCGCCACCCTGGATGGCGCGGGCGGCCAGCAGCATCCAGGTTTCTTCCTGGGTGCTCTTGTATTTGCTGCGCCCCCATTCCTTGGCGACGGCCTTGGCGAGATCCGGGATGACAGGCGGCACCGGCCGGCTTTCGGCGGCAAGCGCCAGGATCGCCGCGCCGTCGCGCAGGATCGTGCCGTAATCGGTACGCGACAGGTTCACGCGCGACACCATCGACTGCTGCGACATCTGCAGCGCGTCGAGGAAGATGTTCTTCGAGCGCTGGGCGTCGCCGTAGAGCGCCAATGCGGCGGCGATATGCGCCTTGGCGAGCGGCGTCGGGAAGTCGTTGATCATCGTATCGGCGTAATAACGCAGATCGCTGATCGCGGCCTTCTTGTTGCGGGCCAGCACATAGACGGCATAGGCGATCTGGTCGCCCTGGCCCTTGATGTCGGTGGTGTAGGAGAGGGTATTCTGCAGGTTTTCGAGCGCCTGCACGAAGGCCCTTTCCGGCACGTCATATTTCATTTCGCGGGCTCGCGTCAAGAAATCGGTGACGTAGGAATCGAGCCAGACGTCGCCCGAATCCGGCCCCCAGAGGCCGAAGCTGCCGGCCGAGGCCTGATAGGAGAGCACGCGGTAGATCGCGTCCTGCACGCGCTTGTGCACGTCGGCGTCGTTTTCGATGCCGGCCTGCTTCGCCACTTCGGCGAAGTAGAGCAGCGGCAGCGCCCGGCTGGTGGTCTGCTCGGCGCAGCCGAAGGGATAGCGGTCGAGCGTCATCAGCAGCGCCGGAATGTCGAAGGCGGCCGAACGGGTGACGTTGACGCTGATTGCGGCCCCGGGCAGCACGCTGTCGGCCAAGAGGTTCCTGTCGACGGTGAGTTTTGCCCCGGGCTTCAGCGCCAGCACCCTGCGCTGAGTGATCGGCAGGGATGCCGGGCGTACCGGCACGTCGACGATCTGGTCGAGCGAAAGGCCGGAAGCGTCGGAGAGGTTGATCGAGACGCTGCCGGCGCCCGGCTGCCTGCCGATCAGCGAAAGCGTCAGCTCCGTCTTTGCGCCGGCCTCGAGGCGGATCGTCTGCGCGGCCGAGGTCTGCTCGATGCCGACCGCCTCATTGCCGGTCAGCTGCAGTTTGAAGTCGCCGGCCGGCGCATCGGTATTGGCGATGTCGAGGCGCAGATCGGCCTTGTCGCCGGGGGCGAGGAATTTCGGCAGGCTCGCGGTCACGACGACCGGATCACGGATGATGACATCCTTGACGCCGTGGCCGACACCGGATTTTGACCAGGCGACCGCCATGACGCGCGCCGTGCCGTTGAATTGCGGAATGTCGAAGGAGACGTTGGCCTTGCCTTCGGCGTCGAGCTTCACCGGTCCGGAGAAGAAGGAGACGAGCTTCTGCGTCGGCGGGCTTGCCTGCAGCGCAATGGCGCCGCCGTCGCCGCCGGTCCGGAGCTTGCCGGTGGCACCCAGCGAACCGTCGATCAGGCGGCCATAGAGGTCGCGGATTTCGAGGCCCAGCTGGCGCTGGCCGAAATACCAGTCCTCCGGATTCGGCGGTTCGTAGCGCGTCAGGTTGAGAATGCCGACATCGACGGCGGCAACTGTGACATAGGCATCCTCATTGGCGCCCGCACCGGCCACCTGCAGGCCGATGTTCAACGGTCCGCGCGGCAGCATCTTTTCCGGTGTGTCGAGTTTGACCTGCAGGGCGCGCTGTTCGGGATCGACCTTCAGCCATTGGATGCCGATTGAGCGCATCGGCATGTGGCTGTCCTGGGCGTCGCCGGGACGGAAGAGGGTCGCGGTCACATAGGCGCCGGCGCCCCAGTCGGCGGTGACGGGGATTTCGATCTCGCCGCCGGTCTCGCCGATCGTCGCATTCTGCACGGCGACCAGCTTTTCGGTTCCTGATGTCACCATCAGCTCGCCGCCGTAGCGCGAGGTGACTTTCAGCTTGGCCGTCTCGCCGATCTTGTAGCTGTCCTTGTCGAGGGCGATTTCCAGGCCGTCCGGCGTTTCGGTCGAGGTCGAGCTCACGAACCAGCCGGCATCGAATTCGACGCTGGAGGTCGGACCGTCGGCATCCGGACTTTCCACCTCGAGGCGATAGCGGCCCCATGTCACCGGCACGGAGATCTTGCCGCCGTCCATCGTCGCGTCGACGCTGCCGTTGGAAATCTGCTCGGCGGTATAGACCGGCTCATATTTCCAGGTGGTTCCCTCGCGATACCATTGGTATTGGCGGTTGAGGCTGTAGAATTTCCAGCGCAGCCCCTTGCTCTCCTGCTTCTTGCCATCGGCGCTGACGCCGATCACCGTGAAGTTGGCGATCGAATTCTCGGGCAGCTCGTCGGAAAATTCCGGCTTGATGCCGATCGTCGCGCGCTCGTTCTTCACCGGAATGACAAGCGAGCGTTCGATGGCGCGCCCGCCCGCTTCCTGCATCCTGATATAGACGGTGGCGTTGAGCAGCTGCGTCGTTGCCGGCAGATCGCCGACGGTGAGGTCGGTCGAGGCTTGCCCGTTCTCGTCGAGTTCCGGCAGGCCGTCGATCGGCAGGCGGGAATCTTCGCTCGCTTCCTCGTCGGCAAGCCCGAACTGGAAGCCCTTATAGGCGGCGCTCTCACGCGTCGGCTTGACGACGACGTCGCCTTCAAGCGTCAGGCCGACGGCCGGGGCGCCGTAGAGATACTTGCCCGAAATCGTAATATTCGCCGGCGTATCCGGGCCGATTTCCTTGGCTTCGGTCTTGATCTCCATGTCGGTGCGATCGGGCACGAAATCATCGACGAGGAACGTTTTGCTGGCGATCGCGCTGCCTTTGGGATCGGTATAGATGTTCATCGTCCAGGTGCCGCGCATGGCGTTTTCCTGGGTGGCGAAATCGACGGAATAGCCGCCGAGATTGCTGGTCTGGCTGACGATCCGCCGGTCTTCGACGCCGTCCGGGCGGCTGAAGATGAAGGTGAGCGGCAGGTTCTCGATGGCGTTGCCGTCGGTGTCGCGGGCAAGCGCCTGGGCATGCACCGTCTCGCCGGCGCGGTAGATGCCGCGTTCGGTGAAGGTCAGCACATCGATCGCGCCGGGTGCGGCGCGGCCGGTGACGCCGCGGTCGGAGAGATCGAAGCCGGCCCGGGTCATGTCGAGGAAGACATAGTCCGACGTGCCGTTCTTGGCGGCGATGACGGCGGGCGTCAGCGCCGCCGTGCCGCGGATCAGGCCGGCGGTGAAGGTGGCGCGGCCGTTTTCGTCGGTCGTCGCGGTGCCGAGCACTTCATTGTTCTTGGCGAGCAGCTGCAGCTCGACGCCTGACATCGGCTTGGCCGAGGCGAGCGAGCGGGCGAAGACGTTGAGCCCGTCGGTGCCGGCATAGGTCGTGATGCCGATATCGGAGACGAGGAACCATTGTGTCGCCTGCGAATCCCACTCCTGCGACGGAGCGTTCGGCGCCGTCGCGGTCATCACGTAGATGCCGGGCTTGCGCTCGGGCAGCGCCTCGTCGACCGGGAAGCTGGTGACGATGTCCTTGTTGAGATCATTGGCGATGTCGATCGCGCCCTGCCAGACCAGTTCGCCGTTCTGGTCCTGGATGTTCTGGGCGCTGTAGCCGTCGAGCTGGCTCAGGAACTGCGAGTTGGCCAACAGCGGTGCGATGGCGCGATCGCCGATGCGGTAGAGCTTGAGGTTGGCCGAGGTCAGGTTGACCGAGACGATCGGAATGCCGCGGCGCGCCGTCGAGGGCAGCACGAAGCTGTCGCCGGTAAACCGCACCATCTGGCTGCGGTCCTTGATGTAGACGTCGATGCTGACGGGCGCTTCAAGGGTCTCGTCGACCGACGACGGCAGGCCGGTGCGGAAGGCGATCTTATAGGTCTCGCCGTGCGTCAGTCCCTCGACGCAGATCTGCTTGTCCTTGGTTTCCACCGCCTTGGGAGCGGCGCCGTTGAGCGTCACGAAGGGCGTGTAGTCGGTGGTCTTGACGAGCGACTCGGAGAAGGTGGCGCAGGCCCGCGGTGTGGCGCTGTCGGCATCGACCGTGTGTTCGGTGATGCGGAAGCCCTGCGTCGCCTTCAGCTGCAGATAGGCCGCCTGCACATCGTCGGAGGCAACCAGCTCCAGGCTAGCCTTGTAGGCGTGGAGGGCCGGGCGGTAATTGGCGTTTCGGTCCAGGGCGTCGGCGAGCACGGCGAGCGCCTCGGCGCGCTTGGCCTTGGTGCGGGTCAGCTCGTAGCCGTTCAGCGCGTCGAGCACGGCCTGGCCGCTCGTGCCGGTCTGGGCGCTGCCGAGCGAAGCGGCGGCGCGGGCGGTTTCGAGCCAGAGATCGGCATCACCGGGGGTGATCGACAGCGCGCCGTGGAAGGCGATCAGCGCGTCGGTCAGATTGTTGGCGGTCATGTCGAGACGGGCGCTGGCCGTCAGGCTGTCGACGCTCTGGCCCTGCTGGGCGTCGGTCAGGGCAAGATTGTCCCTGAAGTCGTGGGCCTGCTGGATCAGGTCGTTGGTCAGGAAGGTCAGGCGCGGCGCCGCGCCGATATCCGGCTCCTTCTGGGCGGCCGTCTCGACGATCTTGCCGGCGATGGCGCCGGGGAAGGCGTTCATCGTCTTGAAATCGGATTTGAGGAAGCACCATTTCACCTTGGGATTGTAGGTGAAGGCCTTGCAGCTCTTGTCGCCGATGCAGGAGGTCTTGCACTGATCGAGCGAGACGTTCTGCTCGGTGCGAAGATCGAAGCCGAAGAAATCGGCGTCCTTGATCGTCTGAATGTCACGCTTCGTCTCCGCGGCGGCGGCTGGAAAGCTAACGGTGATCACGGACAAAAAGGCGATGCTGGCGAAAGCAAAGAACGAGCGCACGGACATAGGTTCCCCCCAAGGATACAGGCGATGCTGGCTCTAACCGGCGGCACTCTCCTCACTCCTCACGCGATTGTCAACTCAACTTGAGCGCTGTTTCAACTTCGCACAGCCACTTTCTTTTGGTTGTCACATCGGCGTGAGTGATCGCCTTGTGATTTGCCGCTTTTGCAAGGATGCGCAAGGATTTGGACAACTCGCAGGAGGTCGCGCCATGTCCATGTCTTTCCACCGCAGGCGCTTCGCCGCGCTCCTTGCCGCCGCTGTTGTCTTACTCGGTGTGAGTGCAGCGGGCGCCGCCGAGGAGGCGGTCGTCATCCCGCCGCCTGATATCGACGAAACCGCCACATCGGGCACCGAGACCGCCATTTTCGCCGGCGGCTGTTTCTGGGGCGTCCAGGGCGTCTTCCAGCACGTCAAGGGCGTCGAGAGCGCCGTCTCCGGTTATGCCGGCGGCGAGGCGAAAACGGCGCAGTACGAAACTGTCAGCATCGGCTCGACAGGTCACGCCGAAGCCGTCGAGGTGCGGTTCGACCCGAAAAAGATAAGCTACGGCAGGTTGCTTCAGATCTTCTTCTCCGTGGCGCACAACCCGACGCAACTGAATTTCCAGGGACCTGACCGGGGCACGCAGTATCGCTCGGCGCTGTTCGTCTCCAATCCGCAGCAGCGCAAGGTCGCCGAACGCTATATCGATCAGCTCGACAGGGCGCATGTGTTCCAGCAACCGATCGTCACCAAAGTATCGGATGCCGCCGGCTTCTATCCGGCCGAGGCCTATCATCAGGATTTCCTGACGCTCAACCCGACCTATCCCTATATCGTCTACAACGACCTCCGAAAATCGAGAACCTGAAGTCGCTGTTTCCGGCCGACTACCGCAGCGAGCCGGTCCTCGTCGGGAAGGCGAAGGGCTGATTGATCGTCAGGGCATGATGTCGATCGGCGTATGGTCGGGCACGCGGGCCCAGATATCGCGCATCTCCGCGTTGGTGACTGCGATACAGCCATCCGTCCAATCCAACAGGCGGTGAACGTCTCCGAGCAGGCCCCAGCCATTGGGCAGCCCGTGGATCATGATGTTGCCGCCGGGCGGAAAGCCGTTCACTTGAGCTGCGCGCTGCTCTTCCGGCTTCGGATAGGAAATGTGCAGGCTCAGATGCGCCATGGATTTCGGATTGCGCCAGTCTATTTCATAGCGCCCTTCCGGTGTTTTTTCGTCGCCTTCGCGCTGCTTAGGGCCGGCATCCGCCGCCCTCCCGAGCGAAATCCGATATGTCGCGATGGGAGCGTCCGCTCTGAGAAGAACCATGCGGCGTTCGGATTTATAAACACGGATGAGGTCGGCGCGTTGCTCCAGCGGTGCATCCGGAGGCGGCGAGCCCGAGCCGATCCTGGCCATCACCTTGGTATAGGCGAAAAGGCTGATCGCCACGAGGGCAAGGACGATAAGCTTGGTTCTCAACGGGATCCTCCAAAAGCAATGGAATAATCAAATCGTATCATTGCGCCCGCATCAAGAAGCGCGGGCCCGGGATTGAACACGATCGAGCACCGGTTTTTGCTTTGCCGGCTTTCGGTTAAGATTTTATCAACGTTAACAATATCTTAAATCCGGGAAATCGCGTTTCACGGCGGAACATATCGTCAAGTTGCCCGTTACGACAATGAGTTTCGAGCAGCACAGGCTGCCGGAGCGGATCCTTCTTTCGAAGTATGGCGTAACAAGGGGACGTATCATGGCCACCAATGTCGTGCGGCGCTGGCAACGGGATGATCTCATGCAACAGCGCGTATTGATCGTCGAAGATGAATTCCTCATCGCACTCGATCTCGGCGCGACGGTGGAAGGCATGGGCATGCAGGTCGCCGGCCTGGCGAATGATCGCGAACAGGCGCTGCGACTGGCGCCGTCGGCCGATATCGCCTTCGTCGACGTCAATCTTGCCGACGGCCCGACCGGGCCCGAGCTCGGCAGGCGGCTGGCGGAAGAGCACGGCATCGCCGTCGTCTTCATGACCGGCAATCCCGAGACCGTCGCCGACGGCGTCAAGGGCGCGGTCGGCGTCGTCCAGAAGCCGGTCATGCCGTCGGTTGTCGAACAGCTGGTGAAATATCTTGCCGCGCGCCGCGTCGGCATGTTCGCGGTCGTGCCGGCGCAGATGACGGTTTTTGCGTGATCGGAAGCGCTTGATCAGCCGGACAAAGCGGCAAGCTGCGGCTGAGCCTCGGCCTTTTCGGCCTTCGGGCCGCCATAGGCCCTGAGAAAGGTACACACCGCGTTGCGCGCTGCCTTTTCCAGTTCCGCGTCGCTCGGAGTTCCCCCGAAAAGGGTCATCATCTGCAGGTCGGCATTGGCGAGCGCGACGAACTGCCGGGCGGCGACGTCGAAATCGTCGATGACGAGAGCTCCCTTTTGCGCCAGCCGCGCGAGAAGCGCGGAAAGCGCGGTGGTCAGCTTGCCGGGCCCGTGCTGGCGCCAGCTCTCGAAGAGGTGCGGATAGCGCTCGCCCTCCGTCTGCACCAGCTTGCGCAGGAATTTTCCGTCATGGTTGCAGAGGCAGTTCTTGTTGAGGCGCACGACGAAGGCCGTCAGGTCGTCCTCGAGATTGTCGGCATTGTCAGGGAAGGCCGACAGCACGGAGAAGAGCATGGCGTTGGCGCGGTTCATGACGTCCTCGACGACGGCGACGAACAGCGTTTCCTTCTCGCGATAGTGGTTGTAGATCGTCTGGCGGGAGACACAGGCGACGGCGGCGATCTCATCGATGCTGGCGGCGGCGAAACCCTGGCGGCAGAAGACGTCGGCGGCGGCATCGAGGATGGACATGCGCTTGGCGCATTGCCCGCGCTGGGTATGTCCCGTCATCCGGCCTGCCGGTGTCATGCGATCTTTCATGCGAGCGAAGATAAGACGTCTTGACCTTTTAGACAATGGCGTCTAGTTTTACATCAGTGTCCAAATTTATTGACACTCCTGGTTCAGCCGCTGAAGCTATGAGCTCCCAACTTCGTCTTCGCGCGAACGATCATCATTGAACCCCTAAGAGCAATGCGGCGGAGTGACGATCCGGCGCTCCGCTCCGCTTTTATGAAAGATCACCATTATGACGGCTTCCTTCTTTCGCATTGCGCTCATTCTCGGCCTTTTGTCAGCGATCGGCCCCTTTGCCATCGATATGTATCTGCCGGCGCTGCCTTCGATCGGCCAGGACCTGCGGGCCAATAATAATGTCACGCAGCTGACCCTGCTCGCCTTCTTCATCTCCTTCGCGCTCGCCCAGCTCTTCTATGGTCCCCTGTCCGATATGTGGGGCCGCAAGCTGCCGCTCTATCTCGGCATCGGCCTCTTCGCGCTCGCCTCGGTCGGCTGCGCGCTTGCGACCGATATCGAAACGCTGATCGCCTTCCGTTTCGTCCAGGGCTTCGGCGGCGCCGCCGGCATGGTCATTCCGCGCGCCATCGTCCGCGACATGCATACCGGCGTTCAGGCCGCGCGCCTGATGTCGCTGCTGATGCTGGTCTTCTCGATCTCGCCGATCCTGGCGCCGCTGACCGGCAGCGCCGTCATCGAATTCTACGGCTGGCGCGGCGTGTTCTGGGCCGTGACAGCAGCCGCCCTGATCGGCCTCGTCCTGCTTGCCACCCAGCTTGACGAGACGCGCCCGGCCACCGAGCGCAGCGGCAGCGGCCTCGGGAGCGCCATGGCCGCCTACCGGCTGCTGCTTTCCGACCGCAACTTCCTGACGCTGACCTTCATCGGCGGTCTCGGCATTTCGAGCTTCCTCGTCTATCTCGCCAACTCGCCCTTCGTGCTGATTGAGCATTATGGGCTGACGCCGACGCAATACAGCTTCGCCTTCTCGATCAATGCCGTCTCCTTCTTTGCGGTATCGCAGGCGACGGGCTGGCTCGGAGAGCGTTTCGGCCTGGTGCGCGTCATGCGGATTGCCGTCAGCGCCTTTGCGCTGGCCATGGTCGTCATGGCGGTGATGATGGCTGCGGGCTTCAATGCGCTGCCTGTCATGGCGAGCTTCCTGTTCATCGGTTACGGTTTCCTCGGGCTTGTCATCCCGACGAGCGCGGTGCTGGCGCTTGAGGATCACGGCGCAATCGCCGGCACCGCCTCGTCGCTGATGGGCACGCTGCATTTCGTCATCGCCGCCGTCGCCATGGTGATCTCGAGCCTGTTCTTCGACGGCACCGCCGTTCCGATGGCCGCTGGCATCGCGCTCTGCGCCTTCGCAGCCTTCGTGCTGACCCAGGCGACGATCGGCCGCCGCGCCGCCGTCGCCGCTGCCGAATAGTCAAAGACCGGCCGCACCGATCCCCGGATGCGGCCACCAATCTGGGTTGCGGGATCGGAGAAAATACCTCGTCCAATTGAATATTGGCGGGCGGCACTATCTACGCTCCTCCGACGCACATGATCATTCCGGAGAATACGCATGGTTGATGAGAAGCGGCTGATCTCGAAAATCACCTGGAAGCTGATGCCGTTTCTCGGCATCCTCTATCTGATCGCCTATATCGACCGGCAGAATGTCAGCTTCGCCAAGCTGCAAATGGTCGATGCTCTCGGCCTGAGCGAATATGCCTATGGCCTCGGCGCTTCGCTCTTCTTCATCGGCTATTTTCTCTTCGAGGTGCCGAGCAATCTCTTCCTCGACAGGCTCGGCGCGCGTGTCTGGTTCGCCCGCATCCTGGTCTCCTGGGGCCTCGTCACCATCGGGCTCGCCTTCACCCAGAACGCGGCTATGTTCTATATCCTGCGCTTCCTGCTCGGCGTCTGCGAAGCCGGCTTCTTTCCCGGTGTCCTCTATCTCCTGACGCTGTGGTTCCCGTCGGCCTATCGCGGCCGGATGGTTGGCCTGTTCATGATCTTCAGCGCGATCGCCAATGCCGTCGGCGCACCGCTCGGCGGCGCGCTGCTCGATCTCGACGGCCTCTACGGCTTTGCCGGCTGGGAATGGGTGTTCCTGGCGACCGGTATTCCCGCCGTCATCGCCGGCATTGTCACCTTCTTCTATCTTCCCGGCCGGCCGGAAAATGCGAGCTTCCTGAGCAGCGAGGAGAAGAGCTGGCTCGAACGCCGGCTCGCCTCGGAAAATGCCGGCATGGGCGAACATGCGTCGGACGGCTTCAAGGCGCTCGTCGACCCGCGCGTCCTTTTGATGGCGCTCTGCTATATCGCCTTTCCGCTATCGGCCTATGGGCTGAGTTACTGGCTGCCGACCATCGTCAAGGCCTTCGGCGTCAGCAACACCGTCAACGGTTTTCTCAACGTCATTCCCTGGCTGCTGGTCGCCGTCTCGCTCTATGCCGTTCCCGCCATGGCCGACAAGGCGCAATCGAAGACGCCCTATATCGTCATTCCGGCGTTCATCGGCGCGGCCTGCCTGCTGCTGTCGGCGCTGATCCCGAACCACACGCTGCAATTCGCCTCCCTCTGCGTCGCCGCCGCCGGCATCTTCGCGCCGCAGCCGGTGTTCTGGAGCCTGCCCTCGCGGTTCCTGAAAGGGGCGGGTGCGGCGGCCGGGCTTGCCGCCATCAATTCGGTGGGCAATCTCGGCGGCTTCGTCGCCCAGAACGTCGTGCCCTGGATCAAGGATGAAAGCGGCAGCACGATCGCACCGATGTTCTTCCTCGCCGCCTGCCTTGCCGCCGGCGCCCTCTTGGTCTTCTTCGTGACGCGTCAGTTGTCGAGCCGGGAGGCTGCGGCGGCGCCGAGCCGGATCTGAAGGCTTCAGCCCGTCAGTGTGAAAGCGTCGCTTTCGCCCGGAACCAACTCCATCGGCCAGATCCTGTTGCGGGCGCCCTGCGGATAATGCTCGGCATAGGCCGGCATGGTGGCGAGCAGGGTTTCGCCGAGCTGGGCGCCGAGATCGCGCAGCGACATGCGGAAGGAGGTCAGCGACGGCTGCAGGAAATGCGTGCGCGGCTCCTCGCGGAAACCGACGACGGCAAGGTCGCGGCCGGGCACGATGCCGGCCTCGGCCAGCCTGCGGTAAAGCCCGATCGCCATCAGCTCGTGGATCAGGATGATCGCGGTTGGCCGGTCTTCGATCATCAGCAATTCGTGGCCGGCCTGATAGCCGCCCTGTTCGCTCGACTTGACGCGGATGACCAGCGCCGGGTCGAAGGCAAGGCCGTGGCGTTGCAGCGCCTGACGATAGCTGTCGAGGAAGATGTAGCCGAGATTGATGTCGGAGGAGGGGGCAGCCACCGCAATCCGCCGGTGGCCCTTGGCGACGAGCCGGTCGACGCCGCGCGCCGCCACGCCTTCGAAATCGAGGTCCATCCAGGTATAGCTGCCGCCGGACGCGCTGCGGCCGAGCGCCACGAAGGGGATGCGCGCCTTTTCCAGGAGCTCGATGCGCCGGTCGGTGCGCCGTGTCGCCGAGATGATCAGCGCATCGACGAGGCGGCGCGCCACCATCCGCTTCAGATATTCGTGCGGATCCTCGTCATCGGGGCAGGGCAGCATGACCAGATCGAGCTTGTGGCGGGAAAAGACGCTCTGCAGCCCGTCGGTGACGCCGAGGAAGAAGTCGTCGCTGTTTTCGACCGTCTCGCGGCTGACCTCGAGCATCAGCCCGATGACATTGGTCATGCCCTGGCGCAGGCTGCGGCCCGACTGATTGGCGACATAACCGAGCTCTTCGGCGGCGGCGAGCACGCGCCGGCGCGTTTCGTCATTGACGTCGGGCTTGCCGTTCAGCGCGCGGGATACGGTGCCGATCGAAATGTCGAGATGCTCGGCGAGCTGGCGAATTCCCTTCATCTCTGGCGATCGTCCTCCCTTGCCGCGCCGCGCGTCATCGCCCTTCTTGCCACAGGACGGCGTCTGCGAAAAGCCATGGGGGAAGAGGTTACGGTCTGAAGCTCTGGCGGATGACGAGTTCCGGAATGACGCGTTCGTAAGCTGGCGGCGAATCCGGGTTTTCCAGCCGCCGCTCCAACAGCGCGACGGCGCGTTGCGCCATCATCAGCGGGTCCTGGCGGAAGGTGGTCAGTTGATAGCTCAGCCAGGCCGATTCCGGCACGTCGTCGAAGCCGATGACGGCGACATCTTCGGGGACGCGTAGCTGCGCTTCCAGGCGCAGGACATCCATCAGCCCGAAGGCGATCTGGTCATTGGCGCAGAAGATGGCGTCGGGCTTTGTTTTTTCCGCGAGAAGCGCGCGCCCGGCGGTGACGCCGCCGTCATAATCGGAATCGCCGCCGCGGGCGAGGGTGACGGATGCGCCAAGCGTCTCCGCCGCCGAAAGGAAGGCGCTTTCGCGTTCGACGATCGCAGGCGTTCCCGTATTGGAGCCGATGACCGCCAGCCGCCGCCGGCCGCTGTCGTAAAACGCCGTCGCCGCCTTGCGTGAGGCTTCGGAGTTGCCGGCGCGCACGTGGTCGGCGTCGGGCTCCGACCGGCCGATGACGACGAGCGGCTGGCCGTTTCGCTACGCGAGCTCGAGGAAACTTGCCGGCGGCGAGCCGGAGAGAATGATGATCGCCTCGGCGCGGTGGCCGATCAGCATCTTCTGGGCGGCGAGCAACTCCTCTTCCGTCTGACCGGTGTTGATGAGGATCGGAATGCTGCCGCGCCGGATCAGCGATTTGGCAAGGGCTGCGGCCAGATGCGCGCGAAAGCCGACCTCCGGCCGCGTTGCGACGATGCCGACGAGGCGGCTCTGATTGGCGAGGACGCCGCGCGCCAGATCGTTGACATGGTAGCCGAGCTCTTCAGCCGCCCGCAGCACCTTTTCGCGCGTTGCCGGGGCGACGCTTGCGCCCGGCGTGAAGGTGCGCGAGACGGCTGAGCGCGAAACGCCCGCCAGTTGCGCCACCTGCTCGGCGCTGACGAAGCGCATGCGTTCTTTTTTCGGCGCTTTGCCGGCATTTATGGAACTATCATTCATCGGCCCTCAGCTATTGCTCGACTCTGACAGGCAGATGACAGCCGGTGGGGCGGGGGAAATTTTTGCGAAGGCATTGTCGTTGGGATGATCGACCGAATCACGCCAAAGGCTGCCCCTCACCCTAACCCTCTCCCTGTAAACGGGGCGAGGGGACGTGCCCCGCGAGACGTTGACGAGGGACGGAGAGGTCGCGGCCTGTCCCCTTCGCCCCGTTTACGGGGAGAAGGTGGCGGCAGCCGGATGAGGGGCTAATTCTTGGCCGATGTCCCTGATATAAAATGACAAAGCCGAGGCTGCGGGACGCAACCTCGGCTGAGAGCCGAGCGGCGCTGACGGGTTCAACGCCGCTGCAAAAACTTCAGGTCTACTCGCAGACCCGCACGGTTTCGGCGTGGTAGCCGCCGTCATAGCGGTTGCGGACGTCGCGATCCTCATACCAGCATCTCGGCTCGGGTTCGACATAGCGGGGGCTCTCGACATAACGAGGGCCTTCATCGACGTAGCGCGGGCCACCATTGGCGATTGCGCCGCCGATCAGGCCGCCGACGACACCTGCGGCTACGCCGCCGGCGATGATGCGGCCGGTATTGTCGTGATGACGGTCGCGCGCGGCAGCGGGCTGAATAGCCGATCCAACAAGGGCCGTCGCGATCAACAGGCTGCTAATAATTCTCTTCATAACATTCTCCTCAGTGGGCACTCGTCCCGGATAAGAGGAAAATACGGCAGCAAGGCGTTTGTTCGTTCAAACTTTGCGACAGGCGTTAATGCAGTCAGGTCGCCGATTGCGTCGCCGTCGTCTCCTCCAGCACATCTTCGGGTATATCGTCGAAAGAGGCGTAATTGAGGTTATAGAGCCTGGAGTACAGCTTGCCGTTCTTCATCAGCTGGCGATGGTCGCCGCTTTCGATGATCTCGCCGTTCTGCAGCACGATGATGCGGTCGGCCTCGCGGATCGTCGCCAGGCGGTGAGCGATGACCAGGCCGGTGCGGTTTTCCAAGAGCTTCACCAGCGCCTTCTGGATCAGCATTTCGGTATAGCTGTCGATATTGGCGGTGGCTTCGTCCAGCACGAGGATCTTCGCGTCCGCCACCAGCGCCCGGGCAAAGCTCAAAAGCTGGCGCTGGCCGAGCGATAGATTGCCGCCGCGCTCGCCGAGAATGCTGTCGTAGCCATCGGGCAGGCGCATGATGAAATCATGGGCGCCGACGGCCTTCGCCGCCTCGATCACCTGCTCGCGCGTCGCCTCCAGCTTGTGGTAGCGGATGTTTTCGAAGACGGTGCCGGTGAAGAGGAAGGGTTCCTGCAGCACCATGGCGATCTGCGCCCCGAGCGAATCCTGCGTCAGGTCACGCACATCGTGGCCGCCGACCAGCACCTCGCCCTGCTGCACATCGTAGAAGCGGTGGATCAGCGACATGCAGCTTGATTTGCCGGAACCCGTCGGCCCGACCAGCGCCACCGTCTCGCCCGGATTGACCTTGAAGCTCACATGTTTCAGCACCGGATGCTTCGGATTGTAGCCGAAGACGACGTCCTTGAATTCGACCGAGCCGTCCATGTCGCGCGACAGGGTCTTGGCGTCGGGGGCGTCCTTGATGTCGACCGGCACGTCGAGCACTTCGGTCAGCCGCTGGCCGGACGCCATGGCGCGCTGCATCACCGAATATTGCAGGGTCAGCGACCGGATCGGGTCGAAGAAGCGCTGGATGTAGAACAGGAAGGCGACGAGCACGCCGACATCGAGCGCCTGGTTGAGAACGCGGGCGCCGCCGACGACGATGACGAGCGCCATTGCCACGCCCGTCAGGCTGTCGACGATCGGCACCATCACCTGCGCATAACGCGCCGCCGTCAGATGCGTCTTCAGGTTGGCGTGCGCCTTGTCGTCGTAGAGCGTGAAGTTGACGCCCTGCCGGTCCATGCTCTGGACGGCGCGCACGCCATGGATCGCTTCGGCAAGGGCGCCGTTGGCGACCGAATTGGTCTCATGCGCGGCCATGAAGGATTTGCGGGCGAGAGGCAGCCAGAACAGCCGGACGACGAAGAGCACCGGCAGCACCGAGAGCGTCAGCAGCCCCAGCTTGAAATCCAGATAGAGCATCACGAAGACGATGCCGAAGAGCAGCACGATGTCGCCGACCGAAAGCACCGAGGTTTCGAGGAATTCCTGCATCGAGTTGACGTCGCCCTGCAGGCGCGACATCAGCCGCCCCACTTCGGTCTTGTCCATGAAGGAGAGCGAGACGCGCTGGAGATGCGAGAACATCGCCTTGCGGATGTCGAAGAGCACCTCTTCCGCGACATTGCCGACCAGCGTCTCCTGGGCATAGCTTGCCGCATAATTGATAAGGATGGCGATGGCGAAGGCGACGATCGCCCAAATCAGCGCCGAAGGATTGCCGCCCGGCGACATGCCGTGGTCGATGGCGTAACGGATGATCAGCGGGATCAACAATTGCATCGTCGTGAAGGTCAGGACGGCGACGACCGCCCAGAGCACCTGGGTGCGGTAGGGGTGGACGAAAGCCCAGATGCGCTTGACGATGTTGCCGTCGAAGGCCTTGCCGAACATTTCCTCCTCGACGCGGTGCGAACCGACCACCGCCCGCGGCGGCCGGCGCCCATCCTCGCGCACGTCGGGACGCTCGGTTTCCAGTTCCTCGGCCATCACAATCTCCCTAGTACCACGGCCTTTGTTCTGGTTTGGCCGGCCGCTGACCGCGGATAGCCTCAATCCGCAGCGAGTGGTTGTGGAGGAATAACCTCTCCTCCCCTCATTCCTGTGCTCGTCACAGGAATCCAGCCACCGCGCATCTGCGCGGTGAATGACTCTTAAAACGGTTTCCCGCGCCAAGGACTTGGCGCACTGGATCCCTGTGACGAGCACAGGGATGAGGGAGCAAGAGGAAACGCCACCACCCAGGCATCACGCACTCAGCACCTCGTCGCCCGGCCGCACCTGCAGGTCGTAGAGCGCCTTGTAGCGGCCGCCGAGCGCAAGCAGCGCCTGATGCGTGCCGCGCTCGACGATCCTTCCGTCTTCGACGAACAGGATCTGGTCGGCATGCATCAGCGAGCTCAGGCGATGGGCGACGATAATCGTCACCCGGTCGGCGGCATAGCGGCGCATGGCGCTGCGGATGCGCTGTTCGGTCGCCGCGTCGATTGCCGCCGTCGAATCGTCGAACACCATCACCGCCGGCTTCAGCATCAGCGCGCGGGCGATCGAGAGGCGTTGCCGCTGGCCGCCGGATAGCGATACGCCGCGCTCGCCGACGACGGTGCCGTAGCCGGTGGGCAGGCCGAGCACGTAATTGTGCAGCTGGGCGCTTTCGCTGGCGCGTTCGATGCGGCTTTCCTTCGCCCATGGGTCGCCATAGGCGATGTTGTTCTCGATCGTCGTCGTGAACAGAAAGGAATCCTGCTGCACGACGGCAACGGCGCGGCGCAGCGACTGCAGCGTCGCCTTGCGGATATCCTGGCCGTCGATGGTGATCCTGCCGCCGCTGACGTCGTAGAAACGCGGGATCAGATGGGCGATGGTCGATTTGCCGCTGCCGGGCGGCCCGACGATGCCGATCGTCTGGCCGCGCCGGGCTTCGAAGGAGACATCGTGGAGCACGGTGCGCTTTTCCGAGCCGGGATAGGCGAAGCTGACATTCTCGAAGCGCAGCACGCCGTCCGTCACCGCCAGTTCCCTGGCATCCGGGGCGTCCTTGATCGCGATGTCGAGGTCGAGCAGGGCAAAGAGGCGCGAGCCGCAGGTGGAGGCGCGGGCAAAGGCGTTGACCATCAGGCCGAGCTGGCGCACCGGCATCTGCAGAATGGTCATGAAGGTCAGGAACGAGGCGAGCGTACCGACGGTGATCTCGCCCGACATCACCTTGCCGCCGCCGATCCAGAGCACGAGGCCCATGGCGGCGAAGAAGGAGAAGGTCATGGCGCTGGTATTGGTGACGCGGATGCCGACGCGCTGATGGGCGAGCGCCAGGGCATTCTTCGAGGCCGCCTCGAATTTGGTGAGCTCATGCTCCTGCGCGGCAAAGGCGCGCACGACGCGGATACCGCCGAGATTCTCCTCCATGATGCGGGTCAGCACCGACAGCCGCTCCTGCAGATCAAGCCAGGTGGCGCGCAGCCTGAGCTGCGTCACCGAGGAGCGCCAGCCGACGAAGGGCACGAAGGAGAGCGCCAGCAGCCCGAGCACGACATCGGTCGACAGCAGCAGATAGGCGCCGATGCCGATCAGGATCGTCAGCAGGATCATGCGCACCAGCGCGGTGGAAAAATACATGCGCACGCCTTCGAGATCGAGCATGCCGACGGTGATCAGGTCGCCGGAATGCACCGTGTCGTGAAAGCTGAAGGAGAGACGCTGGATCTTTTCGTAGCAGGCCAGGCGCAGCTCGTAGCCTATGTGGTGGCCGACGGCTTCGCTGTAATAGTTCTGCACCATGGTGAAGAGGCCGCGCAGCACGCTGGCCCCGAGCAGCAGCAAGGCCGTGGTCAGCAGCGCGTCCTGCGCCGCCTGGCCCGCCGCACCGCCGCCCATCGCCATCTGCGTGTGGTCGACGGCCTGGCCGAGAAGGCGGGGGATCATCAGCTGGAAGGTCGAGGCGACGAGGGTGGCGCCGATCGCAAAACCCGCCTGCCAGGGGTGGCGGAAGGCCATCACGGTGATGCGCACCAGTGTATAGAGGCCTCGGCCCCAGCCTGCCGCAGTTGCAAGCGCCATCGAAGCCGAAGGCTTCGTCGCGCGTGTTGACGCTTCGCTGCTCACGGTATTTTTTCCAATAGATGTGTGCTCGGACGCTGGCCCGGAAAGACGGCAAATCCATGAAAGGATTGATAGCACCGTCACTTTTGCCGATTCCATTTGGCGGTTCAAGTAAAGAATTCACCAACTGGTTATTTTTGCGTGAGGCCGCCTCGCCTCCGCCGCGGGAACAATCGGCGCGCGGCTGGGTTGCAGCAGGCAGACCCGTCGGGCAACCGTTACCGGAGAGATACGATGCCGCTGAAAGCCCTTGCTCTCAACGCCACGCTGAAGACGAGCGACGCCGAGGATCCATCTTCCACCGACCGGATGGTCGGGCTCATCGACAAGGCAATGTCCGAATACGGGGTCGTGACCGAAGTGCTCCGCCTTGCCGATTTCAACGTCAAGCCGGGCGTCACGTCGGACGAGGGCGAAGGCGACGACTGGCCCGATATTCGCGCAAAGCTGCTCGACGCCGATATCCTGCTGCTGGCGACGCCGATCTGGCTCGGCCAGCCCTCCAGCGTCTGCAAGCGGGCGCTCGAGCGCATGGACGCCTTCCTTGAGGAGACGGACGATCAGGGCCGCATGGTTTCCTACGGCAGGGTCGCGGCCGTTGCCGTCGTCGGCAATGAGGATGGTGCCCATCACGTGTCGGCCGAACTCTATCAGGCGCTGAACGATGTCGGCTTCACCATCCCGGCCAATGCCGTCGCCTACTGGGTTGGAGAGGCGATGGGTTCCCCCAATTTCGTCGATCTCGACAAGGTGCCGAAGGTCGTGACGAAAGCCGTCGACATGCTGGCGCGCAATACGGCGCATCTGGCGGGCCTATTGAAGGCGAAGCAATATCCTGGCGAGGGCGGTTGAGGTTTGGTCACGGAGAACCCTTCGAAATTACTAATTGATTCAATAGGTTATGGAAATTGGCAACAAAGTTCTTGCCAGGGCTGCTGTTTCGCGCTTTCATACACGACCAGTTTGATAGACTATCGGCGAGGGGAGTTACCCCTCGTTTTCTTGCGGGCCCGCCTGATCGGACCCGATGCTGCGGCAGCCGTGAATTTGCCGCACGACCCTCATCAACGCGTGGCCGGATGTTCATGCGTTGAAACCTCGATCGACCCACGCTGCGGATCAAACCGCAAAGGAGTTGCGATGACGGTTCAGGGACTTTTCTCCGGAAGGGCCAATGTGGCGGCGAAGATATCAGCCGTTGCGCGCATTGCGATCGTCGGGCGCGGCTTCTCCGGCATGATGACGGCCATTGCGCTGATGAGGACGGTGCGCGCACCCTTCCACCTGCAGCTGTTCGATCCGAATTCCTCGGTCAGCGGCGGCCAGGCGCTCGCCTCTGCCCGTGCCTCGACGATCCTTAATACCCGCGTTCGCGATCTCTCGGTCTCGGTCGGCGACAGCGACGATTTCAACGACTGGCTCTGTAGCAACGCCGCCTTCCGCGCCGCCGTGCCGGCCGCCATTCCGGGTTTCCGGCAGATCTTCGTGCCGAAGGAAATCTTCAGCGATTACGTCTACCAGCGCTTTTCCGAAGCGCTGGCGGCGCGCCGGGACATCACCGTTCAGGTCTGCAACGATCCTGTGGTGACGATCCGCCGCAGCCACGGCAATCGCTTCCTGCTCGAAAGCACCAATCCGGCCAATCCGCTGTTCGATACGGTGATCCTCGCCACCGGCTACGGCCTCAGCGATCCGCATGCGGAGGAGCCGGATGCTTCGCCGGTCCGCGCCCAGCGCCTTGTGGCGCGACCGCATGCGGTGCTGCTCGGCAGCGGCATCCGCGTCGTCGATCAGCTGCTGCAGCTTCGCGATTCCGGCTATGCCGGCCAGGTGACGATCCTTTCGCGACACGGTTTTCTGCCGCAGAGCCACACGCCGAACGCTGCCGATCCGGTCTTTCCGGCCGAAGCGCTGCCCGAGAGCCTGCCCGAGATCGTGCGCTTCATCCGCCAGGCCTGTCGCGAGGCGGAGGAAGAGGGCCGAAGCTGGCAATCGGTGATGAACGGCCTGCGCAAACACGCCCGCTCGCTCTGGCGCGCGCTGCCGGCCCGCGACAAGCACCAGTTCAACCGGCATTTGAGAGCGATCTACGACAGCCATCGCAACCGCCTGCCGGAGGCCATGCACCTGCGCCTGCAGCGCGAGCTTGCCGAAGGCCGCACCGTGCTGCGCCGCGGCCGGGTCGGTCGCCGGGGCCTGAGCGGCCTGTTTTTCACCCCGGCGGGATCCTCTGCCGAGGAGGTGATCCATGCCGAGCGCATCATCGATTGCCGCTGCCAGGCGCCGGATCTCTCGGCGCCGCTGATGCAAAGCCTGTTTTCCGCCGGCCTTGCCATGCCGGACGAACTCTCGCTCGGACTGGCGGTCACTGCCCGCGGCGAGCCCTTCCTGGAGGACGGTTCGACGGTTGCCGGGCTCTTTGCCGTCGGTCCGCTCGGCCTCGGCAGCCTGCCCGATATCGATCTCGTGCCCGAGATCGTCTCGCAGGCCTATGCGGCGGCCGAACGGATCGGCGAGCTGTTCTATCCGCAGGTCAAGGCGGTCTGAAAAAGTGTGATCTTTTCGGAACCATCTGCGCCCCGTCGCGTTAAAAACGCTGGTGACCGAGAGGGGCAGATGGAAGTGCTGGATCGACATGATACGTCTCTTCACGAAGAAGGGCGCTTTCGTCTTCTGGTCGATGCCATCACCGACTACGCCATCTACATGCTGAGCCCCGAAGGCATCGTCACCAGCTGGAATACCGGCGCTCAGCGCTTCAAAGGCTACAAGCCTTCGGAAATTCTCGGCGAGCATTTTTCCCGTTTTTATGTCGAAGAGGATCGCGCGGCCGGCATTCCCGAGCGCGCGCTTGCCACGGCGCTCGAGCAGGGACGGTTCGAGGGGGAGGGCTGGCGGCAGCGCAAGGATGGCAGCCGCTTCTGGGCGCATGTCGTCATCGATCCGATCCGCCGCCCCTCCGGCGAGCTCATCGGCTTTGCCAAGATCACCCGCGATCTGACCGAACGCAGGGCAGCCGAAAACGCCATCCGTCAGAGTGAGGAACAGTTCCGCCGGCTTGTCCAGGGCGTCTCCGACTACGCGATCTACATGCTCGATCCCAATGGCAATGTCAGCAGCTGGAATTCCGGCGCCGAGCGGATCAAGGGCTATCGGCCGGATGAAATCATCGGCCGGCACTTCTCGACCTTCTATACGCCGGAGGACCGCGCCGCCGGCCTGCCGGAGACGGCGCTCCGCGTCGCCCGCGCCGAAGGCCGGTTCGAGCGGGAAGGCTGGCGTGTCCGCAAGGACGGCACCCGCTTCTGGGCCAGCATCGTCGTCGACGTCATCCGCGGCGATGACGGCGAGGTGCTCGGTTTTGCCAAGATTACCCGCGATATCACCGAGAAGATGGAGACGCAGCGGGCGCTGGAGCAGGCGCGCGAAGAGCTTTTCCAATCGCAGAAGATGGAGGCGATCGGTCAGCTGACCGGCGGCATCGCCCATGATTTCAACAATCTGCTGATGGCCGTGCTCGGCAGCCTGGAGATCCTGAAGAAACGCATGCCGCAGGATCTGTCGCTGACATCGCTGGTCGACAATGCCATGCAGGGCGCCCAGCGCGGTGCTGCCTTGACCCAGCGCATGCTGGCCTTCTCCCGCCGGCAGGAATTGCATATGGAGCCGCTCGACGTCTCCGGCCTAGTGCGTGGGATGATGGATATTCTGAGCCGTTCGCTCGGCCCCCTCACCACGATCGAGACTTCTTATCCCGTCCGGCTGCCGACCATCCTCACCGATCCGAACCAGCTGGAGATGGCGATCCTCAACCTCGTCGTCAACGCCCGTGACGCCATGCCGGCCGGCGGCCGCATCACACTGCGCGCCTCCGAAGAATCGATCGCCGCCGGCAAGGGGCCGCTATCGGCCGGCCGCTATATCAGGATCGCGGTGATCGATGAAGGCGAGGGCATGGATGCGAAGACGCTGGAGCAGGCGGTCACGCCGTTCTTCACCACCAAGGGTGTCGGCAAGGGCACCGGTCTCGGCCTTTCCATGGTGCAGGGTCTTGCCACCCAGTCCGGCGGCCGGCTGATGCTGCAGAGCAGCCCGGGCCAAGGGACGACGGCGGAATTGTGGTTCCCGGTCGCGACCGTCGAACAGAGGGCTGCGGCCGCGATCGACGTGCCGCAGCCGGACGACGATACACGGCGCCGGCTGCGCATCGTCGCCGTCGATGACGACGGCCTGGTGCTGATGAATACGACGCTGATGCTGGAGGATCTCGGCCACACCGTTTTTGAGGCGATGGCCGGTCCCGAGGCGCTCGACATCCTGCGCAAGGAGCCGGTCGATCTGGTCATCTGCGATCACGCGATGCCGCGGATGACCGGAGCGCAGCTCGCGGAGGCGATCCGCAGCGAGTGGCCCGGGATGCCGATCATCCTCGCCACCGGTTACGCCGATCTGCCCGACGGCGCCGGCGCCGCCAATCTGCCCCGGCTCGGCAAACCCTTCTCGCAGGCACAGCTCGCCGATGCGATCAGCCGGGTCGCTGCTCAAGGCGCGTGACGGGCGGGCTGGATTCTGACGTGCGTGACTTCGCCACGTTCCGAATGTTTGCGCTATGCGCGGAGCTTCTCGTCGCCATCATCCTGGATGACCGCGCTGTCGGCTGCTTCCCGAAGGTCACCCGTCGTGGCTGAAGGTGTGCCGCCGAGAAGACGCTTTTCGGTCTCTTGCAGATCAAGGATCGCCCGTTCGATCCCCTCGGCCGGGATCTGGCGCGAGACCAGGCGCGAGCGATGATGCTGCCACAAGGTGACGAGCAGGCGCCGGCTCGGGACTTCTATCGTTTCATGCAGGAACCATGCTCCGCCGACCGCAACGAAAAGCGCTGCCGCAATCAGCGCCGGTTCAGGCAGCAGAGTTTCAAAAGCCCGGTGGACAAGGAACATGATCGGGACGTGGAAAAGATAGAGCGAGAAGCTGATCGTGCCCAAAAACCTGACGGGGGCAGCTGCCAGGACGCGTGCTGCGATGGGCGGTTGTCGCGCGACGAGCGCTACGATGACGGCTGCGGCGGCCGCGCTTTGCAAGCCCCAAAATTCAGGCGAGAAATTCGGCAGGACATGCCTGTAGGTGAAGAATACCGCCAGCAGGACCAGCGTGAAAATCCCCGTGAGGGCGGACGGCGTCCATCGTTCCAAATGAGAATGCAGCGCACCGGCAAGTGCGCCGAAAAGAAAGTAGGGGAGCTTGGACAGGAGTAGGATTCCGGGCCCCGGCAATTCGAGCAGGCCATCGACGACGACGACAATGGCGAAGCCTGCGATCACGGCGCTATGGCGATGCGGGCGGGCGAGGCAAAGCCATAGAACCGGGAAGAGCAGATAGAATTGAATTTCGGGCGGAATTGACCAGAAAACGCCGCTCGAGCCGAGAAGAAAGACATGGCGCACAAAGTCCATGCCGCCGACGATCGGCTGAACGAAGTTTAGATCCTGCATGCCGGACAGCATCGCCACAAGCAGAACGGCAGCCAGATAGACCGGATAAATGCGGGCAAAGCGGCTCACCAGGAAATCCAGGACGTTTTCCCTGGTCACCGGCCGCGAACCGTAGAGATGGGCCATGAGAAAGCCGCTGAGGGCAAAGAACAAGCCGACGGCTTCACTGCCCATCGTCATCAAATGCGGGGCGCTACCTGGAAAGATGAGGCCGATATGCGCTTGAACGACCAGCAGCGCGGCGATGCCGCGCAGGCCATCGAGACTGGGGATGTAATCCGGCCGGCTCATCTGCAGCTTTTATCTATTCTGGTCAGGCAAGCAGTAGCCGACATGACTTTATAAGATATTAATCGGCTGCGCTTGAGCTGCGCGGCGCAACTGCTTGCCGGAACGCGTATTATCCGCGGCGATCTCTTCCGATCTCGCCGCGCAGGATGAACACCAGCAGTGCCAGCGCCATCGCCGCCAGCCCGTACCAGGTGATCGCATAGAGAAGATGGTTGTTGGGAAAATGGATGACCGTCAGGCCGCCGACGGGCAGGCCGCCGGGATTGGCGGTCGCATCGGCATCGATGAAATAGGGCGCGACCGCATCAAGGCCGCGCTTCTGCGCGATCGCTGCGACATCGCGCGAATACCAGCGGTCAGCGGCGACGTCGTTGGATTGCAGCAATGATCCTTTCGGCTCCGTCATCCGCACCAGCCCTGTGATTTCGACAGAGCCTGCCGGCTGACCCTCGCGGCGCGTGGCCGGATCGCGCCGTTCGATCGGCACGAAGCCGCGATTGATGAGGATGTCGGTGCCGTCGGCAAGCGACAGTGGCGTCATCACCCAATAACCGGGACCGAGCACCGTCGAGGCATAGACCAGCGTCTCCTTGTCGTTCGCCAGCGTTCCAGCCACGGCCACCCGGCGATATTCGTCGTCGGCGGCATTGACCTTGTCCCAGTCGGCACGCGCCGGGGCCGGCACGGGTGCGGCATGCACACGCTGGTCGATGCGGGCGATGAGATCGCGCTTCCAGCCGAGGCGCTGCACCTGCCAGCTGCCGAGGCCAAAGAGCGCGGCGGCGAGCAGCGCCAGGCAGACGCAGAAGAGCGCGCGCTTTGCACGCGAATGCCGTCTTTCCGCTTGTTCCGAGGGAACCCCACTCATGGCAAGAATCGCTTCGGGCGGCGGTGCCGCCGCCCTTTCGATATCGTCACGGCATGTTCTTCATCATCTCGGGGCTCATCGGCATCATGTTGGTATTGAGATGATGCATGACCCAGAGCGAACCGGAGAGCGCGATGGCGACGATGATGAGGGTGAAGATCAGCGCCATCATCGTCCAGCCGCCTTCGCTCCGGGGGTTCATGTGCAGGAAGAAGACCATATGGACGACGATCTGGATCGCCCCGATGACCATCACCAGCACCGCCGTCACTGCCGGGCTATCGAAGACGCCGGCCATGACCAGCCAGAAGGGAATGGCGGTCAGGATGACGGAGAGCGCGAAGCCCGTCATATAGCTGCGGAAGGTGCCGTGACCGGCCTGATGGCCGTGGCTGTGGCCGTGATGGGCCTCGTGGGCATCCTCATGGGCAGGTGCTTGCGAACTCATCCGAGAACTCCCAAGAGATAGACGAAGGAAAAGACGCCGATCCAGACGACGTCGAGGAAGTGCCAGAACATCGACAGGCACATCAGCCGGCGGCGGTTGGCCTCGACCAGCCCGTGCATCGACACCTGGACCATCAGCGTGATCAGCCAGACGATGCCGAAGGTGACGTGCAGACCGTGCGTGCCGACCAGCGTGAAGAAGGAGGAGAGGAAGGCGCTGCGCGTCGGCCCGGCGCCTTCGTGGATCAGGTGGACGAACTCGTAGAGTTCGAGCCCGATGAAGGCTGCGCCGAACAGGCCGGTGACGGCGAGCCAGAACAGCGTCTCCGCCTTGGCGTTGCGCTCCATCTGCAGCATGGCGAAGCCGTAGGTGATCGAGGAGAAGAGCAGCATCGAGGTGTTGAGGGCGACGATCGGCAGATCGAAGAGATCGGCCGGCGACGGACCGGCGGCATAATTGCGGCCGAGCACGCCGTGCGTCGCAAACAGCACCGCGAAAATCAGGCAGTCGCTCATCAGGTAGAGCCAGAAGCCGAGATTGGTGCTGTTCTCCGGATGATGGTCTTCCGTCAGGTAGAATTCAGGCTTTTCGGCCGTGTCGATGGTGTGATCGCTCATGGTCATTACACCTGCTCGGCAAGCAGCGCGGTGCGCTTGCCTTCGGTTTCGGTCACCGCGTCGGCGGGGATGTAGAAATCGCGTCTGTAGTTGAAGGTATGGCCGATCGCCACGACCAGCAGGGCGACGAAGGAGACGACGACCAGCCACCACATATACCAGATCAGGCCGAAGGCGAGGGCGACGCTGATGGCCGAGAGGATGGCGCCGGTGCCGGTATTCTTCGGCATATGGATCGGCTTGAAGCCGCCGAGCGGGCGCTGGTAGCCGCGGTTCTTCATGTCGTACCAGCTGTCATGGTCGTGCACGACAGGCGTGAAGGCGAAGTTGTAGTCCGGCGGCGGCGAGGCGGTCGACCATTCGAGCGTCCGGCCGTCCCAGGGATCGCCGCTGTCGTCGCGCAGTTCCTCGCGCTTCATGAAGCTGACGACGATCTGGATCAGGAAGGCGGCGATTCCGAGCGCGATCAGGCCGACGCCGAAGGCGGCGATGATGAACCAGATCTGCAGCGACGGATCCTCGAACTGGCTCATGCGGCGGGTGACGCCCATCAGGCCGAGCACATAGAGCGGCATGAAGGCGAACCAGAAGCCGATCTGCCAGAACCAGAAGCTCAGCTTGCCCCAGAAGGGATCGAGCTTGAAGCCGAAGGCCTTCGGGAACCAGTAGTTCACGCCGGCGAACATGCCGAACAGAACGCCGCCGATGATGACGTTGTGGAAGTGGGCGATGAGGAACAGCGAATTGTGCAGCACGAAGTCGGCCGGCGGCACGGCGAGCATGACGCCGGTCATGCCGCCGATGACGAAGGTCACCATGAAGCCGACCGTCCACAGCATCGGCACCTCGTAGCGGATACGGCCGCGATACATGGTGAAGAGCCAGTTGAAGATCTTCGCCCCTGTCGGGATCGAGATGATCATCGTGGTGATGCCGAAGAAGGAGTTGACGGAAGCACCCGAGCCCATGGTGAAGAAGTGGTGCAGCCAGACGATGTAGGACAGGATCATGATCACGCAGGTGGCGTAAACCATGGAGGCGTAGCCGAAGAGGCGTTTTCCCGAGAAGGTGGCGACGACTTCCGAGAAGATGCCGAAGGCCGGCAGCACGAGGATGTAGACCTCCGGATGGCCCCAGATCCAGATGAGGTTGATGTACATCATCGGATTGCCGCCGAGGTCGTTGGTGAAGAAGTTCGTCCCGGCATAACGGTCGAGCGACAACAGGGCGAGCGTTGCCGTCAGGATCGGGAAGGAGGCGACGATCAGCACGTTGGTGCAGAGCGCCGTCCAGGTGAAGACTGGCATCTTCATGAAGGTCATGCCCGGCGCGCGCATCTTGACGATGGTGGCGATCAGGTTGATGCCCGAGAGCGTCGTTCCGACACCGGCCACCTGCAGGCCCCAGATATAATAGTCGACGCCGACGCCCGGACTGTAGGCGGCGCCCGACAGCGGCGGGTAGGCGAGCCAGCCGGTCTGGGCGAATTCGCCGATGAACAGCGACAGCATGATGACGATCGCGCCGGCGGTGGTCATCCAGAAGGAGAAATTGTTGAGGAAGGGGAACGACACGTCGCGCGCGCCGATCTGCAGCGGCACGACGAAGTTCATCAGGCCGGTGACGAAGGGCATCGCCACGAAGAAGATCATGATGACGCCGTGGGCAGTGAAGATCTGGTCGTAATGGTGCGGCGGCAGGTAGCCTTCCGACCCGTTGAAGGCGATCGCCTGCTGGATGCGCATCAGGATCGCATCGGAGAAGCCGCGCAACAGCATGATGACGGCCAGGATCACATACATGATGCCGATCTTCTTGTGATCGACGCTGCAGATCCAGTCGTGCCAGAGCGGACCCCAGAACTTGAAATAGGTGATGGCGGCGAGCACGGCGAGACCGCCGATGACGACGCCGATGAAGGTCACGACCAGGATCGGCTCGTGATAGGGGATGGCGTCGAGGGTCAACCGGCCGAAGATGAACTTCAGGAGGTCAGGATTGGAAAACATGGAGCAACCCGTTCATTATGTCTTGCGACGCAAAGCGCCAGGTTAATTGTTGTTGTTGAGCTGCGCAGGCGCCGGATCGGTGCCGTTGCTCATGCCGGGCATGGAATGGCCGTCATGCTGCATGCCCGTACCGGGCGTGCTGTCCGTACCGGGCGCGCCCTGCATGCCGGGCATGTCGTGCTGCATGCCGGGCATGTCGTGCTGCATGCTGTTGCCATCGGTGCTTCTGTCTGGCTCGCTGCGTGCCGGAGCCCCCGTTGCCGGCACGGTGGCGGCGGGCGCCACGACGCCTTCGCCGGCATGGCGGTTGTCATATTGCAGCTTCTCGCGATTCTCGGCGCTTTCCTTGCCGCCGCCGCCCATCATGTCGATGTGCATCATCTCGTTCATGCACATCTTGCCCGGCGTGGCGCACATGTTGAGGATGGCGGTGTAGAGATCGGCGTCGGCGCCGGCATAATAACGCACCGGCTCCTTCTCGCTCGGCTTCTCGAGCTTCAGATAGGCGTCGCGGTTGAGCATCGTGCCCTGCTGCTTGACCTTGGCCACCCAGGCGTCGAAGCCTTCGCGGGTGAGGCCGTGGAATTTGAAGCGCATGTGGGAGAAGCCGGCGCCGCTGTAATTGGCCGAGAAGCCCTCATACTCGCCTTCCTTGTTGATGACGGCGTGCAGCTTCGTCTCCATGCCGGGCATGGCATAGATCTGGCCGGCAAGGGCAGGGATGTAAAAGGAGTTCATCACCGAGGAAGCGGTGATCTTGAAATTGATCGGTTGATCCACCGGCGCGGCCATCTCGTTGACGGTGGCAATGCCGAGTTCGGGATAGAAGAACAGCCACTTCCAGTCGAGCGCCACGACCTCGACGGTCAGCGGCTTGGTATCGGCCGGAATGGCGCGCTCGGCATCGAGGCGGTCGAGCGGGCGGTAGGGATCGAGCTTATGCGTGGAAATCCAGGTGACGGCACCGAGCGCAATGATGATCGCCAGGGGTGCAGCCCAGATGACGATTTCGAGGCGGGTCGAATGATGCCATTCCGGCGCGTAGGTGGCGGCCGTGTTGGAGCGGCGGTAGCGCCAGGCGAAGAGCAGCGTCAGGAAGATCACCGGAACGATGATCAGAAGCATCAGCACCGTCGAGACGACGATCAGATCGCGCTGTTGCGCGGCGATGTCGCCGGAGGGCGCCATGACCACCATGTTGCATCCTGCCAGGAAAAGCAGCGGCAAGACGGATAGAAGGCGGGAAAACTTCATGAGTTTTGGCACGTCTCTAAGCTCTTGTTGTTTCGTTTGGTCCGCGACTAAAGCACTGAACCGGATCGCGACATGAGGCGGAAGGTCGCAGTGCAGCAAACATGCCGCACTGCGGCAAAAATCATCGGGCGCTAGTGCTCTGAAATCCTGATGAAATATAGAAGGATTTTAGGCGCGCGCATGTCTCAGGCCAATATATCCGCATCAGCCGGTCAGGCCAGCATTTGCAGGGGAAAATCACCGTCCGGATCACGCAAATTTTTCGGTCCGCGCTTCATTTGAGCCGTGATGATGAACTATTTCCGTCTTACGGACTTGATAAGCCTGCGGGTTTGATCAAGATCACGCTTGGGGCGCCTTGCCGGAAGCGCCTTAACGAGGAGGCGTCTATGGCAACAACATCACATTACGGACCGTCGTCGTCGTCGCTGGAACGCGACGCGCGGCGCATTCACGACGACAAGCCGGTGTCACCGGGCAGCATCGCCATCGGCGTGGTGATCGGCCGCATGTCGGAATTCTTCGATTTCTTCGTCTACGGTCTCGCCTCGGTCCTGGTCTTTCCGCAGCTCGTCTTTCCTTTCGCGCCCGACAGGCTGACCGGCACGCTCTATTCCTTCGCCATCTTCTCGCTCGCTTTCCTCGCCCGTCCCGTCGGCTCCGTCGTCTTCATGGCCATCGACCGGATGTATGGGCGCGGCACCAAGCTGACGATCGCACTCTTTCTGCTCGGCGGCTCGACCGCCTCGATCGCCTTCCTGCCGGGTTACGAGCAGATCGGCGTTTGGTCGATCGCGCTTCTGGCGCTCTTCCGTCTCGGCCAGGGTTTTGCGCTCGGCGGCGCCTGGGACGGTCTGGCATCGCTGCTCGCACTCAACGCGCCGCCCAATCACCGTGGCTGGTACGCGATGATCCCGCAGCTCGGCGCGCCGATCGGTTTTGCGCTGGCAAGCACGCTCTTCGGTTATTTCGTCGCCAACCTTTCCAGCGAGGATTTCCTCTCCTGGGGCTGGCGTTATCCCTTCTTCGTCGCCTTCGCGATCAACGTCGTGGCGCTGTTTGCGCGTCTGCGCCTGGTCATGACCAAGGAATTCGGCACGCTGCTCGAGCAACATGAGCTGGAGGCCGCACCGATCCTCGAAGTGCTGCGCGTTCACGGCCGCGACATTCTGATCGGCGCCTTCGTACCGCTCGCCAGTTTCGCCATGTTCCACCTGGTGACCATCTTCCCGCTCGGCTGGATGAGCCTGTACGGCAACCAGCCGATCGGCACCTTCATGGTGGTGCAGGTGGTCGGCGCCATGGTCGGCATCGTCGCCATCATCGCCTCGGGCCTGATTGCCGACCGCATCGGGCGGCGCGCCCAGCTCGCCATCTGCGCCGTCATCATCGCCGTCTTCAGCTTTATCGGGCCGATCCTGATCGCATCCGGCAATAACGGCCACGATGCCTTCGTCATCATCGGCTTCGGCGTGCTCGGCCTGTCCTTCGGCCAGGCGACCGGTTCGATCTCGTCGCGCTTCGGCCGCGGCTATCGCTATACCGGTGCTGCCTTCACCTCGGACCTCGCCTGGCTGGTCGGCGCCGGCTTCGCACCGCTGGTGGCGCTCAGCCTCTCCAGCCGCTTCGGCCTGACCTTCGTCGGCTACTACCTGCTCTCCGGCGCCATCTGCACGCTGGCCGCACTGGCCTTCAGCAGGGCGCTGGAACAGCGCGAATAGATGGGGCGTCGCGGCCCGCCCCTCATCCGCCTGCCGGCACCTTCTCCCCGTAAACGGGGCGAAGGGGATATGCCGCGACCTTTCCGTCCCTCGCCAACCTCTCGGAGGGCACGTCCCCTCTCCCCGTCAAAACGGGGAGAGGGTTAGGGTGAGGGGCAGCCATCGGCGCAATTCCAATTATTGAACGCATTGCAATCTATAATTAAATGCATATCCTGTCGGCCTTAGCGAGGATATGCCATGACCGCGGAAACCATCGATCATTCGACCCTTTCCCGCCTTGTCGAAGCAGGCGCGGTCGATGCCGCGCATGTCGTCGGCAAGACCGGCGGCTGGTCGCTCGTCATTCGCTACGGCAAATCAGAGCACGCGCTTGCTGCCCAACGCAGTCGGCAGGTGCGCCTGTTCAAGCGCATGGATACTTTGGTTTCCTATCTCAAGGATGTCGGCATCTCGCAGTTCGATGTCGATGCGGCCGATTACGCTCCGGAGACGGCATCGCGACCGGACCGGGCCGCCGCGCTGCGTCGGACCCATGAGGCGGCGGAATACGACAAGTGGTTCCGCGAACAGGTCGAGGAAGCGATCCGGGAGGCCGATGATCCGAATACGGTCTGGATCCCGCACGAAGTCGTCGAGGAAGAGATGGCGCGCGAACGGGCAGAGCTGCTGGCGCGGCTTAAGAGCGAGACCAAGTGAAGCTCGTCTGGCATGCGAAAGCTGCATCCGATCGTAAGAAAGCAATTCAGTTTATTGCCGACCAGAATGTCGCCGCTGCGATAAACCAGCTCGATGAGATCGAGCGTCAGACCGATTTGCTCATCGATCAGCCGGAGATCGGCCGGCGCGGACGAATTGATGGAACGCGTGAACTGGTCATTTCACGCACACCTTTTATCGTCATCTATCGTGTTCGCCATAAAATCAAACAGGTGGAAATTCTGCGCCTCGTCCACGGCGCGCAGAAATGGCCGCCAAAATCCTGAACCTTGTTGCAGGCGGCAGTCTTCTCGCCTCCGGGATGGCCTGCTCATCTTGCTTTGGGGATGAACTTCGATATCCTCTTCAAGGATCTGTAATCGTTGCGAGGGTCGAATGGTGCTGGCTTGTTCAGAGTGGATGCCCGCAGTCCGCGAAATCGACGGACAGACGGCCATTTGCGCAATAGGCGACGTTCATGGATGCGCCGATCTTCTCCAAGAGATGCATGCCGGTATCGCCCATGAATTTGACCTCATCTCTCCACGCGCTGCTTACTGTATCCATCTCGGCGATCTGATCGACCGGGGCCCGGAAAGCTTGCGGGCGCTCAGCTTGGCCATGCAGGGCATTCCCGGTGCGACCAACTGCACCCTGATCGGAAATCATTAAGATCGATTGCTTCAATTGCTTCGCGCACCTGACGCCAAGATGATGGATCGTTGGCTGGCGAATGGCGGTGCCGAATTCTTCGAGGAGCTCAGCGTTGACCCCCGCGACGGATGGGAAGGCCGAGTGTCGGAGCTTCTAGGCGGCCATACAATTGAATGGCTGCATTCGCTGCCTCTAAAGCTGCAGCTCGGAGACCTGCTTTTCGTCCATGCGGGCATCGATGTAGAGGTTCCGATCGATCGTCAGACAGCAGAAACTCTTGCGTGGATTCGCGAGCCTTGGCTTTCTTCGAACGGGCCATATGAAAATAACCTGGCTGTCATACATGGTCACACGCCCATCGCTGATGTCGTTCTCGGCAACCAACACAGGATCAACCTGGACACCGGGGCCTGCGAAACAGGCGTCCTAAGCGCGCTTCTCATCCATGGCAGCCGGATGAAGCTCCTGCAGACCCGTTGAAACGCTGCAAAATCCTCCGGACTGCATGATGTTTACAGCCCGTTCGGTCTTTGTATTTGCTGTGGAGCAATTCTGGTTCGGCGGCTTTACTGCGCCATCTGCGGCTGCTTCGCCGCCCGCGCCGCGGTCAGTTCCGCGGTGGTGTGGTTCAGGCGGTCGGCGAGCACGCGCATGATTTCGACGGCCATTTCGGGGAAGTCGCTGAGCAGCTTCAGGAAGTGTTCCTTGCTGATGCGCAGCACTTCCAGCGGCGAGGTGGCGCGCACCGTTGCCGTGCGCGAGACGTCGCAGAGGATGGCGATTTCGCCGACGATGGAATTGAGCTCGACGTCGGCGACCTTGATCTCGCCGGCCGGCGAGGAGACGATGATGTCGGCGCTGCCGGAGAGAATGACATAGGCGGCGTCGCCGACATCACCCTGATGGAAGAGATCCTGACCGGCCTTGTAGGTCATGCGGTCGGAGGTGAAGGCCAAAAGCTTGAGCTTTGCTGGCGCAATCCTTGAAAAGATCGGCACCCGGCGCAGCATTTCGACTTCGTCTCTCAACAGCATTAGCGTTTCAATCCCCTGGGCGCAGGGTTCTTCGAACCAGACGCCTTCAATTCCCGGGCATTCCCTAGGGAACGCCTACCATCGCCGCTCCCATAGAATATTACGATAACAGTTCCTTGAACATACCGTTTTTCTCGGAAAGTTCCGGATAGTTCCCGGCCTCGGCCAGGCCGCCGCGGTCGAAGAGCAGGATCCGGTCGAACATCTCGGCAAGCCGCGCATTGGAAAGCACCCAGATGATCGCCGGCCGCTCGCCTTCCTTATGCAGGTCTTCGATGATGTTGCGGGTGATCTGGTCCTGGACGCGCTGATCGAGCGCCGACAGCGGCCGGTTGAAGATGAAATAGTCCGAACGCTTCAGAAGCGCGCGGGCAAGGTTCAGCTTCTGCCGTTGCACCATGGTCAACCGCTTGCCGCCCGAGCCGACGTCGAATTCCAGCCCGATCGACAGCACGTCGTCATAAAGGTCGAGCGCGTCGAAGAGTTCGCCCATGACGGCGCGGATACGGTCGGAGGCGTCGGCCTGCTGGTAGGCGATGCGGCCGAACAGCACATTGTCCATCAGGCTGGCCGACGGGGTGAAGCGTTCGGCATCATAGCGCTCGATCAGCTCGGCGAGGTCGGCCGGAATATGCGCGTGGAACTGTTTGCGGGCGCTGACGATCTTGTCCATCAGCTCGGTCGTCAACAGGCCGAAGCGGTGGCGCGGCTCGATATAGGCGAAGCTCAGCCGGATGATCGCCGAGCGCTCCTCCGGCGTGGCGTCCTCGAAGCGCCGGCTTTGCAGCTTCTGCAGCAGCGCCTGATAGGTCGGAATGTCGTCCGCCGTCATGAAGGTCAGCTGCTGGAAGAAAGGATGGTCCGGCGGCAGGTCATGGAAGAGCTCGACGGCGTTTTCGGCGATCTCGAGACCCATGGCGTAGAGATCGGTGCTGAGGCCCGTCTCGCGGAAGAGCTGCTGGAAATAGGGGTGCGCAGCCAGCCTGCGGTTGGTCATCAGCGGCCGCTTCATCGTGCCGAAGAGCAGGTTTTCGCCGACCGTCGCCTGGGCGTTGTAGGCGTCGAAATCGAAAGGTACGACGATGCCGTCGAGCCCCTCGTCACGCAGCCGGTCCCGCAGCGAAGCGCGCAACGCGACGACATGGTCGCTGACGGCCACATGCACGTCGGTGTTGACGGTCGAGCGCAGCGCCAGATCGAGAATGTCCTGCGAGATCAGCACGGCGTCGAGCACCGGCCGGATCGCTTTCAGAAGGTCTTCCGGCCCGCTGGCGCCGGCGGCCTGGTAATCCACCCAGTCGCTGTTGAGGTCGAGGGTCGGATTGCCGGCCTTCACGGCCTCGGCCGAATGCCATTTATATTCGAGCGCTTCCTTCTCGTCGTAGACGGGATCGGTCATCGGCGCATGCTTGAGGCCGTAGAGCAGATTGCTGGCGAGCGAGCCATGGAAGAAGAAGGTGTCGGCCGAGGCATAGGAGATGCGCCGGCCGGTGATCGATTCCGGCAGGTCCAGCAGGTCGCGCCCATCGATGGTGATGCGGCCGGAATCCGGCCAGATCATGCGGCCAAGCGCTTCGGCGAAGGCTTCCGCGCCGCTGCCGTTCGGGCCGACGATCGCCACCGTCTCATTCGGCTTGATTTCGACCGAGACGTGGTCGACGAGGCGGGCGCCGCTATCGTCGGAAAGCGTCAGGTTGGTGACGACGAGGGCGCTCGTCAGCGCCCCGACCGGGGTGGTGGCGAGTTCCTGGATCTGGCTGTCGATCAGCGGTTCGACGTTGAACTGTTCGTAGACCTGCTGGTATTTCACCTGCACGTCCTGGCGCATCTGGTCCCAGTCGATCAGTTCCTTCAGCGGACCGGGCAGATCCTTGTAGGCCGATATGACGGCGACGAGCTGGCCGATATCGAGCCTGCCCTGCAGCGCCAAATAACCGCCGATCGCGTAGAACAGGAAAGGCGTGACCTGGGCGAGGAAGTTGTTGATGAACTTCACCAGGAATTTCCACTGGTAAAGGTCGTAACGGATCGAGAAGATGCGGCCGAGCCGCCAGGCGATGTCGGCACGTTCGAGGTTGGATGTGTCGTTGCCGTGGATCGTGCCGATGCCCTCGACGATTTCGCCGACGCGGCCCGATAGTTCACGCGCCGTCAGCTGCCGCTGGCGGCCGAGATCCAAGAGGCGTTTCCTCATGCGGGGGATGACGACCGCCTGCACGCCGACGATGCCGGCGGCGATCATGCCGAGCCAGAAATTCTGCACGATGATGAAGGCAAGCGCGGTGATCGCCTGGCCGCCGAGAAGGGCGGGCGAAACGAAGGCATCGCCGGTGAAGCCGCCCATCGGCTCGACCTCGTCCTTGATCATCGTGGCGATCTCGGCCGATTTCACCCGCTTGAAGTGGATCGGCGGAAACCGCAGCACTCGGTCGATCAGCTCGAAGCGGATACGGCGCAGCATGCGCTCGCCGAGCCGGCCCTTATAGGTGTTGATGTAGAATTTGAAGAGGCCGTTCAGCACCACCAGCGCCAGGAACACCAGGCTGAGGGCCATCAGCATCTGGAAACGGTTGAGCTCTACGCCTTGAAAGAATTCGACATGGCCGATCAGCGGAATGTCGTAGGCGATATGCATGAATCGCTGCGTTGCCCCAGGCCCTTCGAAGCCGTCGCCCTGGATCGGTCCGTTGACGATCTGCTTCGGCAGGTCGAAGGACAGGAAGTAGGGGATCATCGAGGCCGCGACGACGGCCAGGATCCACAGCTGCTGCAGCCGCGTGTTCTTCCAGATGTAGCGGGCGAGGCTTTTTTCCATAGCTAACCGTCAGCTTGCAGGGAAAGTCCGGAGGCGCGATCCGGGCGCCGGAACGGGGAGAATTTTGAGAACAGGATCATGCAGCCGGACCGCCGATATCGCAATGAAAACAAGGCGGAGCGACCGGCCGCAACAATGCCGATTCTCGCCGGAACATTGCTTATATCACAGGAATTTTGGATTACAGCATGCCGATATCGGTGCTGCGAGCAAAAGAAACCCCCGGAAAATCCGGGGGCTCGTCATTCCAGATCGCAAGACCGGTCGCGTTCAGGCGCTCGGATCGGCATGGCTCATCGCCTCCGCGATCATATCGGCATCCTCATCGCCGATGCCGAACAAACCGAAGCGGAGCTGATAGCCCCAATTGGGGCCGACCCTGGTGAAGGCGAGCCGGCCGAGCAGTGACCGGATCGGGGTTTCTTCCGCAGGCTGCCAATCGACATCCCGCCGCCAGGGCCTGAACCCGCTTTCCATCTCCACCTGGTAAGGCGCGCCGTCGCGGGCCATGCCGATCGCAGTGAAAGCCTGAAGGCGGTCCTTGCCGCCAAAGACCACGGTGGGCGAATAATAGATCACGCGATCCCCGAGCGTGATCCGCCTGAGGGGTGATGCCTTGCCGTGACAGACCTGCATGAAGCCGGCTTGACGGCCGATGCGGACATGCTCTGCTGAGGCGACGGCGATCCAGGCTTTTCTGGCCGTCATAAGGGTCTCCTGCTGTTCGTTGGACAGCAGAACCTTATGACCCGACACTGCCAAATTCTGGCAGTATCATACGTCTCGATGCGAGCCGCCGAGCATCAGATGGACACAGATAGTGATACGGGCGGGATTCGCCGTTGTCATCTGGATGCCGATCTTCCCGAACGCAGACCGGCCGCCAAGATCAACAGGCCGGCAACGGACGCGTCGGTCGCCGGCCGACTGCAGTTCTATCCTCCCGTAACGCTTTTCATGACGGCTCGCTGCATCGAACGCGGTGTCAGGCGATTTGAAAATATAACGATCTTGTTCATGAACCCGGCAACTACGGAGGCCTTGCCTTGTGACAGCGCGCGAAGACCGCTTTGCGCGACAGGACGGGGCTTCATCGTCAGAATACGCAGCATGCGCGAGACAGGGGCGCTAGCGGCCGAATCGAATCCGGTTTCGGTGTGTCCTGGGCAAAGGCAGGTGACAGTCACGCCTCGAGGGCTGAGTTCGTCGTGCAAAGCTTCTCCAAACGACAGCACGTAAGACTTCGTTGCTGCATAGGCAGAAAACCCAGGGACGGGTTGGAATGCCAGAATGCTCCCTATGAGAAGTATTTGTCCCGACCCGCGGGTTGCCATATCCTGTCCGAAGATAAAGCTCAGTTCCGTTACCGCCGTGATGTTGAGCTGTATCATATCGGTCGTGCGCTCCAGCGGGGTGTCCAGAAAATCCCCGTGCAACCCATACCCGGCATTGTTCACCAGAATATCGATCTGCAGCGACTTGTCGTCCAGACTGCTTTTCAAGCGAGCGGCAGCGCCAGGGGCTGCAAGATCGATCGGTTCAACAACGATCTCGACACCATATTTCTGGCGAAGCTCTATGGCGAGCTTCTCCATCGGTTCCCTGCGCCGGGCGGCGAGCACGACATTTACTTTCTGCGCTGCCAAGAGTTCGGCATATTCGAGACCCATGCCACTGGAGGCACCGGTGATCAGAGCCCGCTTCGTTGCGGCACCATTCAGCTTTCCTACGAGGGACGTTTGCGTTTCCGCGTTAGCAACGTGTTGCATCTGTTTTCCTTTTAACTACGTGGATCTCTGGCGGAGCTGGCACAATGTTGGCCTTTACCCGCCCGTATAGAATTCGAACGTCTACCGGAGCAGGAAGCTCAAGATGCGTTCGGTGAGTGTTCCGAATGGGGGCTGGAGCAGTTTCACGATGTTCCACCGTCCCTGCTCATAGATGCCTTTGGCATGGCTCAGTCGCCTGAAGCCCTCGACGCCGTGATAGGCACTATTCTGCTGGCAGGCCTGCATCCCTTTGATCGGCGTCGGTGACTTTTGCTATGGCGTTCAAGGTGAATTCCGATGTAGACAGAAGAAACTTATGCCTCTACATAGGCGATGAAGTTATCAGTGTCAACAATGTTTCTACGAGAAACTTCGAGGTACCATGCAGGCTGCACCGCACCGCCCCTATCATCACGGTGATCTCCGCCGTGCGATTATCGAAACTGCTCTGGACATGCTTCGTACAGAGAAGGACTGGCAGTTCACGCTGCGGGAAGTTGCCCGTCGGGCAGGCGTCAGCCACGCGGCGCCCTACAAGCACTTTCCGGATCGGACTGCCCTTCTTGTAGAACTCGCCATGATTGGGTTCGATCGACTACGCGAGGCGCTAGTGGATGCGAAACCCGAAGCCCCCCGATCTCTGCTCGAGGAGATCACTCCGATATCTCTGGCATATGTCGCGTTCGGAACCGAAAACCCGGCCTTATATCGCCTGATGTTCAGCCCGGAGGAGGGGCGGGCTGTAGGAATGCATCTCGATCATAGGGCGCTCGCCGTATTCGACGTGGTGCTGGACATGCTCGGACGCGGCCAGGCTGCCGGGACCATTCGCAAGCGGCCAGTCAGGGGACAGGCGACCGCCGCATGGGCGCTCATTCACGGCATCACCCTGCTCGCGATCGATGGACTTCTGGTGCCAGAAAAAGTCGGATCGGCGCCGCTGGACGCAGCCATTGCCACTCTGGTGGACGGGCTGGCAATCCCGCAACCGAACACTTAGCTGAAGAGCGGTCTTGCCCAGGCGCTCCGGCAGATGGCCGGATCGCGAGCGGACACTGTTCACGCTCGACTGGATCGACGACGAGGACTTGCGCAAGACAACAACCGCGGAGCTAAACAAGGGCGAAAGTCGCGAAAGCCTTCTACGCGTCGTGAATCTTCATCGTGTCGGCCGCTTCCGCGACCGCAGCCAGGAAAATCTGTCGATCAGGGCATCGACACTCACCTGGTCGTCACCGCCCATCATACTGACATGAGGCAAGCTTATACAGGCTTGCTGCTGCCAGATAGTGGCAGGATAAGATTTGCCGGGCTTTGCCGAAGCCGTGCGCCCGCGTCTTTAACCGCGGGCGCTCATCGAAATCCTCAAACCTTCGAATTGCCGGCCAGCATGGAGCGGATGATGCCGGCGGTTTTCTCCGCCCCGTCGAGATCGAGCAGGACCCTCCCGCGACGCGGTGCGGCGAGCGCCTTTTCGACGGCTTCCTTCACATGGCCCGGCGTCAGTCCCTCTTCCGGCAGGATGTCGGCGAGGTCAAGCGCCTGCAGCCGTTCGGCGCGCACCGTCTGCTCGGTCTCGCCGCCGGCGACGAAGGGGATCAGGATCGCCCGGCACTGACTGCGCAGGAGGTCGCCGACCGTGTTGTAGCCGGCCTGCGAGATCGAGACCTTGGCGCCGCGCAGCAGCGAGGGAAAATCCTTGCGGAAGCGCACCAGCGTCACATTCGCCGGCGCATCCTGCGACAGCGCGGCGAAATCGGCCTCCGGCAGGTTCGGTCCCGCGATCAGCAGCCAGCGTAGATCGGCCGGCAATAACGCCGCCGCCTCTTTTGCCGCGCCGATCAGCGCCGCGCCGACCGCACCGCCGCCCGCCGACGCGATGATGTCGAAGGCCTCAGCCGGTTCCGGCGCCGGCGGTGCGGCGACGAGGCCGGTATAACGTACCCTGTCGGCAATCTCTGCCGTCAGCGGGAAGGTGTCCTCGAGCCTGACGAAGCCGGGATCGCCGTGGACGAGCACGGCGTCGAAATGATCCCTGACCAGGGCTGCGGTTTCCGCGTCGCGGCCGGCCTTGCGATTCTCCTGCAGGATGTCGCGGACCGAGCTCAGCAGCTTCGGCCGCGGTTCGGCTTTCTCGATCGCCGCGAGCAAAGGCAGCAGTTCGAAGCGCATCTGCCGCCGGCCGAAGGGGAAGGCTTCGATGATGACGACATCGGGCCTTGCGGCATGAAGGGCCTCGAGCAGCAGGTCGCGGCGGGCATGGAGGAAATCCTCGCCCACCGGCCGGCCATCGGCATCGGCAAGGCCGGAAAAGCCGGAATTGCTGGCGACGACCGCCGGCAGCGCCACGGTCTTGACGCCCTCGCCGGGAAAGCCCGGCACCGGCAGGCCGCCGGTCACGACAGTGACGTCGAAACCGTCCTTAACGAGCGCATTGGCGATGCGGCTGGCGCGGGCGATATGGCCGATGCCGAGCAGGTGCTGGACGTAGAAGAAGATACGTGGTGCCGTCATGACGCCTTCTGCCATTCGGCCTCGAACAGGCCGCTGAGCTGTCTGATGCTGGAGTGATAGTCGAAATCGTCGCGCACCCGCCTTTCGGCGGCGTCGCCGAGGCGCTTGCGCAGCGCCGGGTCGCGGATCGCCGCCTCCAGGGCTCTGGCCAGCAGCGCCGGATCTTCCGGCGGCACGACGAGGCCGTTTTCGCCGTCCCTCAGAAGTTCCGGCACGCCGGAGACTTCGGTCGAAATGCAAACCAGCCGCTGGCTCGAGGCTTCCACAAGCACGTTTGGCAGGCCGTCGCGGTCGCCATTGGCGGCGATCCGGCAGGCGAGCGCGAAGAGGTCGGCGCGGCGATAGTGATCGAGCACGTCTTCCTGCGCCAGGGCGCCCTTCCAGACGATGCGGTCGGAAAGGCCGAGTTCGCTGGCCAGCGCCTTCAGCTTCGCCAGCGCCTCGCCGCCGCCGATATGCTCCATGCGCCACTGCAGATCGGCGGGCAGCAAGGCGAGGGCGCGCAGCAGCACGTCGTAGCCCTTCTTCTCGACGGCGCGGCCGACGCTCAAGATGAAGGCGGGATCGTTCGGATCATCGCCGGTCCGCCGCGAACGCTCGCCGGCAAAATGACCGAAACGCGCGAGGTCGAGACCGTGGTAACTCAAGTGCACCGCATCCTTGCGCGATGTCAGGGTGCGCATGTGCTCGTAGCCCGCCCGGGTGCAGGTGACGGTCCAGCGGGCGCGGTTCAGTTTTTCGGTGAGCTCCCAGTCGGGCGACGTCCATATGTCCTTGGCATGCGCCGAACAGCTCCAGGGCGTGCCCGTCAGGATGCTTGCATATTCCGTCACCGAGGCCGGCGTGTGGATGAAATGCGCATGCAGCCACTCGCCTCCATCAGGCCATTCGCGCCCCAGCACCAGCGCCTGGCCGAGACGGCGGAAGCGGTTGCGCGAGAGGTCGCGTGGCAGATCGGCCAGAAACCGTTTGATCAGCGCCTTGAAGCCGGGTTTGGAGAAACCGGCGATAAAGCCTTTGAGCACGCGGATCGGCTCCTCGTGCAGATATTCCGGCAGGTAGACGACGCGCGCCTTGATTTCGTCATGCACGGGATGGCGCTTTTTGTCGGTCGGCCGGCGCATCGAAATCAGCGTCAGGTCGAAGCCGGCCTTTTCGAGGCCGAGCAGCTCCTGGGCGATGAAGGTTTCCGAAAGGCGGGGATAGCCTTTCAGCACGACGAGAATCTTGCGGCGTGGCGGCAAGGCTTGGTCCTATTCCGCGCCGACGAGGGCGAGGTGGCTGGCGCGGCCGTCGATCCATCGGCCGACGGTCTGCGAGATGTGGTCGAGCCCTTCGAGATGCATATTGCTGCCGCTCTTCGACGGCGGCAGGCGGGAGGGCAGGCGCTTCAGCGCCTCAGCCATGATGGTGGGATCGACCGATTGTTCCGGCAGCAGCATGTCGACGAGGCCGAGCTCGCTGGCGCGCTTGGCGCGCAGCAGCTGTTCCTCGCGCGGCTTGACGCGCGGCACGATGAGGGCCGGCTTGTCGAAGGAGAGGATCTCGCAATAGGTGTTGTAGCCGCCCATGGCGACGACGCCGGTGGCGCCGTCGATCAGTTCTTCCATGTGGTTGTCGAACTCGATCACCTCGATATAGGGGATGGCTTCGCCCTTCTGCACCAGCTTGGCGCGCTCGGCCGCCGGCATATAGGGCCCGAGCACGACGAGCGCCTTCTGCGTCAGCGTCGGATCGGCCTCATAGGCATTCATCACGTCGTGGACGAGATCGGAACCATCGCCGCCGCCGCCTGTCGTGACCAATAGGTAATTATCCTTGCGGGCGTGGATCGAGGTTTTGCCCTTGGAAACGCTGCGCTGCAGGAAGCCGACAAAATCCATCTTCCGGCGCAGGCTGGCCGGCACGTCGAGACCGATCAGCGGGTCGTAGAAATCAGGCGGGCCGTAGACCCAGACGCTGTCGTAATATTGGTCGATCTTCTGCATGATGCCGTTTCTCTTCCACTCGGCATCGAGCAGAGGCGGCGCGTCCATGATCTCGCGCAGCCCGAGCACCAGCACGGTGCCGCGAGCCTTGAGATAGGCGAGCGTATCCTCGACCTCGCCCTTCAGCCCCATCGGCTCCTTGTCGACGATGAAAATATCGGGCTGGAAGGTCTCGGCGGTGTGGCGAATGCTCGATTCGCGCATCTTCAGCGTTTCGTGCAGGTCGATATGGCTGGCGAGCGACGTATATTCGCCGTTGCGCAGCTTGATGACGCTCGGGATTTTCACGAAGTCGACGCGGGCGCGGTAGTCGAAGGCGCCGGCGATCGTCGCGCCCGAAATGATCAGGATGTTGAGGCCGCGATAATCCTCGACCAGCGCATGGGCGATGGCGCGACAGCGGCGCAGGTGGCCGAGGCCGAAGGTGTCGTGGCTGTACATGAGGATGCGTGCATCTTCGAGACGTCTGGCCATGGGTGTTCCCTCCGGGGTGAACAACATGCGTTAGTACCCCCACCGTCCGGAGGCCACGAGGCGGGGGCGGTGCCGTGCGGCGCCGCCGGGTTTCCTGCTATTTGTAGGGATCTGCCGCATCGCGCAAGCCGTCTCCCAGAAAGTTGAACGCCAAAATGACAAGAACAACAGGAATGATCGGAAAGAGCAGCCAAGGATAGAAGGCGATGACGCTGACGCTTTTTGCCTCGGTCAGCAGAATGCCCCAGCTGGTGATCGGCGGGCGAAGGCCGAGGCCGAGGAAGGAGAGCGCGGTCTCGCCGAGGATCATGCCGGGGATCGAAATCGTCGCCGAGGCGATGAGATGCGACATGAAGCCCGGCACCAGATGGCGGCCGATGATGCGCGGCGTGCTGGCGCCCATCAGCTGGGCGGCCTGCACGTAATCCTCCTCGCGCAGCGCCAGAAGTTTCGAGCGCACGGCACGCGCGAGCCCGGTCCAGTCGATGATGCCGAGGATGACGGTGATGCCGAAATAGATGACGATCGGGCTCCAGGTCACCGGCATGATCGCGGCGAGCGCCATCCACAGCGGCAGGCTCGGCAGCGATTGCAATATCTCGATCAGGCGCTGGACGATGAGATCGAAAACGCCGCCCCAATAGCCGGCAAGACCGCCGATGACGATGCCGAGCACGAAACTGATGGCGATGCCGATCAGGCCGATCGTCAGCGAGATCCGCGCGCCGTAGAGGATGCGCGAGAGCACGTCGCGGCCGAGCCGGTCGGTGCCGAGCAGGAACATCTGGCCGCCGATTGACGGGCAGACGAGGTGATAGTTCGAGGCGACGAGGCCCCAGAATTTATAGGAATCGCCGCGGCAGAAGAAACGGATCGGCTGCACGTCGTTCGGCCTGTCGGTATAGACGCGATGCAGCGTATCGAGGTCGAGCGTCATGCTGCGGCCGTAGACGAAGGGGCCGACGAATTCTCCCTTGTCGAAGAAATGGACGCGCTGCGGCGGCGCATGAATGAAATCGACATTGCGGGTGTGCAGGCCGTAGGGCGCCAGGAACTCGACGATCAGGATCATCAGGTAGATTGCGGCGAGAAAGATGCCGGAGACCAAGGCCAGCCGGTGCTGCTTGAACTTCCACCACATCAGCTTCTTCTGCGAGGCGAGATGGATGCGCGATTGCGCCGCCGTCATGGTTTCGGTCGCATGCGGATCGAAAGGTGCGGTCGAGACGTAATGCGGCAGCGGCGCGCCGGGTGCGGGAAGGGGCGACATTATTTGGTGCTCCTGCCTTGCAGACGGATGCGGGGATCGAGGAAGCCGAGGGCGATATCGGAAATCAGCACGCCGATGACGTTGAGGAAGGCGAGGAACATCAGGAACGAGCCGGCGAGATACATGTCCTGGCTCTGCAGCGCCTTGATCAGCATCGGCCCGGTCGTTTCCAGGGACAGCACGATGGCGACGATCTCCGCACCCGAGATGATCGACGGCAGGATCGAGCCGATATCGGCGACGAAGAAGTTGAGCGCCATGCGCAGCGGATATTTGACCAGCGCCCGCATCGGATGCAGGCCCTTGGCGCGTGCCGTCGTCACATATTGCTTCTGCATCTCGTCGAGCAGGTTGGCGCGTAAGCGACGGATCATGCCGGCCGTGCCCGCCGTGCCGACGATGATGACGGGGATCCACAGGTGGGAGAGGATCGAGCGCGCCTTCTCCCAGCTCATCGGCGCCGAGATGTATTGCTGGTCCATCAGATGGCCGATCGAGATGCCGAACCAGATATTGGCGAAATACATCAGGATCAGCGCCAGCATGAAGTTCGGAATGGCGATGCCGAGCAGGCCGAGGAAGGTCAGGCCGTAATCACCCCAGCTGTACTGATGCGTGGCCGAATAGATGCCGATCGGAAAGGCGATCAGCCAGGTGAGCAGGATCGTCGTGAAGGAGACGAGGATGGTCAGCCACAGCCGGTCGCCGACGACGTCGGACACCGGCAGCTGGTATTCGAAGGAATAGCCGAAATCGCCGTGCAGCATGCCGCCGACCCAGTAGAAATAGCGCACGATCTCCGGCTTGTCGAAGCCGTATTGCTGGCGCATCTCCTCGATTTCCTGGAGATTGGCGGTCTCCCCGGAGGCGCGCAGCTCGGCGATCTGGCTCTCGAAGAAGTCGCCGGGCGGCAGTTCGATGATGGTGAAAACCAGCGCTGAAATGACGAAGAGCGTCGGCACCATGGCGGCGATGCGCCAGAGAATGTATCTGAGCACGCCTCAGGCCTCCTTGTACCAGAATGCATCCGGCATGTAGATGCCGAGATAGGAGGTGGGATCGAAGCCGTAGAGGGCTTTCTCCGGCAGGTTCTGCAGCTTGGCGGCGCGAAGGATCGGCTGCAGCGTGCTGTTGATCAGGCCGATTGAAAACACCTGCTGCGTATAGAGCGACAGCATCCTGTGCCAGATCACCTGACGCTCCTCGAATTCGGCCGTCGAGCCCCATTGTTTGAGCAGGTCGACCAGTTCGGCCGCCTCCGGCAGGTCGGGTGCGACACCCTCCTGGCCGGCGGAGAGGTAATGCATGCCCCAGAGCGGCCATTGCAACTGATCGTCGAGCGTCGGCGCCAGGCCCGAGGGCGACATGTCGGCCGTCGGCACGCCATTGTCGAGGCCGTACCAGATCGACATCATGATCGTGCCGCTCATGGCGCGGTTGCGGAAGACGTCGCGCTGTGAGGTGCGGGTATAGAGCGCAAGGCCGATATCGGCCCAGTGATCGTGCACCAGCTCCAGCACGTCGGTATCGAGGTTGCTTTCGCCGGCGGTCTCGACGGTGATCTCGGCGCGCCGGCCGTCCGGCAGCAGCCTTATGCCGTCGTCGCCACGTCTGGTCAGGCCGAGTTCGTCGAGCAGGCGGTTGGCCTCATCGGGATCGAACTTGACGAAGGCGTCGGCATATTCCTGCTTGAACAGCGGGCTGTCGGGCAGCACGGTATCGGCGCTCGGCGTGCCCAGGCCGTAGAAGGCGACCATGTTGATCTCGTGCCGGTTGATCGCCAGCGACAGCGCCCGGCGCAGGCGAACGTCGCGGAACAGGCCGCGCCACACCTCGTCGGCGCAGTTGAGGTTCGGCAAGAGCGTGATGCGCGAGCCGCGCGCCACCTTCCAGAGATTGACCTTCACCGGAAAGCGCTTTTCGGCCTCCTTCAGGAAGGTGTAGTCGTTGAAATCGATGCCGGTCGCCTGCAGGTCGGCTTCGCCCGCACCCGCCTTGGCGGCGATGATCGACGAGGAGGAGACGTTGAGGACGAAACGGTCGAGATAGGGCAACTGCCGGCCGGTCTCGTCGACCCGGTGGAAGAACGGGTTGCGCTCGAAGACGAACTGGTCGGCCGGCAGCGCCGTGGTGTTGCGCCAGGGATCGAGCGTCGGCAGGTTGGGATTTTCAGGCCGGTAGGAACGGGCCATCTTGATGTGCAGATCCTGCCACTTCTTGACGCGGCTGGTCTTCATCATCTGTTCCATCTTCGCCTCGTCGGGCTGGAACTTCTTATGGAATTGCTTGAGGTAATGCGCCGGTCCGAAGATGACGAGCGGCTGGGGACCTGCCAGCGTCGGCAGGAACATCGGATTGGGTTTTTCCCAGGTGTAACGCACCGTCAGCGGATCGAGCATCTCGAAGCGCGGCAGGCTGCCGTGCGGGCGAAGCTCGAGCGCGCCGCCGCCCGGCGTCAGCTTGTCGTTCAGGATGACGTCTTCCCACCAGTAGCGGAAATCGTCGGCGGTGAACGGCTGCCCATCGGACCACCTATGGCCTTCGCGCAGCGTGAAGGTGAAGACCGTATCGTCCTCCGAGCGGAAGTCGGCAAGGATATCCGGCTGAAACTGCAGGTGCTTGTCGTAGCCGATCAGGCGGGAATAGCCGTAGATCGTCATGAAGCGGATGTCGCGCTGGCTGCCGATGATGGTGCGCACCGTGCCGCCATAGGCGCCGGGTTCGAGCCCCATCTCCTTGAGATTGACGATGCGCGGACGGGCGGGAATGCGCTCGGCCATTGCAGGCAGGCTGCCTGCGGCCAGCCGCTCTTTGAGGAATTCCGGCTCGACTATCTGCTCGGCGCGAAGCACCGCCGGTGCGATCGCCGCCCCGACAAGGCCGCCGAGAAAGGTGCGACGCGTCACCATCAGCGCAACTCCTTGGCCGTAGCACCCTTGCGGGCGCGCACCAGATGGCCGTCGCCGAGATCGGCATAGGCAAGCTCGGAAGCATCGTCATGCTCGGCGGTGAAGGTCACGCCCCAATTCTGCTTGTCGGCGGCGCCGTTTTCCCGGAGCGCCTTGAAATCGAGCGGCCGGTCGAGATCGGGGAAGGGGACGGCGGCGAGCAGCGATTTCGTATAGGGATGCACCGGATCGCGCAGGATGATTTCGCGCGGCGCGATCTCGACGATGCGGCCCTTGCACATGACGGCGATGCGGTCGGCCATGTAATCGACGACGGCGAGGTTGTGCGAGATGAAGAGATAGGTCAGCCCCAGCTCCTTCTGCAGATCCTTCAGGAGGTTGAGGATCTGCGCCTGGACGGAGACGTCGAGCGCCGAGACCGGCTCGTCGAGGATGACGAGTTTCGGGCCGAGGGCAAGCGCGCGGGCGATGCCGATGCGCTGGCGCTGGCCGCCGGAGAAGCTGTGCGGGTAACGGCTGAGATAACGCTTGTCGAGGCCGATCGCCCCCATCAGCCCCTCGACCTTGCGCTTGCGCTCATCACTGTCGCCGCGATCGTGGATCTCCAGCGGTTCGCTGAGGATGTTGCGCACCGTCATGCGCGGCGACAGCGAGGAGACCGGATCCTGGAACACCATCTGGATCTTGGTGCGCATGTCCTGCAGCTCGTCGCCCTTGACGGCAAGCACGTCGATGACATCCTTGCCGTCGTTGAACACGACCGCGCCGCTGTCGGGTGTGATGGCGCGCATCAGGATCTTGCTGAGCGTCGTCTTGCCGCAGCCGGATTCGCCGACCAGGCCGAGACATTCGCCGCGGCGGATGTCGAAGCTGACATCGTCGACGGCGCGCAGGACGGTGGCCTCATGCTTGCCGAGGAGACTGCGCTTGCGCGTCTTGTAGGTCTTCGAGAGATTGGTGACCGACAGCAGCGTGCCCGGCGCCTCCGCCTGCAGCGGCTTCTTCTTGCCGACGAGAGTCTCGAGATTGACCGGCACGTCGCGCAGCGCCTTCAGCCGTTCGCCGGGTTTCATGTCGAAATGCGGAACGGCGGCCATCAGGGCCTTGAGATAGGGATGCTGCGGATTGCGGAAGATCGCCTCGACCGGCCCGGCTTCCATGATCTCGCCGTGATAGATGACGACCACCTCGTCGGCCATGTTGGCGACGATACCGAGATCGTGGGTGATGAGCAGCATCGCCATGCCGAGCTTGGCCTGCAGGTCGCGCAGCAATTCCAGGATCTGCGCCTGGATCGTCACGTCGAGGGCCGTCGTCGGCTCGTCGGCGATCAAGAGCGCCGGCTTGCAGATCAGCGCCATGGCGATCATCGCGCGCTGGCGCATGCCGCCGGACAATTCGAACGGATACATGTCGTAGGTGCGGTGCGGATTGGAAAAACCGACGAGACCGAGCATTTCCTCGGTCTTCTCGCGCGCCTCCTGCTTGTCGATCTCGGTGTGGATCAACAGCACTTCGCTGATCTGGTTGCCGACGGTATGCAGCGGCGACAGCGAGGTCATCGGCTCCTGGAAGATCGTCGCCATGCGCCGGCCGCGCAGATCGCGCATTTCCTCGCTGTCGCGCGACAAGGAGAGGATATCGGTCGTGCTGCCGTCGAGCGGATCGGTGAAGAGGATGCTGCCCGATGCCTTGGCCGGATTGGGCAGGATGCCCATGATTGCCTGGCTGATCACCGATTTGCCCGAGCCGGATTCACCGACGAGAGCGGTGACCTTGCCCGGAAGGATGCGGAGATTGGCTTCCTTTACGACACGCAGCCGGTCGCCGAAAACGGAGAAGGAGACGTCGAGATTCTCGATACGCAACAAATCGGCAGCGGACGCCATACCAATGATATTCCCCAGTCTTCTATGTTCCCTTTCAGGCACACTATCGTACCGCAAACGGGGTGTCTAGTTGATGACAATCAAGGGGATATCGCCGCCTTTCGCCGTGGTCATCCGGACGAAACACGCAGTCTTATCGGCGTCAGCCTGGCGTCTTACTGGATGAACTTCTCCATGCTTGTGCGCTTGACCTGTTTCTTCGCGTCCCGGTGCAGCAGGATGACCTGCTCGGCTTCGGAAAGCCCGTTCTGCACGGCCTCGCGGAAGTGTTCGTCGACATGGAGCTCGGGGGCCGGCGCGCGCGGCTGCAGCACCGTCACCTTCTGGCGGATGCCGCGCAGCTTCTCTTCGCCGAGCCGCGTCCACTCGCCGCCGCAATAGCCGGCGAAAGCCTGGCTGGCGACGACTTCGCGGCCATATTTCTTGGTCAGGATCTGCAGACGCTGCACCTCGTTGACCGCCGATCCGAAGGCGGAGAAGGTCAGGCGGTCCTTGAGGCCGACATTGCCGAACATGACGTTGCCGACATGCAGGCCGATGCCGTAGCCGATCTTGCTGAGACCCTTCTGCTGGCGGTCGTTGTTGAGCTCGGCCACCCGCGCCTGCGCCTGGTGGACGGCCGACAGCGCTGCCTCGCAGGCGATTTTCGAGGGGTCTTTGTGGCGGCCGCAGGGATAGACGGCCAGGAAGCCGTCGCCGAGGAAGCTCAGGATTTCGCCGCCATTACGGTTGAAGGGGGCGGCGATCGCGTCGAAGAACTGGTTTAGCGTGTCGATATAGGCCTGCCGGCCTTCCTTTTCGGCATACATGGTGGATTCGCGCATGTCGCCCATGACGAGGGCGGCGCGGATCGTCTCGCCGTCGCCGCGGCGGATCTGGCCGTTCAGCACCCGCTTGCCGGCGTCGCCGCCGAGATAGGTGGTCAGCATGTTGTTGGCGAGCTTGCCGAGCACCGCCATCTTGGCGGCGACCGCCAGATGGTTCTGCATTCTCAGCAGCGCGTCGATCATGTCGTCGGAAAAGCCGTTATTGTGGTCGGTCGACCACGAGCCCATCATACCCTGCACCGAACCGTCGCCGAAGGGCTGCACGAAGGCAAGGTAATCGGTGATCTTGTCCTTGCGCAGATCCTCGAAGATCGGGAATTCGGCCGGCCCCTCCTGCGACAGCCGGCGGCGGATGTGCTGCAGGTTGTTGTCGAGCAGGTAATAATAGGGGCTCTGCAGGAAGCGGTCCGGCTTCTGCCCGGCCGGCATGCGGAAGCCCTCGATGGTGACGCCGCTGGCGCGCCGCCAGGTGAAGCTCAGCGCGTCGTAGAGCGGATGCAGCATCGAAAAGGTCAGATGCACGCGGGCGATCGGCAGGCCGGCGGAGGCAAGCCTTTCGCAGAAGCCGCGCACGATGTTTTCGAGGTCATCGCCTGCCAGCGAGGAATTCGTCAGCCATTCGGCGACGCGGTCCAACAGGATGGAGGACACGCTGGTTTCGATCGTGCTCATTCTCGGTATGATCCTCATAAGGCACGCCATCCCCAAGAGGCAAAAATCCCTCGGCCGGCACATTTTCATGCGCAGGTCACAGGGAAATCAGGATGTACGAGCGGTATTATTGTGTCAACGATCTGCCGAAAGCCCGGCAGCAGCGCCCCTCAGCTCCCCCGGGCGGGGACCGGACGGGTGGTCCTTTCACAGCGGTTCATTATCAAAAGTCAAAATAGGGATGCTGCAAATGCGAAACAATGGGAGCGGGATTTTTTTGTGCGCTGAAGTTGCAACAAAGGATTGTACCGGGGCATTTCGGCCACACCCGGCTAAGGATCTTGAGCAGTCACCCCCTCCCCAACCCCTCCCCACAAGGGGGAGGGGCTTAACTTGCGGCAGTGCCTCACTCAAAAATCATCGCCGAGAACGCTGAGGCCGAAAGAGGGCAGGCCGACGCCGCGAATTAGTCCCTCCCCCTTGTGGGGAGGGGTTGGGGAGGGGTTTTAGGTCGCCAACTGCGCGTAATTGCCCCGAAGAGAAGAGCAAGACCTGACATCGGGTTTAATTTGCCGAAATCATGCATTAGATCAGCGTTCTGAATTTCTCGGTTTGAAAGATCCCGCCTTGGCCACTTCCACCTTCGATACGCTTTTGCAGAAGATCGAAACCCGCGCGGCGCGCGCCGGCGTCATCGGGCTCGGCTATGTCGGCCTGCCGCTGGCGATCGCCGTGGCGCGCAGCGGTTTTGCGGTCACCGGCTTCGACATCGACCCTTCCAAGATGGTGGCGCTCGATGCCCGCCGCTCCTATATCGATGCCGTCAGCGATGCAGCCCTTGCCGCCGAGATCGATGCCGGGCGCTTCCAGGCGACGACCGATTTCGCCGGTCTGGCCGCCTGCGACGTCATCATCATCTGCGTGCCGACGCCGCTCACCAAACATCGCGATCCCGATCTGTCCTTCGTCGAGGCGACGTCGCGCTCGATCGCCCAGCATCTGCGCCCCGGTCAGCTCGTCGTGCTGGAATCGACCACCTATCCCGGCACCACCGACGATATCGTCAAGGTCATCCTCGAAGGCACTGGGCTGAGATCCGGCGCGGATTTCTTCGTCGGCTTCTCGCCGGAGCGCGAGGATCCCGGCAACCAGCATTATCACACCGCCACCATCCCGAAGGTCGTCGCCGGCGACGGGCCCGAGGCGCTGGCGCTGATGAAGGCGTTCTATGGTGCGGCGGTATCGACCGTCGTGCCTGTTTCCTCGAATGCGACGGCCGAGGCGGTCAAGCTCACCGAGAACATCTTCCGTTCGGTCAACATCGCCCTCGTCAACGAGTTGAAGACCGTCTATGCGGCGATGGGCATCGATGTCTGGGAGGTGATCGAGGCGGCCAAGACCAAGCCCTTCGGCTATATGCCCTTCTATCCCGGCCCCGGCCTCGGCGGCCATTGTATCCCGATCGATCCCTTCTACCTCACCTGGAAATCGCGTGAATACGAGTTGCCGACCCGCTTCATCGAGCTTGCCGGCGAGATCAATTCGGCAATGCCGCGTTATGTCGTCGGCAAGCTCGCCGAAGCGCTCGACATCCGCGCCGGCAAGGCGCTGAGCCGCAGCAAGGTGCTGGTGCTCGGGCTCGCCTACAAGAAGAACGTCGCCGATATCAGAGAAAGCCCGTCGCTGCGGCTGATCGAGATCATCGAGGAGCGCGGCGGCCGGGCCGACTATCACGACCCCTTCGTCGCCGAGATCCCGCCGACGCGCGAACACCAGGCCCTGAAAGGCCGCAAATCGGTGGCGCTGACGCCGGACGCCGTTTCCGGCTACGATGCCGTGCTGGTGGCAACCGACCATGACAGCGTGGATTATGCGGCGATCGCAAAAGGCGCGGCACTGATCATCGACACCCGCAACGTCTTCAACCGGCTCGGCCTTTCGGCCGATCATGTCATCAAGGCGTGACGGCAACGCCGGAGAGCGCCTTGCCGGTCATCCGGCTTGCGGCCACCGCATAACCGCCCGATGCGCCATCGATGAAATGCATATGGTCGCGCGAAATCGGCGTCGGCACGAAGCAGGTCATCAGCGCCGAAGCCTGCCGATGCAAGCCGTAGCGGGCGATGCCCTTTGCTCGCGCCGCTTCCAGCAGCGCCTCGATGCGTTTCAGGTGCTCGGCATCGACATCGACCGTCATCTTCAGCCCGTCGTCGAACTTGCGGAAATCGGAATTGCCGGCGACGTCGTTTTTGTAGCGGCGCGCATCGAAGCGGCCGAGCGGAATGCCGAGCTTGTAGCAGACGACGGTGACGGCGAGCTGCAGGAAGATGATCAGTTTCTGGCGTAGTCGCCGGCCGGCCGGCGCCGTGGCCTTGGCCTCGCGATTGATGCCGTGCAGCGAGAAGGCGAAATCCGGGCCGCCGGCCGGCACCGGATGGCTGCCGCGGTTCTGCTCGCCGGTGATGGCGACGATGCCGTTGACGAGGTCGCGGAATTCTTCGCCCGGCCGGCCTTCGCCGGGAACCGCGATGATCGAGACGATCTCGCCGTTCTGCGCGTCGATCGGGCTCCAGCGGCAGGAAAGGCCGGCGAGATCGGGCCGTGTTCCCGGGGCCGCCCGCTCTATACCGTAATGGCCCTGCTTCATCTGCCGCTCCGCCCAGCTGGTGCCGCCGCCCCAGAACATCGCATAGGTGACATAGGGGCTTGCCGAGTAACGCGCGACGCGCACATCGAGCCCCTCGGCGCGGGTATCGGCGACCGGAACGATGGCGACGCGCAGCATCAGGCCGAGATCCTCCTCGACCCAGACCTGCACGGCGGCAAGCGCTTCGCGGGCCGTCTGCTCGAGCCCGCCCGGCAGCGCGATCAGCGCCCCGTCGCCGCCGAAGACGAAGGGATAGTCGCCCTTGCCGACGGCGTTCAATACCGCCGAAATGACGCTGGCGCCCGCCATGTTGACGTCCTTGTACCGGCCGCCGGCGATCGCCTGGGTCGAGCCGACAATATCGGCCAGCGCCAGCACCCAGCCATCCGGCAGCGGCCGGTAGTTGGCGGCATCGGTCACGCCCTCGAAGGCGCTGAAGAGCGGCACGGCGGCAAAGAATTCTTCGTCGGTCACGGTTTCCATGTCATCGACCTTAGCACAGACCCATGTTGGTGCTGCAACGCCAATTCCCATTTACGGCAATCGACTTGGCAAGGTTTCAGTGTTAGCACGCGCTCACGATTTCATGACGGATACGGATCTAGATGAGCCGCCTCGACAGCTTCATTCGCCGGTTGACGGCTCAGCGCGATATTTTGAACGCGATCATCGACCTGGTCGCCGAAATCGACGGCCCGGTGCTGGAATTCGGCCTCGGCAACGGCCGCACCTATGATCACCTGCGCGAGCATTTCCCCGGCCGCCGCATCATCGCCTTCGACTGGGAGGTCCGCTCCTATTCGGCCTCGACCCCGGAGCCGCAAGATATGGTGACCGGCAATATCCGCGACTCCGGCCAGGCCTTCCTCGGCATCGGCGCGGCCCTCGCCCATGCCGATATCGGCACCGGCCACGACGAGATCGACGCCGTGACACTGACCTGGCTGCCGCAGCTGATCGCCGGCGTGCTCGCTCATAACGGCATCGCGGTCAGCGGCCTGCCGCTTGAGCATCCGGAGCTGGCGGCGCTGCCGCTGCCGGAGGGGATCAAGGAAGGGCGGTATTTCCTCTATCGCAGGACGTAAGCGATTGGGCGGGGACTGCGGCATCGGCCGCTGTCGCGATTTGCAGTGGCAGTTATTCCTCTTTTGGAGGACTTAATCCCTCACGAGGCGCAGGAATAAGCCGCAGCCGAGCGGGCTTCGAGTTTTGCCTCGAACTCGTCCGCGATTTGCTTGAGAGTCACACTGCCCAGCCGCCTCAGCAGCAGCGCCTCGGCCTCCTGCATCGCATCTGCCAGCGCGCTATTGACGGCCCGCTCCACCAGACATTGCGGCTGGTCGTCGGCGGGGCCGATGGCGAAGAGGTGAGGCTCGCCAAGGGCGTTGTAGACATCGAGCAGGGTGATCTCAGACAAGGGACGCACCAAGGTCCAGCCGCCGCCGTGGCCCTTTTCGGAGCTGACATAACCCCGTTCGCGAAGGCCGGCCATGGTGCGGCGGACGACGACGGGATTGGTGTTCAACATCTTTGCAATCATGTCGGAGGTCGCCGAATGCTCGTGCCGATCCATGTGGATCAGCACGTGCAGCATGCGGGAAAGGCGGCTGTCGTTGCGCATTGTTCCATCCTGTCGAACGAGCGGGTGATTATCGCAGGCCATCTGTAACAACACAAGTGACATGACGCTTGACTGGGCTATTTCATGTAACTTATGTTGATTCATGAAAATGAAGCACCGGAGGAGTGACAGCATGTCTTACGAAGTCATCGTCATCGGCGGCAATTTTGCCGGCCTGTCGGCTGCCATGCAGCTTGCCCGGGCGCGGCGGCGGGTTCTGCTCGTCGATGCGGGCATGCCGCGAAACCGATTTTCGCAGGCCGCGCACGGTTTTCTCGGTCAGGACGGCCGGGCACCGGCGGCGATCATGGAGGAGGGGAAGAGACAGCTTTCGCTTTATCCGAACATCACGCTGCGCGACGGCAAGGTCGTCCACGCGCAGAAGCAGGATGACCAATTCATCGTCGGCATCGATGGCGGCGGCGAAGAACGCGCTCGCCGACTCATTCTCGCAACCGGCGTCAGCGACACGCTGCCCGAGATTGCCGGCCTCGGAGACCGCTGGGGCCGCTCGGTGCTGCACTGCCCCTATTGCCATGGTTATGAGGTGAGCGGCGGCGAGCTTGGCGTCCTTGCAAACCATCCCCACTCGGCGCATTCGGACGTGATGATCCCGGACTGGGGCGCGACCACCTTTTTCACCCAGGCGCGGTTCGAGCCTGACGAAGAGCAGCTCGCGAAGCTGCGCGCCCGCGGCGTCCGCATCGAACGCAGCCCGATCGTCGAATTGCTGGGCGATAGTCCGAAACTCGAGGCGGTGCGCCTCGCCGATGGCCGCATCGCGCCGCTCGACGCCATCTTCGTCGCGCCGAAAACGGCGATGGCAAGCCCCATTGCCGAACAACTCGGCTGCGCCTTCGACGACGGTATGTTCGGGCCGGTCATCCGCACCGGCGAAAACAAGGAGACCAGCGTCAAGGGCGTCTTCGCCGCCGGCGATGCCGCAAGCTCCATGCACAGCGGCACGCTTGCCTCGGCCGCAGGGGTGCTCGCCGGCGTGCATTGCCATCAGTCGCTGGTGATGCAGCCTGCCGGATAGGTAATAAGGCGTTGAGAAGGGCTTCACGAGAGGTGATGGGGCATTTTGCGAAAACGAATATCGCAAGTTTTCGCGATCAGATATTTAGCCGTCGCTCTCCCCAACCAATTCCCATATATCCACCTTCTCCGCCCGGCCCTTCACCTGCGCCAGGCCGAGCGACCGAAACACGAAACGATCGCCGACGGCGTTATGGATGGCGGCGCTGGCCAGGATCGACGTACCGAATTCCTTGTTCAATCCCTCCAGGCGCGAGGCGACATTGATCGTATCGCCCATGGCGGTGTATTGCTGGCGCGTAATCGCCCCGAAACTGCCGACGACGGCCGGGCCTGTGTGCAGGCCAAATCGCGTGATGAGGACAGGACGGCCGTTCACTCTGTTCTCCTCGTTAAGGCCGTCGGTTGCCGCCTTCATCGCGAGCGCGCAGCGGCAGCCGTTTTCGGCATGTCTGGCATCCGCAACGGGGGCGTTCCACATGACGAAAATGGAATCGCCGAGATATTGCACGACCGTCCCGCCGTGGCGCTCGGCGATGATGTTCAGCAGCTCGAAATAGGCCGATAGCGTATCGACGACGTTTTCCGGAGAATTGAGCTCAGATATGGTCGTGAAGTCCCTGATATCGGTGAACAGCACGGTCACATCCTGCCGTTTGGCTTTGACGACCGCTCGCCCCTCGGGGCTGATGATGCGCCGAACCACTTCACGCGGAACGTAGAGGGCAAACTGGCTGATGGCATGCCGGCTTGCCGAGAGCGCGCCGGCCAGTGTGTTGATCTCCGTTATCCAGGAATGCGAGACGGGCGTCTCGCCGAGATCGAGATCGCCGATCCGCCGCGCCTCGTCGGCGAGCCGATAGAGAGAGCGGCTGACCATGCGGGAAAGCAGCACCGATGCGCCGACTCCGGCGATCAACAGAGCGCCGGCAATCAGCAGATTGCGCACGAGCAGCCGATGGGCTTCCTCCACGAGGTCTGCGAGCGGCACGACGATCACGGCCGTGCTGTCCTTAAACAGGCCTGAGACACTGACAGGGGCGATTTGCGCCAGGTGGCTTTCGTCGTCGATATCGAGCCGCGCCAAGCCGCCGCTTGCGAAGGCGGGATCTCGCCTGAGCCTGGCCACGGCTTCCAGGCTCGTGTCGAAACTGTTTGCCGTCGCGGCGAAGGCGCCTGATGTTCTCGCCCATAATCCGATGACCCTGCTCATGATCTGGGCGTCGGAATGGGCGACGAGGTTGCCGCCGCCATCGATGATGTAGGCTCGCGCATGCGGAGAAATCCCCTGCGCATTCAGCAGGCGGCCGATCGTCTGCAGGTGAATGTTGATGCCGACGACCACCCGGCCGTCATCCTTCATCGGCGCCGCGATCGTCAGCGTCGGTATATTGAGCGTTCCGGTCACATAAGGCCCGACGGAAACCGGCACACCGTCCTGGACGACGGATTGGTACCAGGGACGTTGCCGCGGATCGAAGGATGCGTAGTCGATATCCCGCTCGCCGATCGGACTTGCCCGGCTGTCGAGAAAGCGAAGCGTCGATATGACATTCGCGCCTTGTCTCTCCGCGATCGTTCGGATCGCGAAAGCCGTGCCATCGGGCGCCGCCAGCGCCTGACGCACATCCTTTCTGGCCGTGTTGATGACCTGCAGATAGGAGCCATCGGGATAGCCGGTGTAAACGCTCGTCGCCTCGGGGACGTTTCGCAGAACCTCGAGAAAGACTTCCTGTTTTGCCTTGATATCCTGAGACGGCGGGGAAATGAGCTGCGGCAGGGTCGATGCCAGCGCCACCGCCTCGGTGCCGCCCTGAAGCGCACTTTTGTATCCCTCGATCAGCCGCAAGCTCATCTCGCGCATCTGCTGCGCGCCGGCGTTCACCGCAGCCGCGCTTCCCTGCCAGAATGCCATCCAGATGATGGGCATCGACGTGCAAAGCAGCGACGCGACGACCAGGACGCCGAGATGCACTCTGAGCGGTTTGGACCAGCGCACGAGATTCCCCTCAAAATGCGGATACGTCTCAGCGCACCTATCGTCCCGATGCTCGTCCACCCGTGCGAAATGAGCGTCCCCAACGATGCCAGCTAACTGCTTTTTTCGGGCTTGCACAAGGCGTCGATGTCAACACGTGGGCGTTGATGTAAGCAAAGCGCTGCCTGAAGCATGCAGACTTCTTGCACGCATTACGTTCGAATTGTAAGCGTTTCCACCGGAATGACTATTTGAGTCAAGACGGCGTCAGAGCTTGCGATGCTTGCATCAGGTGGAAATTGGGGCATTTCAAATGGGGTTTGGTGAAGCTATTCGAACAGTTTTTAAGAAGAAGTACGCGACTTTCTCCGGTCGGGCTTCCCGCTCGGAATATTGGTGGTCCTATCTCTTCTATTTTCTGGCTCTGCTCATTTTTGTGATTGCAATGAATGGGATCTTTGCCGCGTTCATTTTGGGAGGTGGATCCACGTCACTGATGATCGCTGTCACCATCATCGGTGGGTTACTTGTTCTTGCAGGTTTTTTGCCAGCGGTAGCCGTCCAGGTTCGTCGCTTCCATGATCGCAACATTTCCGGTTGGTGGTATCTCGCGCTGTTTATCCTGTGCATGACGCCATATATCGGGATCATTGCGGGTATCACGATCCTCGTGATCAGCGTGCTGAGGGGCACCGAAGGCTCGAACAAGTTCGGGCCGGATCCGCTGCGTCCCGAAGTAAGAGTCGAGGTCTTCGCCTAGAGCGTGACCTGTACAGCGTCGGCCCGCTCCAAGTGATGAATGGGGCCTGCGCTGCAGGCTCGTCTCTTAAAAAGCCGGGCCGGCATTGGCGCAGAACTGCGCCAGCGCCGGCTCGAAACAACCGGCTTATTGCAATTTCTGCGTTTGAATTGTAGCTGTTTTTATCTGAAGTTACTATCGCACGCAGTATGCTGATGAAATCGTTGGCTGCCGCGCCTGCAAACAGAAATGGGGGCATTTCAAATGGGGTTTACTGAAGCTGTTCGGACTGTTCTGAAGCAGAAGTACGCAACCTTTTCCGGCAGGGCATCCCGCTCGGAATATTGGTGGTTCATGTTGTTTTATTTTCTGACACTGTTCGTACTTGGGTTTCTGGCCGGTGTGCTCTCCTTCGTTACCAGTGGGAGCGGAGCCGCGTCACCAGTTAGCTACGCTGTGGTCATCTGCGGGTTGGCCATCCTCGCAATTTTTTTGCCGCTGATATCTCTGACCGTTCGCCGTTTCCATGATCGCAATATTTCCGGTTGGTGGTATCTCGCGCTCGTCATCGTGGGCATTATTCCCTATGTCGGTGTGGTCACTGGCCTTGCGATCTTTGTTATTTCCGTCCTTCCGGGCACCGAAGGTCCGAACAAGTTCGGGCCGGATCCGCTGCGTCCCGAAGCGCGTGCAGAGGTTTTTGCCTAGAGCATGGCCATCCGCAACGCCGGTCTGCTGGCGGCTCTGTTCCTGGCCGCCTCGGCTTCATTTCCGCCTGCGCGGGCGCAGGACAGCGATCGTCCGATCAGCGCGGTCGGCACTGAATACGCCTCGCAGTGCCTGCTGAACGGCGTGCACTGCAAGCTTGTCTACGGCGATGCGTCGGAGAAGGCCAATGCAGCCTCGGGCACGACACAGGACAAGCGGTCATCACAACGCAAGCCGTCCTTTGCCATTCGCGAGCCGGTCATCGACGGGCCTCTGGCGGTCGGCATGGTGCTTGTCGGCCTGGCGGTGGCGATCGGCCTATGGATGCGCTTCGGCAATGGCGGCGTGCTGTTGTCGTCAGCTCCACGTGACATCAAGCAGCGGCAGGGGGAGGCGCCGGCGAGCTGGCGCACCGGCGCCGGCGCGGCTGAGGAGGAGCCGAACGACGTCTTGCAACGCATCGCGGCCATGGCGGATCGACAGCAGGCGCTCATCCTGCTCTTGAGGCATTGCCTGCTGCACGCCGCCGATATTACGGGAACGCGGCTTTTCCGCTCCGATACGGAGCGCGCCGTGTTTGCCCGTCTGCCGAACTCGATGCCCGACCGCGAGCGGCTGGCAAATCTGCTGACCGCGGTGGAACTTGCTCATTACGGTGGGCGTGCCGTTGCGGAAAGGCATTTCGGCGTCCTTCTCGCGACGGCCCGCGACCTGCTGTCGACCGGCAGATTAGCCCATGCGTAGCTCGGCCCCGATGCTGGCGCTGGGCCTGTTGCTGGTGCTGGCGGCGCTGGCAATCTTCGCCTTGTCGCGGGGCAGCGATTACGACCGCTCGCCCCTCGGCAACAAGGGATTGGAATTGTGGCTGCAGGCCAAGGGGATCCCCGTCCTCCGATCCGACCCGCATGTCGTCCAGGCACGTTCCGAAGTCTCGCTGCGCATTGTTCCTCTGTCGATACGCCAAGGCGAGGTCGCATCCCAGCCGGGCGATGAAACGGATGACCTGAGCCCGGAAAACCCGGCTGAGGAGGCAGGCCGATACGCGCTGCCGACGCTGATCGCATTGCCGAAGTGGCGCAACAGCGTATCGACGGAGGGTGTCGCCGGCAAATCGGGGCTGGTTGATTTCAGCGATATCAGCAACGAACTCGACAAGATCGGCTACTCGGATTTCGGTTTCGCCCGCAGCGAGACGGGTTTTGAAGAGGCACAGCCGCACCTGCAGCCGGGCCAGCCGATCAAGATCGCTCTCTACCAGCCGCAAACCTTCGAGCGGTCGAGCCTCCCGGAAGGCTGCGAGGAGATTGCCGGCATGCCGCTGGGGGCGCTGCTGTTGCGGTGCGACGATACCCCTGAGGTCTATCTGCTCTCGGATCCCGACCTGTTGAACAATCACGGGCTGGCTTTGGCCGATAACGCCGCCTTTGCCGTCTCATTGGTCCAGTCTCTCCGCGGCGCCGGTGAGACGCGGCCGGTCTACCTGGATACGGCCGGGCGGCCCCTGGATGACGAGGCGACGGTTGACGAAGGGCAGTCCTATGAGCGCTCCACCGCCGATCTGAAGCGGTTTTTCGTCTATCCCTTGTCGGTCATCTGGGGAACCGTGCTCGTTGTCGCGGCGATCTCTTTCTGGCGCGGCGCCTATCGCTTCGGGCCGCCTTTGCGCGAGGCTTCGGCAAATATCGAACTGTCGAAGACCGCCGCGATCGAAGCCACGGCGCGGCTCCTGCGCCTGTCGGGCAATGACGGCCGGATGACGGGCCAGTTCGTGCTGCATCTGCTTGCCGACAAGGCGCAGCTGCTTTTCGGTTCCGGCGCCGGAAATCAGGCAGGCATCGCGCGGCTGTTTCAACGCCTGGCGCGGCACGACAAGGCGAAGGCGCAGGCATTGCACGCCACGGCCGAGGCGCTGATCGAACGCGGGCATTTGATGACGCGGTCGGACCTGCACCGCAATCTCGAGACATTCAGAAAATTGCTAGGGAGTTTTGAGTTTGGATCTCAGTGAATTTCGCGATCTCATCGCTACGGTTCGTGGCGAAATCGGCAAGGTGGTACAGGGGCAGGACGCCATCATCGATCTCGTTCTGATTTCGATCTTTGCCGGCGGGCACTGCCTGGTCGAAGGCCCGCCCGGCACGGCCAAAACCCTGCTGGCCCGGTCGGTCTCCGCTGCCATGGCGCTGGATTATCGCCGCATCCAGTTCACGCCCGACCTGATGCCGGGCGATGTGCTCGGCGTCAATCTCTTCAACTTCCAGACCAATCAGTTCCACCTGACCAAGGGTCCGGTCTTTACCGACATTCTGTTGGCCGACGAGATCAATCGCGCGCCGCCGAAAACGCAGTCCGCGCTTCTCCAGGCGATGAACGAGCGGATGGTCACGATCGACGGGACCGATTATTCCCTGGGGTCGGATTTCTTCGTGCTCGCCACGCAGAACCCGATCGAACAGCAGGGCACCTATCCTCTGCCCGAAGCGCAGCTCGATCGCTTTCTGTTCAAGCTTGTCGTCGATTTTCCCGACCGCGATACGGAAATTGCCATTCTGTCCAGGCATGCGGATCAGGCCCTGAAAGCGGATGTGCGTAATGCCGGCATCCGCCCGCTGGTGACGAGTGCGGCGCTCGCCGCGGGCCGCGCATTGATCGATGCGATCCATCTCGACAAGACGATCCTGACCTATGTTGTCGATCTGGTGCGCGCTACGCGCTCCGATCCCGATATTCTCTATGGCGCATCCACGCGCGCGGCCGACGCTCTTGCCGCAGCGGTCAGAGTGCGCGCCGCCTTCGAAGGCCGGGATTACGGCTTGCCGGATGATGTTCAGGCGTTGCTGGTGCCTGCGCTTCGCCATCGCATCATCCTCTCGCCTTCGGCGGAAATTGACGGCCGCATCCCGGACGAGGTGCTGGCCAATATCAAGAACCGCGTGGATGCGCCTCGTTAATGCGGCCATCCCGATATCTGATCGCGCTCGTTCTGATCCTGGCTGCGGTGACGGTCTTCGTCAGCGTATGGTGGCGCGATATGGGTTACCCGCTGCTCTTGCTGTGGGTCGCGCTTGCGGCATTGACGGCAGGCGATCTGGCGATGTCGGCCTTCTCAGGCCGAATGACGGTGGAATTCGAGCTGCCGCCGCAAGGCTTTGTCGGCCACACCGCCGAGTTTACGGTGGGGGTTCGACCGCAGAAGGGGGTGGTGCCGGATAATATCGGAATCCGGCTCGATTGCGCTCCCGAGCTTGTCATCGGCGAAGGCAGATCGGCGAGCCCCGCGTCGCCCGCCGGCGAGAAAGTTTTCCGGGCCGCTTTCGATCTTCGCCTGACGCGACGGGGACGATACGCGGTCCATGAGCTGTGGCTGAAATGGCCATCGCGGCTGAGGCTGCTCGACATTATCGCGCGCATGCCCGTGGGAAAAGAGATCGCCGTCCTGCCCGATGTATCGCCGGTGCTGTCGGGAGCGATCAGAACCCAGATCCTGCCGCTGGAAGCCGGCCAGAAGGATTTGCGGCTGCGCGGCGAAGGATCGGAATTCCATCAGCTGCGCGAATTTGCCAGCGGCATGGACCCGCGCAGCATCGACTGGAAGCGGTCGGCGCGGATGCGCAATCTCGTCGTGCGCGAGATGAGGGCCGAACGAAACCACCAGATCATATTGTGCGTCGATTCCGGACGGCTGATGGCCGAGCAGCTCGGCGGCTTCGCCAAGCTCGATCGCGCCATCAACGCCGCTCTGGCCATGTGCTGGGCCGCAGGACTTGCCGGCGATCTCGTGGGCTTTTACAGCTTCGACAGCCGCCCGCGCCTGTTCGTGCCGGCCTTGCCCGGAAGAGCCGCCTTTCCGCGGCTGCAGACGGTTTGCGCCGATTTGCGTTACGAAACCCAGGAAAGCAATCATACGCTCGGACTGATGCATCTGTCGGCACGCTTGAAGCGACGTTCGCTGATCGTGATATTCTCCGATTTCGTCGACAGCGTCACGGCGGAGCTGATGATCGAGAACATTCAGGTGCTCGCCCGGCATCACTTCATCGTCTACGTCGCCTTGCGCGATCCGGTGCTGGCAAAGCTGACGGAACCCGAGGAGATGAGCTTGGACGCTGTGGCCCGCTCCGTGGCGGCGCGCCAGATCCTCAACGAGAGGCGCACCGTCATGGAGAAACTGGCGCGTCTCGGCGTGCTCTGCCTCGACAGCACACCCGAGGCGCTGACCTCGGATCTTATTGCCCGCTACATCGAAATCAAATCCCGTGAGATGATATGAGCGATATCGGTATCGACGGCAGGACAGAGACGGGCGCGCCGGCAAACGGCGCCATCCAGACCGATATGCTGCGCTCGGCACGCTTTCGCATGGAGCGCGAGGCGCATTGGCGGCAGCTGGACGAACTCGTGACGCGGGCGGAGAAGGGCGGCGCGGCGACGCTCGGCTATGATGAGGTGCGCAACCTCGCCGGCGGCTACAGGCAGGCGATGAATTCGCTGAGCGTGGCGCGCGACATTTCCCTGGATCGCGCGCTGATCGCCTATCTCGAAAGCCTCTGCGCCCGGGCCTATCTCGTCGTCTACGCGCCGCAGGAAAGCCTCGGCGGCCTGATCAGCCGCCTGCTGGTCCACGGCATTCCGCAGGCGGTGCGCCGATCGGCGCTGCCCCTGTTCATCGGCTTCCTGGCGCTCATTCTGGGGGCTGCCGCCGGATATAAGCTCTTCACCCACGACCCGAGCTGGTTCTATACGTTCGTGCCGCCCGAAATGGCCGATCAGCGCACCCCCGGCGCATCGGCCGATTATCTCCGCTCGACGATCTATGGCAATGAAGGGCATGAGAGCGACAAGCTCGCCGCATTTTCCGCATTTCTCTTTTCCCACAATACGAGCATCATCGTCCTGACCTTTGCCCTCGGTGTTTTCGTATCGGTGCCGAGCTTTATCCTGACCTTCTACAATGGCCTGATCCTGGGTGCGTTTTTTGCGATGTTTTCCGGCAAGGGGTTGGGCTACGACGTGTTCGCCTGGCTGTCGATTCACGGCGTCACGGAACTTGCGGCCATCGCCATTGCCTGTGCCGGCGGTGCAAGGCTCGGCCTGGCCGTTCTGCTGCCGGGCGCGCGCACGCGCAGGGAGGCCTTGCGCCACCAGGCCCATGACGCCGTCAAGCTCGCCATCCTTGCGGCACTGATGCTTGTCGCGGCCGCCTTCATCGAAGGGTTTCTGCGCCAGCTGATCCAGGATCCGGTATGGCGTCTTACCATCGGCTGGGGGATGGGTGTCTTCTGGGCGAGCTGGCTGCTGCTTGGCGGCCGCGAAAGCAAAGTCTTGCCGGGAGCCCGGCGATGAGCCAGTCAGTGACGGACGGCAAGCGCACCGAGCAGTTCCTTCCGCCCGAGGGCGTGCCGATCAATTTCGCGATCGCCTCGCTCGGAACTCGTTTCGGCGCGCAATTCCTCGACATCCTTTTGACCGCCCTCGTCATCTTCATTTGTACCGCCGTCGTCATCTTCACCGGGCTCCTGCCCGCGAGCGCCGATCTGATGCTCGGCGCCTTGCTCGGCTTTTTGCTGCGAACCCCCTATTACATTCTCTCGGAGCTCATCTGGAACGGCCGCACGCTCGGAAAAAGAATAACCGGCATTCGCGTCATCAACGCCAATGGACGGCGGCTGACGCCGCACCAGGTGACCGCGCGCAACCTGATGAAGGAGGTGGAGATATTCGCTCCCATCGGCCTTTTGTCGACGCTCGACTCTCAGTCCGCCTGGATGAACGGTCTGACCGGCTTCTGGCTCCTGGCCGTCGTCATCGTTCCGCTCGCCAACCGGCGCCGGCAACGACTTGGCGACATCATCGCCGGTACCCTGGTGGTCGACAATCCGCGCTCGGTGCTGCTCGCCGATCTCGCTGTGTCCGCGCCCGCTACGGCATCGTCGCAGCCGGCCTTCGATTTCCAGCCCGAACATCTCGACGTCTACGGCAAATATGAGCTGCAGACACTGGAGGACGTGCTCCGCGACTCGACGAAGAACCCGGGCAATGAAGAGATCGCCAAAATCGTACGCACCATCACCAGAAGGATCCGCTATCCGGATCCCGTCAAGACCGGCCAGGAACTGGTTTTCCTCAACGACTTCTATCGCGCTCAGCGCGAGCATCTGGAGAGCTTGAAGCTTTTCGGAACGCTGCGGGAGAACAAATATCACGACCATTCCAGGACAGAGGCGAAGAAACTTGTTTGAGGCATGCCGCGCGGCTGTCATAGCGCTTCTGCCGATCGAACACGGAAATGCGCGAAGTTGTATTGCGCTCAGAAATTGTAATTTAGGGGTAGTATAATGAAGTTGCGTAATTTCGGCGCTATCGCGCTTGTTCTTGCTACGGCGGGTCATGCTCAGGCTGACGATCGCACAGCCGGAATAGCAAGCTCCTTTCGTACTATCACGAAAGGAGCTTGCGGTTTCAACATGACGCCAGCATCAGCATTGAGGGCTGCAACCACTCTTGGAATGTCGGATCTTCGCGAGCCATTGATTCCGGCGATGCTTGCCGTTTGCCAAGAGGTAATAAATGGAAACAAAAGCCAAACCATTGAGATCCGCGTTCCCGACAACCGCAACGTGACGCGCAAAGTCACCCTTGAAAGAGCCAAGTGGTGGCAATGATGATGTGCCTCTCAGCAGGAAACATCGTTTGATGTGATTTCGCCGGCACTTGCGCCTGGCTCGGGAATGAAAAAGGCCCGTCCCCTGAGGGACGGGCCAATCCGCTCCGGGAACCACAGAGCGGTGGGGAAGCTTGGCGGTCACGCCTTATTCATGTGTTCCGACAGCTTCGGGGACCGGCGCTTGTTGGAAACCGCCATCGCCAGTCCGGCCAGGATCAGGATCACGCCCGCGGCAAATGTCGGGCCAAGATGATCGCCGAAAAGAAACGATGCGGCGGCGATCCCGAAGACCGGCTGCAGATATTGGACGCTTGCGGCGACCCGCGCCGGCACCGCCCGCAGAATGTGAAGCCAGAGCAACAGGCCGGCGACCGTCACCAGCACGCCGAGATAGGCCGCCGTCCAGAGCACCTGCGCGGTGATCTGGAAAGGCAGGTGCGCCATCTCCCAGCCGGCCAGAGGCAGGATTGCGACAAGCCCGGCACATGCATTCCATGCGGCGACGGGCAGGGTGCCGTATTTGTCCGCGAGTTCCGCGCTCCAGATGTAATAGAAGGCAATGGCGACCGCCGAAATCAGCATCCAGACCACACCGGTCATCGTGGTTTTGGAGAGGTCGTCCACCCCTGAGCCGCTTCCCACGGCGACGAGCGCAATGCCGCCGAAGGCCGCCAGCAGGCCGACCCAATGCCGACCGGCCACGGACTGCCCCAGGCGGATCGCAGCGAAGATGACGATGAAGATCGGGATGGTTGCGGAAATGATGGTTCCGACCGACGCCGAGGTGCCTTGCACGCCGAATGACTGCGCGACGTTGCCGAGCGTGATACCCATGACACCAAGGGCGATGACGCTCGGAACGGCTTTCAACGGCACCCGAAGCTGACCCCGCGACAGGAGCAGCAAGAGGGGGACAGCCACGAGGAAACGCACCGCCGTGAACATCAATGGCGGGACTGTTGCAAGGCCGAGCTTGGTGATCGGAATCGACAGTCCCCACATGACGGCGAGCAGAAGCATGGCGCCGACGCTCTTCATGGCATGTGAAGACGCGGGAGCGGTCAGGACGGCGGGATCGGTCACATGGTGCGTCATGGGAACTTCGTCGAATGGGTTGGCCGATAAGTGCAGCTGCGTCACATCTTCATCCATGATATAGCAGCCGACAAACCATTTGTTGTCACAGGATGCGTGAGCATGGCTCACACATGAGTATCATGGCAGACCCTCAACTCCCGCCGCTGCAGACCCTTCGCGCCTTCGAGGCAACGGCGCGACGGCTGAGCATGACGCTGGCGGCGGAAGAACTGCATTTGACCCACGGAGCGGTTAGCCGCCAGGTAAAAGCGCTGGAGGATCATCTTGGGGTCCAGCTCTTTCGCCGGTTGACCCGGAAGATCGAGCTCACCGACGCCGGCGGTTCCTTCTTCAGCACCGTCACCCGGCTGCTGTCCGAGCTTGCGCGAGAGGCGGACGGCATTCGTCGCCGGAACGAAACCGATGCCCGCCTTGTCGTCAGCTCGGGCGTTTCCTTCGCAACCAAATGGCTCACGGCCCGTCTGCACAGGCTGATGGCGCGCTACCCGGATTTCGACGTCCAGCTCGAAGTCACGGACGCGCCCGTGGATTTCACGACAGGCAAGATCGATGTCGCGCTGCGCTATGGGGCCGGCCAATATCCGGCAGCGACGGCCGAGCGGATTATGAACGAGACGGTTTCACCGGTCTGTTCGCCGGCATATCGGGAGCGCATGGGCGGGCTTTCAGCGCCACGGGATCTCACCACCTGCCAACTCATCCACGAGATCGGCATGACGACGACCTGGGAGCGGTGGTTTGCGACAATGGATGTGCCATGCCCGAAGATGCGCGGGGCGGGTTTCAGTCACGGAAGCATGTCGATCGAGGCGGCGATCCGAGGCGAGGGGGTGGCGCTCGGCCGCAGCGTGCTGGTCGCCGAGGATCTGAGCGCCGGCCGACTTGTGGCGCTCTTTCCCCGAGCCAAAATGGACGTGGAATGGGGCTATGATCTTGTCTACCGCATGGGCAATCAGGATCACCCGAAGGTGCGGGCCTTGCGGAACTGGATCGCCGACGAGGTGCGGGAGTTCACCGCCGCCAATTTTTTGGATTGACCAGGTGTTGCCATGAAGCTGCCGGCGCTGTGCACAATGCCACGCTCGCTGCGAACGGGTGGGGTGGGCGCGTCCTGGTTCGGTTAATAAAAGGCCCGCCTCTACGGCAGGAACAGGACATTGTACTGATCGATGTCCCCCGGCAGATCCCGCACCTTCATCTCCTCCTCGCGGTCCTCGAAGAGGACGAGGCAATCCTCATAATAACCGGCAAGCATTGAGATGAAGGCTCTCGTGCCCTCAGGTCCATAGAACAGCGGCGTGAACTCCATGTGGAGCGGCACGCGGCGGGCAAGCAGCGGCTGCATCGAGCGGCAGGCGACCGGCTCGTAACCCTCGATATCCATCCAGACGAGGCCGATGGCGGCCGGGTCGATCGCCAGGTCGGCAAGGATTTCGGATACCGGCTTCACCGGCACGCTGATCTTCGTGTCGGTCGCACTTTGGCGGATGGCGCTGCTCTTGCCGTGATTGTTGCGATTGAGGAAAAAGTCGATCTCGCCTTGGCGCTCGCCGGCGGCGCAATTGACCAGCCGCACTTTCTCTTCCAGCCGGTTCTGGCGGATGTTGAGGGCAAGGAGCGGGAAATTGCGCGGGTCGGGCTCGATGCTGACGATCCTGATGTAAGTGCTGCTCAGGGCGAAATAGACGGTCTGGGTGCCGATATTGCCGCCGATCTCGAGCAGCGTCGCCTCCTTTCGAAGCAGGCCGCGCTCGCGCAGGATGACGATCAGCCGGTCGACGGCGTCGCGCTCGAAATGACCCTTCCGGAAGACCTTGCGGCCGATATAGTCGGCCGGCGAAAAGGTCATCAGATGATCGCCGGCATCGACCGTCATCGAGACGACGCGCGGGCCGATATTTTCGATCAGCAGCCGGCGGCCGAAGCGGGTGTCGAAAAAGCGCGAGGCGGCGGCATTGCGCGCCTTGCGCAGGCGGCGGCTCCAATATTTGGCGGTGAGCCAGGGCTTGCCGGGCATCAGTCTTTTCCTTCGAGCGGTTCTGCCGCTTTCTCTCTCGGAATGACATAGACTTTCAAGGGTAGCGCCCGGCCGCGCACGCTGATTTCACGGCTTTCGATGCCGGAAAGGTCGGCGCCGGCGAGCTTCGCCACCGGCTCGGAGATGACGATTGCCGCTTCGAACTCCTTGGCGGCACTTTCCAGCCGGCTTGCGACGTTCACGGTATCGCCGATCGCCGTCATGCTGCGCACCCGGCCGTAGCCCATCGTACCGACGACGGCCGGGCCGGTGTGGATGCCGATCGCGATGCGCAGCGGCAGCGCCAGCTCCTCGGCGAGTTCGGCGGCGAGTTTCTCGATCTCGCCGACGATCGCCGCAGCGGCGTTAAGCGCCTGGCGGCAGGCTTCCTCCGGCGCGGTGCCGAGGCCGAAGAGCGCCATGGCGCCGTCGCCGATGAACTTGTCGAGCCTCCCGCCCGCCTGCTCCACCGCCTTGCCGATGATGGCGAAATAGCGGTTCAGCAGGAAGACGACGTCGAAGGGCAGGCGCGTTTCCGTCAGCGTGGTGAAATGGCGGATATCGACGAAGAGCACGGCGATCTCACGTTCGCGCCCCGGGCTGGTCTCCTGGCTGTTGGCGGGAAGGGCGGTTTCGACCGCCGGCACCAGAAGCGGCGCGACCGCCACGTCGCGGTCCGGGCGCAGCTGGCAGGCGAGCCGAACGTCGGGGCCGGCATTGATGCGCTTGAGCGTCGTCTGTTCCATCTTGTCGGGCGCGGGCAGACTTTCATAGTCGCCGAGGATCTGCACGCGGCAGGTGGAGCATTGGCCCTTGCCGCCGCAGACGGAGTAATGCGGCAGGCCGCCGAGCCGGCTTGCTTCCAGCACCGTGAAGCCGCGCGGCACGCGGATCACCTCGCCGCCGGGATAATGCACCGCCACCTGGTCGAGGCGCTCCTTCAGCCGGCGCCGGGCGCGGGCGACGACGACGAGGAGCAGCGAGGCCGAGAAAGCGCCGTAGAGCCCGGCGCGGACCGTGGCGATCCGGGCGCGAACCTCGGGGTCGTGGAGATAGTGGGCGTTGAGGTTGACCTCGTAGGGATTGGTCGTCAGCTGATAGGAGGGATCGGCAAGGGTGCGGCCCATCTGGACGAAACCGAGGATCGAGAGCACCGGCACGAGGATCGCCAGCGCCAGCAGCAGCGGCGCGGCGCCCGCATACCACGGTCGGTAGCGCAGCCAGAAATGGAGGCCGATGCAGCCATGGAACCAGACGGCGATGACGCCCAGCACCTGGCGGGCGCCATTCGCCGGGTTCTTGATCCAGAGCTGCTCGACGACCGTCTCGTAGTCGTCGATATAGCCATAGAGTTCATGGGCGATGCGCGTGCCGATGACATGATCCATGAGAAGCAGCGGGATCAGCAGGCCGAGCACGATCTGCGCCGTTTCCCCTTTCGGCATGACCAGGCTGCGGCGCATGTAGATGGCGCGCAGCACCAGCCCCATATGGATCAGCACCGAGGCGTAAAACACTGCCGTGCCGGCGGGATTGCGCCAGATGGCGAGGAAAAGGTGGCGGGCCTTGTCGGCGGCGGCGAGCGAAACCAGCCCGAGCGCATGGTTCGACAAATGCAGCAGGACGAAAATGAAAATGACGAGGCCCGAACCAAGCCTCGCCCGTCTGATCGCGCGCTCCGAAAAAATCCCTGTGGCTGAGGCCGTCGTCATTCATTCCCGTTCTTGTCGATGGAACCGCAGGCTCTTAGAGATTGCGAAAAAGGCGGAATTGCTTCGAGCGCGATCACATTCCATATGCTTATGCGCAAGTTTTAGGGAATGGGACAATAGCGGAATTTTTCGCCCGGCCGCGAGTGCCGATTTGGAAACAGTCTGTCTTATGAGGGATGCCGCATGCGGGTGGCTTTCTACGCGCCGATGAAATCGCCGAACCATCCGGTGCCGTCGGGCGATCGGCTGATGGCGCGGCTGCTGATCCGGGCGCTGGAGCTTGCCGGGCACGCGGTTGAGGTCGTCTCCGAATTCCGCAGCTATGCCGCAACCCCGGAGGCGGCAGCCGCGCTCGAGCCCGCCATCCGCGCCGAAGATGAGCGGCTGCGGCTGAAATGGCAATCCGCGCCGCGCCCCGAGCTCTGGTTCTGCTACCACCCCTATTACAAATCGCCCGATCCCTTTGGGCCTGCGATCTCAGCCGAATTCGCCATTCCCTATGTCACCGCCGAGGCCTCCTATGCGGCAAAGCGCGACGGGACCGGCTGGGCGGCGCAGCAGAAGCGTGTGGGCGAGGCGGTCCTGCAGGCGGCGGTCAATATCTGCTTCACCGAGCGCGACCGGGCCGGACTTTCGGCCGCCTTTCCGGCGGCGCGGCTCGCCGGCCTGAAACCCTTCATCGATCCGGCGCTCTTCGAAGCGCTGTCGGCCACGCCGGATCCGCGCCGGCTGGTGACGGTGGCGATGATGCGGGCGGGCGACAAGATGGAGAGTTATGCGATGCTTGCAAAGGCATTGCGGCTGATCGAAGACAGGCCATGGAGCCTTTCCATCATCGGCGATGGGCCGATGCGGCATGAGGTACAGGCGCTGTTTGCCGATTTTTCCTCGCGCGTCGAATGGTTGGGCGCCCTGGGTGCTGCCGAGATTGCCGGATTGCTGGGGCGCGGCGGGCTCTATGTCTGGCCCGGTTGCGGTGAGGCTTACGGGCTTGCCTATCTGGAGGCGCAGGCGGCCGGCCTGCCTGTGGTCGCGCAGGCAACGGCAGGCGTGCCCGCCGTCGTCGAGGCTGGCGTCACCGGTCTTTTGACGCCGGATGGAGACGTTGCCGCTTATGCCGCGGCGGTGGCCGCCCTGCTCGACGACGGTGAAAAGCGTGAGGTGATGGGGCAGGCGGCACGGCGCTTCGTGCTCGATCGGCGTTCGCTTGCGACGGCTGCGCGCGCCTTGGACGGGATTTTGCGTGACAGCGTCGGAACAGGAGCAGGAGAATGAGCGAAGGCAAGAGCTGGGAGCCGCTGCGCCGCGAGCTTGACCGTTGGCAGGCCGCCGGCCGCGCGGCGCGGTTCTGGCTGCGCGATGACGATGCCGTCGAGCCGACGCCTGATCTGGAGACGCTGCTGGCGCTGACCGGCCGGTACGACATTCCGTTGACGCTCGCCGTCATTCCCGCTCTGACCGGCGAAGCATTGGCCGCGCGGCTGGCGGAGGAGGCGTCCGTCGCCGTTGCGGTGCATGGCTGGTCTCACACCAATCATGCCGGGCGTGAGCGCAAGAAGCAGGAACTCGGCAGCGAGCGGTCGGCGGACATCGTTCTCGCTGAATTGCGCGACGGGTTTCGGCTGCTGCAGCGGCTGCATCCCGCCCGCTTTGTGCCGATCCTGGTGCCACCGTGGAACCGGATCGACGCCGCCCTCATCCCTGCTTTGCCCGATCTCGGCTTTGCAGCGCTTTCGGTCTACGGGCGGGCAAAGCGGAACGGGCCGATGCCGCTTCTCAACACCCATGTCGACATTATCGACTGGCATGGCACACGTGGCGGCCGCAGCGAAGAGGAACTGGTTGCCGAACTGGTGGCCGAGCTCGGCGACCGGTTTGCCGGCAGCGACGAGCCGATCGGTGTTCTCACCCATCATCTCGTGCATGACGCCGCCGCCTGGGATTTCCTGTCGGCCCTATTCGAGCAGACGGGCCGACACCCCGCCGTCCGCTGGTCGCCGGCGCCTGCACTTCTGCGAGCGTAATCAGGCGGCGTGAACCCGTCCGAGAAAGTCCCGCATAAGGGCGGCGACCTCGTCGAGGTGGGTCTCGAGCAACCAGTGCCCGCCGCCGAGCAGATGCAGTTCGGCGTCCGGCAGATCGCGGAGATAGGCGCGTGCCGACTTTTCCGGCATGTAATGGTCGTTCGGCCCCCAGACGATCAGGGTCGGCGGCTGGAAGTCCCTGAGATATTTGCGGTGCTCGGGAAACCAGGCGCGGTTTTCCCTGAGGCCGGCGATCAGATCGATGGCGATTTGCTTGCGCTGTGGCGTCATCAATGACCAGTGCAGCGTCCAGAGGTCCGGCGGGATAGTCTCGGCAAGAGGCGGCGGCAGGTCGTTGAGGAATTCCTCCTTGAACGTCTTCTCGCTGATCGCTCCCGCCAGCGCCTTCCTCATCTCTGCGGGCGGCAGGCTCCACGTTGCCTCGATATCCGCATATTTCGGCCCGAGCGCATCCTCGTAGGGAATGTCGCCGTTCTGGATGATGAGCGCCACGACGCGCCGCGGCGCTCTGATCGCCAGCCGCGCACCGATCGGCGAGCCGAAATCATGCAGATAGAGGGCGAAGCGGCCGACATCGACCGCGCCGACGAAGGACTCCAGCCAGGCGGCGTAGCCATCGAAACTGTAGTCGAAATCATCAGGCGTGCCGCTGTAGCCTGCGCCCGGGAAATCCGGAGCGATCAGGCGCCAGCGATCGGCAAGGCGCGGCATCAGATTGCGAAACTCATAGGAGGAGCAGGGATAGCCGTGCGGCAGCAGCAGGACAGGCGCGTCCGGCGGACCGGCCTCGCGATAGAAAGTCTCGATGCCGGCAACGGTGATGCGGTGATGCCGGACGAGCGCGGCGACGGGAGGGTTTTCGGGGCGGCCGTTCACCTGCGATCTTCCTCGTGCTGCTCGGCGCCCTCGACCGGCCGCAGCCACGGTTCGCGGCGCTTGATCCAGAGTTCGTAACGCGGCACGAGCGGCGTCGGGGCTTCGGACAGGATGCCGAGCTTGATTTCCGCCTCTTCGTCATCGGCGGAAAACAGCCGCGAGCCGCAGCCGGTGCAAAAACGCCGGCCTTGGAACTCGCCGGTTTCTCCGGAATATTCGAACTGGGCGGCGGGCCAGATTCCATAGAAGGTGAAGGCCGAGCCGCTCTCCTTCCTGCAATCGGTGCAATGACAAATGCCGACGCGCAAGGGTTCGCCTCGAACAGAAAGCTGCACCTGCCCGCAAAGGCATTGTCCTGATAACACGGTCATGGCTGATCCCCGCTTCATCGATCTTGCGCTGCCGGGGAAACGGTCGGGCCCGGCTACTGTTCCGTCAGGAAAGCGCAGGCGCGCGGGCTGCGAAGGACCAAGGCGTCTTCACCTTGCCTTGCGCCGACAAAGGAGCGGTTCGGCAGCGGTCAGATCACCACGGTCTGATTGTCGCGGGCAGCGAAGGCGCCGGGGAAGGCGGCCTCGGCCTGCGCTTCCATCTGTGCCAGCTGCTCGTCCGTGCGGGAGGGAGCGTGGTGGAACAGGGCGAAGCGCTTGGCGCCGGCCATTTTCGCAAGTTCGGTGCCGTGTTGCCAGGTCGAATGGCCGAAGCCCTTGAAGCGCTGCATCTCGTCTTCATTGTAGGTGCAGTCGTAGACGACGAGATCGGCGTCGCGCATCATTTCCAGCGAGACCGGATCGTATGTGCCGGGGATATGCTCGATGTCGTAGATCAGAGCGATCGAACGGCCCTGCCACTCGATGCGGTAGCCGATGGCGCCGCCCGGATGGTTCAGCGTGAAGGTTCTGATCTCGATGCCCTCATGCGGGGTCAGAACCTGACCGGCATGGAAATCGCGGAAGTTCATCGTCGCCTGACAGATGTCGGTCTTGACGGGGAACCAGGGTGGGCTGATGAACTGCTCGACCATTTCCCGTGTGCTCATCTTGCCGTCGAGATGGCCCGACCAGATGTTGACGTTGATCGAGGGATAGTAGATCGCCTTGAAGAAGGGCAGGCCGATGATGTGGTCGTAATGGCAGTGGCTGAAGAAGAGATCGACGTCGCTGACGCCGTCGGCGAGCAACGACAGCCCGGCCTCGCGCAGGCCGGAACCCGCGTCGAAAAGCATCCGATGGTTTCCGCAGCGAATTTCGATGCAGGACGTGTTACCGCCGTAGCGGTCGAATTCGGGGCCCGATACGGGAATGCTGCCGCGGACGCCCCAAAATTTTATCTGAAACTGTTCTGTCGTCATCGTTTTTCAAACCGGCCTTCCCGCTTCGCCATCGTACTCATAGTTTATCCCGATGCGAAGCAGCAGAATTCCACGGGTTTGCCTGCGCCCCCTTTCACTCTCCTAACCGCTAGCGGAAGAAGAAGTATATTCTCCTAAGCAATCGGCTTTCGCGTCGGAAAGCAACCCAGTATGGTTGGTTTTCGGTAAATGGGCTGCTCGAGGCGGGCGTTTTCTGCAAGTCATGCCTATTAGATGGTTGCGCGCGATCGAAAAAACAATTGCCGCGCCGGGCGACAGAATGCTCGCCCTATGCTGACTGCTGCCGATGCCGCGTCACGCAGTTCCGAGCCTCTTGATATTTCCTATGAGTTCTCCGGCGAGCCGCAGCGAGGCGGCCGTTGCCATGGCCATTTGCGGCAGCAGCAGCCATTCGAGCGTCCAGGCGGCCCCCGAGCGTTCCTGTTCATGGACAAGGGATTGGTGGATGCCGGAGAGCGCCGTGGCGTTGAAGCGGGCCAGCGAGACCAGGACTTCGGCGGCGACGGGATTCTGCTTGTGGGCCATGGCCGAAGAAGTGCCACCGCCTGAAATTTCGATCTCGCGGCCCATCTGGGCGAGCAGGGCGATATCCTGGCCGATCTTGCCGAGGCTGCCCGAGATCGAGGCGAACAGGCCTGATATATCGGCGATCACAAGGCGCGTGCTCTGCCATTGGCCGATGTCGGTGAGGCCGAGCTCCTGGGCGAGCGAGGCGCGCACGGCTGCGGCCTGCGGCCCGAGCTTGTCGAGGGTACCGGCCGCGCCGCCGAACTGAACGGGGAAATTCTGCTCGGTCAGGCGGTCGCGATAGGTCGTTAGCGGCGCGCGCCAGGCAGCGAGACGGTCGGCGGCGGTGATCGGGATCGCCGCCTGCATGCGGGTATGGCCCATCAGACTATTGCCCCCGAACCGGCGCTCGAGCGCATCGAGGCCTGAGACGATGGCGGACAGCCGGCCGGCAAACAGGAAAACCACCGCTTTTAGCCGGATCATCAGGCTGGTGTCGATGACATCCTGGCTGGTGGCGCCGAGATGCAGGCTTTTGGCCGCTTCCTCGCCGACCGCGGCGCGCAGCTGCTTGATGAAATCGGGGACGACGACGCCATCGCGCGCCGTTGCCGCGCGAAGACTGGCGAGATCGGGGGAAAAGCCGGCGCAGGCTTCGGCGATCTGTCTTGCCGCTTCCGCGGGGATGACGGCGTGATCGGCTTCGGCCTTGGCGAGCGCGGCCTCGAAAGAGAGCATGCCGCGGAGATCGGCTTCAGCCGAGAAATAAGGGGCGATCTCATCGTCGCCGAGTAGGCCGGAGAGGAAGGGGTGGTCGAAGGGCGATGCGCTCATGGTCTGCTCTTTGTGGCTGCGGCCCCCTCATCCGGCTGCCGCCACCTTCTCCCCGAGGGGAGAAGGTGTGTGAGGCAGCGCAGGCGCCTATGGGCATGTCATCTCGTATGGCACATCCCCTCTCCCCTGGGGAGAGGGTAGGGTGAGGGGGCTTCGGGCAACGGGCTTTCCATCGAAGCCACCGGCCAGCCCCTCAAATATCCAAAAACACCGTTTCGTCAGGACCCTGCAAACGGATGTCGAAATAACACGTCGCACCGTCGCGGGTGGCGACCATCGTTGCGACGCGTTCGCGATGTTCGATGCGCGATAGCAGCGGGTCGGCGGCGTTGGCCTCAGCCTCCTCCGGGAAGTACATGCGCGTCTGCAGGCCGATGTTGATGCCGCGGGCGACGATCCAGACGGTGATGTGCGGGGCTTGTCTGCGGCCGTCCTTGAACGGGACGCGGCCGGGCTTGATGGTCTCGAAGCTGTAGACGCCGTCCTCGGCGCGGGTCGGGCAGCGGCCCCAGCCGGTGAAATTCGGGTCGGCGGCGCCGCGCATTTCCGAGGGGCTGTTGTAGAGGCCGGCGCTGTCGGCCTGCCAGATCTCGACGACGGCGTCGCGCACCAGGGCGCCGGCGCCGTCAAAGATGCGGCCGGTGACGGTGATGCGTTCGCCGAGCGTCTTGTTGTTGACCATCGCCACGCCGAGATCGCTGTCGTAGACGCCTGTTATGTCGCAGAAATTCGGTGTCAGGCCGATATGGACATAGGGACCGGCCGTCTGCGACGGGGTTTCCTTGAGATAGCCGAGCTGCTGCATCAATTGCCCTCCAGCCTGTTTTCGAACATCGTCGAGCGGCGGCCGCGCAGCACGATATCGAATTTATAAGCGCGTGAATCCATCGGAATGGTGTTGCCCCAGTCGAGCGGCGCGATCAACTGCTCGATCGCCGCCTTGTCCGGGATGGTGCCGACGATCGGACATTTCCAGATCATCGGATCGCCCTCGAAATACATCTGGGTGATCAGCCGCTGGGCAAAACCGTGGCCGAAGATCGAGAAATGGATATGGGCGGGACGCCAGTCGTTGACGCCGTTCGGCCAGGGATAGGCGCCGGGCCGCACCGTGCGGAAATGATAGCGGCCTTCCTCATCGGTGATGGCGCGGCCGCAGCCGCCGAAATTCGGGTCGATCGCCGCCAGATAGCTTTCCTTCTTGTGGCGATAGCGCCCGCCGGCATTGGCCTGCCAGAACTCGACCAGCGCGCCGGCAACCGGCTTTGCCCGCTCGTCGAGCACGCGGCCGTGGACGATGATGCGTTCGCCGATGGCGCTTTCGCCGGGCCGCGCATAATTCAGGATCAGGTCGTTGTCGAGCTCGCCGATCATCGAATGGCCGAAGACCGGACCTGTCGTCTCGGAGATCGTGCCGTCGAGCGACAGCAGGGCGCGCTGCGGCGCGCGCAGCACCGACGTCTTGTAGCCGGGCGTCAGCGCCGGCGCGTGCCAGGCGCGGTCGCGGGCGAAGAAGGCGCCGGTCTCCGGCTTGCGATTGACCAATTCGGACATGTTTCCCCCTCAGGCCGCCTTTTCGGCGTCCATTTGTGCAAAGGTCTGCTTGGCGATCTTGATCGCATGGTTGGCGGCGGGAACGCCGGCATAGATCGCCACATGCAGGAGCGCCTCGCAGATATCCTCGCGGGTGGCGCCGGTATTGGCGGTGGCGCGCACATGCATGGCGACCTCATCGTCCTGGCCGAGCGCCGCCAGCAGCGCGATGGTGACGATCGAGCGCTCGCGCTTGGTCAGGACAGGCCGCGACCAGACATGGCCCCAGGCCGCTTCGGTGATCAGCTCCTGAAAGGGGCGGTCGAACTCCGTGGCGGTCGCGGCGGCACGGTCGACATGGGCATCGCCGAGCACGGCGCGGCGGGTCGCCATGCCCTGCCGGTAGCGTTCGGAGGGTGTCTCGTTCATGGGCTGCTTTCTCCAGGCGAAATCGATGTGAGGAAGGCGCGGATGATCGCCGTCAGCGCTTCCGGCTGCTCGACGCAGGGGATATGGGCGCAGTCCGGGATGACCTCGTAACGGGCGCCCGGGATCAGCTTCGCGGTCGCAAGCACGAGATCGGGCGGCGTCGAGCCGTCCTGGTCGCCGACGATGCAGATCGTCGGCACTGCGATCCTCTTGGCCGCTTCGGTGAAATCTGCATCGCGGATCGCTTCGCAGGCGGCGATATAACCTTCGACCGGTTGGCGCGTCAGCATGTTGCAATAGCCTGAATAGGCCGTGTTTTCGGGCCGGCGGAAGGCAGGCGTGAACCAGCGCTCCATGATGGCGTCGACGATGCTGCCGATGCCGTTTTTCTCGACCGCGGCGATGCGGGCATTCCAGCTTTCCGCCGTGCCGATCTTGTGGGCGGTGTCGCTGAGGATCAGGGCGCCGACGAGATCCGGCCGGCGCTGATAGAGCGACTGGGCGATGAGGCCGCCGACGGAGAGGCCCAAGATGACGGCGTCCTTGACCGAGAGCAGATCGAGCAGGCCGGCGAGATCCGTCGCATGGTCCTCGATCGATGCGGGGAGCTGGCCGACATCGGAAAGGCCGTGGCCGCGCTTGTCGTAAAGCAGAATGGCGAAGTCGCCGGCAAGCCGCACCACGACATCGCGCCAGATGCGGAAATCCGTTCCGAGCGAATTGATGAAGACGATCACCGGCCGGTCGGCGGGAGCGCCGATGACCTGATAATGGATCGTTACGTCGTTTATGCGGGCGAATTGCACGTCACTCTCCTCAAATCAGCCGGGCAGCCCCTCATCCGGCTGCCGCCACCTTGCCTGGGTCGAGCCACGCGTCTCGACCCGTCTTCAGACCCCGCCAGCGGGGAGAAGGAGATATGCCGCACCGTCTCCCTCAACCTCGACGCTCCGTTTGGCACGTCCCCTCGCCCCGCCTGCGGGGAGAGGGCTAGGGTGAGGGGCGGCCATTGGCGCTTCCGTCATGCTCGGCCTTGAGCCGAGCATCCACGCGGCATCCACCAATAGCCGCGCCATGGATCCTCGGGTCAAGCCCGAGGATGACGGAGAGCGGGGTGGCTGCCCCTCACAAATTGCACGTCACTTCCTCATCAAGTCAGTTCACCTGGCAAGCGCATTCCGACATGGGCGACAACGTCGCGAATGGCTCCATCCGCCTACCCACCCTCCGTCATGCTCGGCCTTGAGCCGAGCATCCACACGGCACCCAGCGGGCATGGATCCTCGGGTCAAGCCCCGAGGATGACGGAAAGTGGGGTTGGCTTTCTCGACAAACCCGCCGTGGGGAACCAATCCAACGGCACCCACTCCTAATAATAAAACTGACCGGTTGATCCGGTTAAGTAAAATGATATTTTCTGGCTTTTCGATAACCCAGGAGTTATGGGAACAATGATCGATAGCCGCATCAAGTTTCGCCATCTGCAGACCTTTGTCGAGGTGGCGCGGCAAAAGAGCGTGATGAAGGCGGCCGAATTGCTGCATGTCAGCCAGCCGGCGGTGACAAAGACGATCCGTGAACTGGAGCAGGTGCTGGGCGTCGATGTCTTCGAGCGCGACGGCCGCGGTATCAAGATCACCCGCTACGGCGAGGTTTTCCTGCGGCATGCCGGGGCGGCGCTGACGGCGCTGCGCCAGGGTCTCGATTCCGTATCGCAGGAACAGTTCGCCGAAGCGCCGCCGATCCGCATCGGCGCCCTGCCGACGGTCTCGTCGCGCATCATGCCGCGGGCGATGGAGCTCTTTCTTCAGGAGAAGACGTGGAGCCGGGTGAAGATCGTCACCGGCGAGAACGCGGTGCTGTTGGAAGAGCTGCGCGTCGGCGACCTCGATCTGGTCGTCGGGCGCCTGGCCGGCGCCGAAAAGATGGCGGGCTTTTCCTTCGAGCACCTTTATTCCGAACAGGTGGTGTTTGCCGTGCGCGCCGGTCATCCGCTGCTTGACGGTCGGCAGTCGCTGTTTGCAGCCTTCGGGGACTATACGGTGCTGATGCCGACGCGCGGTTCGATCATCCGGCCGGTTGTCGAAAATTTCCTGATCGCCAACGGCGTCTCCAGCCTGCCGAACCAGATCGAGACGGTGTCGGATGCCTTCGGCCGCGCCTTCCTCAGGGCAAGCGATGCGATCTGGATCATTTCCAACGGCGTGGTGGCCGGCGATGTCGCCGATGGGCGGCTGGCGCTTCTGCCGGTCGATACCGGCGAGACCAAGGGGCCGGTCGGGCTGACGATGCGCACCGATGCCGTGCCGTCGGCGGCGCAATCGATCCTGATGCAGACGATCCGCGAGGCGGCGCGGGAGCTTTCCTGAGCTCAGCTCTTCAAATTTGCTTGCTGAATGCCCAGATTTGGACTAAATCTAGTTCAGGACAGGAGAGCATCATGCAGCAGGCACGACGCAGGGAGCAGGAGCCGGAACGGCTGGAAACGGAGCGGTTTGCGCCGGCAAACCGACGGCGGCTGAGCCCGCCGGCCTTGCGGACCTTTTTGGCGATTGCCGATCTCTGGGGCTTGAACGAAGAGCAGCGGCTGCTCGTGCTCGGCTATCCCTCCCGCTCGACCTATCACAGCTGGGCCAAACAGGCGCGCGAGCACGGGGCTTTCACGCTCGATGTCGATACGCTGACCCGGATCTCCGCCGTATTCGGCATTCATCAGGCGCTTGGCGTGCTGTTTTCCGACGAACACGCCGGCGTCGCCTGGCTGCGCACGCCGCACCAGGCGCCGGTGTTCGGCGGCCATCCGCCGCTCGATATCGTCACCAACGGAACCCAGGACGGGTTGATGACCGTGCGCCGGTTCCTCGATGGCGCTCGCGGAGGCCTCTACATGCCGCCGAACAGGCTCGACGAGGCCTTCACGCCGTACGAAGACGCGGACATCGTCTTCCGGTGAGCGAGCGTTTTGCCGAGGCGCCGCGGCCGTCCTACCGGCTGATCCCATCGCAATTTCCGCCGATCGGGCTATTCGACACGGTGACGCGGGCGGCCGATCTCGAGGCCGTGATGGAACTGGTCGGCTGGACCAATGATCGCCTTGTCGCCGACCGCATCCAGCGGCTTGCGAGGGATGAATGGGTTTACGGCAGTCCGAATGCCAGCATCGTGATGGCGGCGTTCCTGCATGTCGCGCCGGGCGGCATGCGTTTCAACGGCCCCGATCTCGGCGCCTGGTATGCCGCCGACAATCTGAAGACAGCCGCCGCCGAGGTCGGCCATCACCTCCGGCGCGAGACTGTCGCGCGCGGGGTGACGACGATGGCGCGCACCTATCGAAGCTACAAGGCCACTCTGATCGGCGACTATCTCGACATTCGCGGCGAGCAGACATTGCGGCCCGATGTCTACGACGGCGCGAGCTATGCGGCGTCGCAGGTGCTGGGCGAAGAGGTGCGTTCGAGCGGCGGCGCCGGCATTCTTTATAACAGTGTGCGGCTGAGAGGCGGGGTGAATATCGCCGCGCATCGGCCGCGCAACATTCGCGATGTGCTGCAGGCCGATCATTTCGAAATCACCGTTTTCGCGGCCGATCGGCGCATCGACGTCAGGAAGCTTGCAAGCCGACGACGGCAGCCGAAAGCCGGCGCTTAAACCGGCAACCGCTCGGCCCAAGCCTTGGCCGCCTGCGCCATCGCGGCGAGGTGATCGGCAGCCGAGAAGCCGGAGATTTTCTTGCGCGGCTTCAGGTCGTGGTCGCCGTCCTCGAGCCAGAGGATTTCGATCCGGTCGGAGAGATCGTAGCCCGGCACCTCGTCCCGCGTGCCGAATTCGTCGCGCGTGCCCTGACAGATCAGCGCGGGCGTCGCGAGCCCCTTGAGATGGCCGGTGCGCAGCTTGTCCGGCTGGCCGGGCGGATGGAAGGGATAACCGAGGCAGAGGAGGCCGGCGATCTTCCCCTTGTCGCGGAGATCGTCGGCGACCATGCTGGCGACCCGGCCGCCCATCGACTTGCCGCCGATGATGAGGGAGCCCTCTGCGCCGAGCGCGGCAATCGCCGCCTCATATTCGGGATTGAGCGTTTCGGCGCGCGGCGGCGGCTTGCGGATTCCGGTGCGGCGGGCAGCCATATAGGCGAATTCAAAACGGGCAACGCGGAAACCGACATCGGCAAGCGCTTCCGCCGCGGCCGTCATCGACGCCGAATCCATCGGCGCGCCGGCGCCATGCGCAAGCAGGATGGTGAAGCGGGCATCCTCGGGGCCTTGCAGCAGAAACCTGTCAAGCATCGGCAATCCTCCATCCGCCATCGGAACCATGTCGACGGCCGTGACTTGTTCCTGGAAAGGAGACAGACAATGTCAACGAACGACGAAAACGTAAAGCCGGAGCAGCGCCGTCCCAAGGACGTCGCCGCCGTCCCTGGGAAAGCTGAGCCCGCTGACTCAGGTTCGATGGCGCCGCCGGCCGTGCAGCCGGCCGGGGAGGGGGACAAAAGCGAACGGCCCGTGGCCAACCCCGTGACCGGCGTCGCCTTTTAGGGGATCACAGAACTATGATGCAGATCGGCCCTTGAAACCGCGACGCAAAGGGCGCATATACCAGCCCTGCCTGAAAAACGGATGCTCGGGGTATCGACGTCGTCGAACCCTTTGCTGTCCGACAGGATAAGGGCGCTCCCCGCAAGGGTCGAGCGCCCTTTTTGCTTTCGGACATCCTCGGGGCTTCGCTATCGAAGCTGGGCGATCTTGAGGAACTCCCACCAAAATCTATATAGCACTTCGGAATCCCGAAATTGGCTGCGGGACTGAAATCATTGCATATTTTTCCGCGCCGGCGGGGCAAAAAAGCCCGCGCATTTCGGAATCCCGAAGCGGGCGAATTTCGGGATTCCGAAGTGGGTTTTTTTCTTGCGGTGCTTTTTGCGCGGTGCTGTCGATTTTCGCATCCGCCGATCGTCATCTTAACGATGTGCTGCAGGTCAGCACGTTCTCAGGCAATTGTAGGAGATATGACCATGAACAATCAGAATCTCGTACCCGCCGCCGTGCTTGCGGCAAAGAACGGCGTCCATTTCCCCAACGAGAGCGAGGAATATCGCATCGCCCGCGATGCGCTGCTCGCCGAAGAGATCGAATTGCGCCGCCACATCGAGCGCGTGGCGAGACAGCGCCGGGCGCTGCCGCCGGGCGGCGCGGTGACGAAAGACTACCGCTTCGAAGGCAGCAATGGGCCGGTCTCATTCAGCGAGCTCTTCGCCGACAAGGACACGCTGGTCGTCTACAGTTACATGTACGGGCGTGAACGCGAGCGCCCGTGTCCGATGTGCACCTCGCTGCTGTCGGCCTGGGATGGCGAAGTGCCCGATATGCAGCAACGCGTGGCGCTTGCCGTCGTCGCCCGCTCGCCGATCGAAAGGCTGCTCGCTTTCAAGAAGGAGCGCGGTTGGCATCACCTGCCGCTCTATTCGGATATGACCGATGAATACAGCCGCGATTATCACGCGATCGGCAGGGATGGCAGCGATGGCGCCGCCTTCAACGTCTTCACGCGGCGCGACGGCACCATTCGTCATTTCTGGAGCGAGGAAATGGGCGAGGTGACGGCCGATCCCGGCGAAGATCCGCGCGGCGCGCCCGATCCGATGCCGCTCTGGACCGTGCTCGATGCCACGCCCGAAGGCCGGGCGCCGGACTGGTATCCGAAGCTGTCCTATTGAGGCTGCAGGCCGTCAGCCGATGGAGCGGTTTCTCGGTGCCTCGGCCCATTCGATGTTGGTGACCGTGACCTCCGGCAGCGGCGTCGGGTCGATATCGTAGATATAGCCGCTCAGCATGTCGGCGGCGCGTTCCGTCGCCTTGATCTTCGCTTCGGTTTCGGCCACCGCCTTGGCGATCGCCTCGATGCGGGCGCGGAACATGTGTGCGAGCACATCGCGGCCCGACTCTTTGGCGAGCCGCTCCAGATGCAGCCCGATTCGCGAGGCATGGCGTTCCAGTTCGCTCTTGCTGAACCGGGCTTTCCGCAGTTCCTCCGAGAGGCTGTCCTGCATGACGGCGACGGGATCGAAACTTCCCGGCGCGCGCTCGTCGAGCACTGCATCGGTGACGAGCTTCTCGATCATGACAAGCGCCTGCAATTCGGCGGCGTCGGCGAATTCGACGTCGTAGCCGGTATCGTCGTAAACCTTGCGGCGGACCGGATCGAGGAGCAGCGCATAGGCCTTCTGCAGATTGTCGAAGGCTTGCGAATCGCCGCCCGAATCCGGGTGGGCGACCTTCGCGAGCTTGCGATAGGCTGCCTTCAATTGCGCTTCGTCCGCATCGCGTTCAACGCCGAGAATATCGTATGGATCCGTCACGCCTGCTCCCCTGCTGCCCTGGTCTCGCGGGCAGTCTAGGTCTTCTTCTGCATCAGAAAGGCGAAGTTTAGACCGAAAGCACGAATGACGTCCATGGCCCGACATCGAAATAGCCGATGCGAACGCCTGGACCATTCCGTGATTATCAAATCTTTCCAAGCCGTTGCGATAGGATCAGGCTGTAGCGATCGAGACGAGATAACATTTGGCTTCACCGTCGATTTCAAGCACGCTTTCCCCAGCATTCTCGATCAGCAGCGCATCGCCGGCCGCGAGCGCGCCGGTCTCGGCGCCCTGCCGGAACGACAGGGTGCCGCGGTGGCAGAGCAGCAGGCATGTCGGCGACGTCAGCGGCACGGTCTTGCCGCCAGCGATTTCGATGCGGACGAGCCTATGGGCAATCCCGTCGCGGCGGGTCATGACGTTGAGATCGGTGATCGCGCCATCCTGGAGCCTGGCCGTGACCGGGATATCCGCCGAGAAGGCCAGCGGGTCGCTCGCCACCGTCAGCAGCACCGGTGTGCCGCCTTCGATGTCGAGCACCATGCCGTTGCCGTCGAGGATCGCCAGGGTGCGGTCGATGCCGGGAAAGATCGAGAACGGCCCGTCGGCTGCGACGGTCGCCATGCTGACGCGCCAGTCGAAACCGGCAAGGCCGGCCTCTTCGGGCGAAACGGCGATCTCCACCGTTTCGCCGCCGCCGTTTTTCCACGGCATGCGCTTATGATCGGCGGCGCGCAGGATCCGCACGAGACTCAGTTCCCCAGAATGCCGGGCAGGCGCAGGCCCTTGTCCCTGGCGCAGTCGAGGGCGATGTCGTAGCCGGCATCGGCGTGACGCATGACGCCGGTCGCCGGGTCGTTCCAGAGCACCCGCTCGAGGCGCTTGGCCGCATCATCCGTGCCATCGGCGCAGATGACGACGCCCGAATGCTGGGAAAAGCCCATGCCGACGCCGCCGCCGTGATGCAGCGATACCCAGGTGGCGCCCGACGCGGTGTTGAGCAGGGCGTTCAGCAGCGGCCAGTCGGAGACGGCGTCCGAGCCGTCCTTCATCGCCTCGGTTTCGCGGTTCGGCGAGGCGACCGAACCGGAGTCGAGATGATCGCGGCCGATGACGATCGGGGCCGAAAGCTCGCCATTCCTGACCATTTCATTGAAGGCCAGAGCCAGGCGGTGACGGTCGCCGAGGCCGACCCAGCAGATGCGCGCCGGCAGGCCCTGGAAGGCGATGCGCTCCCTGGCCATGTCGAGCCAGTTGTGCAGGTGCTTGTTGTCGGGCAGCAGTTCCTTCACCTTGGCGTCGGTCTTGTAGATATCCTCGGGATTGCCCGACAGGGCCGCCCAGCGGAAGGGACCGATGCCGCGGCAGAACAGCGGCCGGATATAGGCCGGCACGAAGCCCGGGAAGGCGAAGGCGTTTTCGAGGCCTTCGTCCTTGGCGACCTGGCGGATATTGTTGCCATAGTCGAGGGTCGGAATGCCGGCATCCCAGAAGGCGATCATCGCCTCGACATGCTCGCGCATCGAGGCGCGCGCCGCCTTTTCCACCGCCTTCGGATCGCTCTCGCGCTTGGCCTTCCATTCGGCCATCGTCCAGCCCTTCGGCAGGTAGCCGTTGATCGGGTCATGCGCCGAGGTCTGGTCGGTGACGATATCGGGGCGGATGCCGCGGCGGACCATTTCCGGCAGGATTTCGGCGGCATTGCCGAGCAGGCCGACGGATTTGGCTTCACCGGCCTTGGTCCAGCGGTCGATCATCTCGAGCGCTTCGTCGAGTGTCTCGGCCTTGGCGTCGAGATAGCGGGTGCGCAGGCGGAAATCGATCGAGTCCGGATTGCATTCGACGGCGAGGCAGCAGGCGCCGGCCATGACGGCGGCGAGCGGCTGGGCGCCGCCCATGCCGCCGAGACCGCCGGTCAGGATCCATTTGCCCTTGAGATTGCCGCCATAATGCTGGCGGCCGGCCTCGACGAAGGTCTCGTAGGTGCCCTGCACGATGCCCTGCGTGCCGATATAGATCCACGAGCCGGCCGTCATCTGGCCGTACATGGCAAGGCCCTTCTTATCCAGCTCGTTGAAATGATCCCAGGTCGCCCAGTGCGGCACCAGGTTGGAATTGGCGATCAGTACCCGCGGCGCATCCTTGTGGGTGCGGAAGACGCCGACCGGCTTGCCGGACTGCACCAGCAGCGTTTCTTCTTCCGTCAGCGTCTTCAGCGTCGCGACGATGCGGTCGAAATCCTCCCAGGTGCGGGCGGCGCGGCCGATGCCGCCATAGACGACGAGTTCGTTCGGATTTTCCGCGACATCGGGATCGAGATTGTTCATCAGCATGCGCAGCGGCGCTTCGGTCATCCAGCTCTTGGCATTGAGCTCATTGCCGCGGGGTGCGCGGATTTCGCGGATGTTATGGCGTGGATTGCTCATGGCGGTTCCCCTGTCGAGTGATCGTTATCGTTTCAGGCCCAGAGCATGATGCCGAAAAGTGTCAGCGGTTTTCGGACAGCATCATGCTCTAACTATTTAATTTAGAACAGGATTCAGATTTTCGGCCGAACCGGCCTAAAATCATCCTGTTCTAGTGCGATCTGCTCGATGCGCACCAGAATGTCTTTGAGATGGCCGCGAAGCCGGTCCGCTCTAGCGGTGTCGTAGGCAAAGGGCGGCGCTTCCGTCTGCAGATGGGTCGATTGCGCGAGCTCCATCTGGATCGCATGCACGCCGGTTTCCGGCCGGCCGTAATGGCGGGTCGTCCAGCCGCCCTTGAAGCGGCCGTTGAGCACGCTGTCATAGCCTTCGGCGGCCTCGACGACGGTGAGGGTCGCCTGCTCGATGGCGCCGTCGCAGGTCTTGCCCATATCGGTGCCGATATTGAAATCCGGCAGCTTGCCTTCGAAGAGGAAGGGAATGTGCGAGCGGATCGAGTGGCAATCATAGAGGATGGCGACACCATGCATTGCTCTGACGCGCTCGATCTCGGCGGCAAGAGCGGCGTGATAGGGCGCATGAAAATCTCTGAGCCGCGCGGCGATATCGGCCTCGTCAGGCGCCTGCCCATCCTTCCAGATCGGCTTGCCGTCGAAGTCCGTTTCCGGAACGAGGCCGGTGGTGTTCTGGCCGGGATAGAGGCTGACACCCTGGGGATCGCGGTTGGCGTCGATCACATAACGGTGGAAGGTGGCGCGCACCGTCGTCGCGTCGGACAGCAGGCCGTCATAGAGCCGGTGGATGTGCCAGTCGGTATCGGCGAGGATCCGGCCATTGTCGTTGAGGCGATCGGCGATGTCAGGCGGCACGTCGGTGCCGGTATGGGGGAAGGCGAGGATGACGGGGGAGGTGCCCTGACGGATTTCGTATGGTGTGGTCATGGCAAAAACCCCTCCCCAACCCCTCCCCACAAGGGGGAGGGGCTAGAACTAGCCGCGTGCTCTGCGTTCAAAATTGAATGCAACGGGAGCCGCGAGGTTAGCCCCTCCCCCTTGTGGGGAGGGGTTGGGGAGGGGACTTTCTTGTTCACTATCATTTCAACCCTCCAAGACCGGCAGAATGCCATTCGAAACGGTGGCGTTCAGCGCCCCCGTCGCGACCAGCTCAGCTGCGGCGGCGAGATCGCCCGCCATGTAACGGTCGCTCTCGAGGCTCGGCACCTGGCTGCGGATCGCGGCGATTGCCTTCAAAAGCTCCGGGCTCGTCGAAAGCGGCGCGCGCAGTTCGACGCCTTGGGCTGCGGTCAGCGCCTCGATGCCGATGATGCCGAACAGGTTCTCGGTCATGCCGAGCAGACGGCGGGCGCCGTGGCAGGCCATCGAGACATGGTCTTCCTGGTTGGCCGAAGTCGGCGTCGAATCGACCGAGGCCGGGTGCGACATCTGCTTGTTCTCAGACATCAGCGCCGCCGAGGTGACCTCGGCGATCATCAGGCCGGAATTCAGGCCCGGCTTCTTGGCGAGGAAGGCCGGCAGGCCGTAGGAGAGCACCGGGTCGACCAGCAGCGCGATGCGGCGCTGCGAGATCGCGCCGATCTCGCAGACGGCAAGGGCGATCTGGTCGGCGGCGAAGGCGACCGGTTCGGCGTGGAAGTTGCCACCTGACACAACCGAATTGTCCGACAGAACCAACGGATTGTCGGTCACCGCATTGGCCTCGATTTCCAGCGTGCGGGCGACCGAGCGCAAGAGATCGAGGCAGGCGCCGTCGACCTGCGGCTGGCAGCGGATGCAGTAAGGATCCTGCACACGCTCGTCGCCCTCGATATGGCTCTGGCGGATGACGGAGTTTTCGAGCAGGCCGCGCAGCGCGGCTGCGGTATCGATCTGGCCCTTATGGCCGCGCAACGTGTGAATATCCGGATGGAACGGCGCCGAAGAGCCCATGGCGGCATCGGTCGACATGGCGCCGGTGATCAGTGCCGATTGCGCGGCGCGATGGGCGCGGAAGAGGCCGGCGAGCGCCAGCGCCGTCGAGGTCTGCGTGCCGTTGATCAGCGCCAGGCCTTCCTTGGCGGCAAGCACGATAGGTTTCAGTCCGGCCCTTTCGAGCGCTGTGGCGCCGGGCAGGCGTTCGCCGGCGAAGAAGGCTTCGGCCTCGCCCATCATCACGGCCGCCATATGGGCGAGCGGCGCGAGATCACCGGAGGCGCCGACCGAGCCCTTTTCCGGGATCAGCGGAATGACGCCCTTATCCAGCATGGCTTCGATCAGCCGCACCAGTTCCAGCCGCACGCCGGAGGCGCCGCGGCCGAGCGAAACCAGCTTCAGCGCCATGATCAGCCGGACGATATTTTCCGGCAGCGGCGCGCCGATGCCGCAGCAATGCGACAGGATGAGATTGCGCTGCAGCGTGGCGACGTCGGCGCTGTCGATCTTGATCGAGGCGAGTTTGCCGAAGCCGGTATTGATGCCGTAAACCGGCGCATTGCCGGCGGCGATCTCGGCGATGCGGCCGGCGGCCTTGGCGATGCCGGCATCGAAGGCGGGATCGAGCCTTGCCGGCGCGCCGGTCCAATAGATGGTCTCGAGATCGCTGAGCGAGACGGAGCCCGGGTGGAGCGTGATGGTCATCGACCGTTCCTTTCGCCTTTGAAGACGCGTGTATGAAGCGGATTGAAGCCGATGCGGTAGACGAGCTCGGCGAGGCTTTCGACATTCCAGACTGCAAGATCGGCCGACTTGCCGGCTTCGAGCGTTCCCGTTTCCGTCAGCAGGCCGAGCGCGCGCGCGCCTTCACGGGTGGCGCCGGCGATGCACTCCTCGACGGTGAGGCCGAACAGCGTCGCCGACATGTTCATCGTCAGCAGCATCGAAGTGAGCGGCGAGGTGCCGGGATTGCAATCGGTGGCGATCGCGATCGGTACGCCGGCCCGGCGCAGCGCCTCCACCGGCGGTTTCTGCTTTTCGTGTATGGCGTAGAAGGCGCCGGGCAGCAGCACGGCGACGGTGCCGGCAGCGGCCATTGCGGCAACGCCGTCCTCGTCGAGATATTCGAGGTGATCGGCCGAAAGCGCGCCATAGGCGGCCGCCAGCTTGGCGCCGCCGAGATTGGAGAGCTGTTCGGCATGCAGCTTGACCGGCAGGCCGAGTGTCTTGGCCTTGTCGAACACGCGGGCGATCTCGGCTGTCGAAAAGGCGATGCCCTCGCAGAAGCCGTCGACGGCATCGGCAAGGCCGAGATTGTACATGTCGTCGAGGCCGGGCAGCACGACATCGTCGAGATAGTCGCCGTTGCGGCCCTTATATTCCACCGGCGTCGCATGGGCGCCGAGATAGCTGGTGGCGACGCGCACCGGCCTGACATGGCCGAGCAGGCGGGCGCTCTGCAGCATCTTCACTTCGCCGCTCCGGTTGAGGCCATAGCCGGATTTGATCTCGATCGTCGTCACGCCTTCGGCAAGCAGCGTATCGAGCCGCGGCAGCGCCGTGGCGACAAGTTCTTCGACCGACAGCGCATTGGTCGCCTGAACCGAGGAGACGATGCCGCCGCTGGCCCGCGCGATCTCCTCATAGGTCGCGCCTTCAAGCCGCATCTCGAACTCGCGGGCGCGATTGCCGCCGTGAACGATATGGGTGTGGCAGTCGACGAGGCCGGGTGTCATCCAGCGGCCTTCGAGATCGACGATTTCGGAGCGCTCGATGGCTGATGCCGGCAGTTCGCTTTCGGCGCCGGCAAAGGCGATGCGGCCATTTTCGGTGAGCACGGCACCCTTTTCGACGATGCCGAGCCCCGGACTATCAGGCGCGAGCGTCGCCAGCCGTGCGTTGCGCCACAGCACCGGCCTGACGTCAGCGGATGGGGTTCCTTCAGAAAAATTGTTCCCAGTCATCAGCTTTGCGCCTTTCCTTATGCCGAAACATGTATATACATAATAAGCAGGTGACAAGAGAAATTTTGCGCGCTCTTCTGGAAAAGAAAGATCGGCGGCGCGGCAGAAGTGGAGAAAAGGCCATGACCACAGTTCACGCAGGCACGGCGCTGACGCCGCAAGGCTGGCAGAAGGACGTGCGGCTGACGCTGGAAGGCGGGCGCATCGCCCGGGTCGAGGCCGGCGTTGCCGCCGCGCCCGGCGATGAGCGCCATGCTCTGATCGTTCCGGCCATGGGCAATCTGCACAGCCATGCCTTCCAAAGGGCGATGGCCGGTCTTGCCGAAGTGCGCGGTCCGGCCAACGACAGCTTTTGGAGCTGGCGCACCGTCATGTACAAATTCGCGCTGGCGATGACGCCGGAGCATGTCGAGGCGGTTGCGGCCAAGCTTTATGCGGAGATGCTGGAGGCAGGCTTTTCCCGCGTCGGCGAGTTCCATTATCTCCATCACGACAGGGATGGCGCGGCCTATGCCAATATCGCCGAGCTTGCCGAACGTATCGGGGCGGCGAGCCAGGAGACCGGCATCGGTCTGACGCTTCTACCGGTTTTCTATGCCCATTCCGGCTTCGGCGGCGCTCAGCCGATCGACGGCCAGCGGCGCTTCATCAACTCGCTCGAAAGCTTCGAAAGGCTGATGGAGGGATGCCGTGGCGTGACCGGCCGGCTCGACGGCGCCGAGCTCGGGCTTGCGCCGCACAGCCTGCGCGCCGCAACGCCAGAGGAATTGGCGATGCTCGTGCCGATGGCGGGCGACGGCCCGATCCATATCCATGTCGCCGAGCAGGTGAAGGAGGTCGAGGACTGCGTCGCCTGGTCGGGAGCGCGGCCCGTGCAATGGCTGCTGGATCATATGCCTGTGGATGAGCGCTGGTGCCTGATCCATGCGACGCATATGACCGAGGACGAGACACGGCGGATGGCGAAAAGCGGCGCGATTGCCGGTCTCTGCCCGATCACCGAAGCCAATCTCGGCGACGGCGCCTTTGCCGCGCCGCTTTTCCTCGAAGAGGGCGGGCGCTACGGCATCGGCTCGGATTCCAACGTGCGGATCTCGCTGCCGGAGGAGCTGCGCCAGCTCGAATATTCGCAGCGTCTGGCGCTTCGCGCCCGCAACGTCATTGCCGCACCCGGCGGTTCGACGGCGCTTGCGCTGTTCAGCCAGGCGCTCGCCGGCGGCGGCGCGGCGCTCAAAGCCCCGGCCGGTCTCGCCGAGGGCCATCACGCCGATCTCGTTTCGCTCGATACGTCGGCCGTTCCCTATCTCTCCGGCGACCAGATTCTCGATCACTGGCTGTTTGCCGGCGGCGTTTCCGTCGATTGCGTCTGGGCGCGCGGCCGCAAGCAGGTGGAAGGCGGGCGTCATTTCAAGCGCGACGCCATCGACCGGCGTTTCCTCGCCGCGATGGGCGAATTGCTGGCCGGCTGAAAAAGCGCTTTTCATGAGCGGGGCATTCGGACTAGATCGGGAAACCAATCGGAACGTGGCGATGAATCAAAGCAGGGACCCCACCTTGCATCAGCGCATCCTGAGCGACATCGAGGGCCGTATCGTCTCGGGCGAATGGCCGCCGGGTCATCGCATTCCCTTCGAGGTCGATCTCGCCACCCAGTATGACGTCTCGCGGATGACGGTGAACAAGGTGCTGACCCAGCTCGCCAAGGCCGGCCTGATCGAGCGCCGCAAAAAATCCGGCAGCTTCGTCACCCAGCCGCAGGCGCAATCGGCGGTTCTCGAAATCCACGACATCAAGGCCGAGGTGCAGTCGCTGAACCTGCCCTATTCCTATGCGGTTGCGAAGAAGGCGAGCCGCAAGGCCAAGGCGGAAGACAGTCGCCGGCTGGAACTGCCTGTGGCGTCCTCGGTCGTCGAGGTGGTCTGCATCCACAATGCCGGCGCACGGCCCTTCTGCCTGGAGGAGCGGCTGATCAGCCTTGCGACCGTGCCGGAGGCCGCCGATGCCGATTTCCTGACGGTGGCGCCGGGGCCGTGGCTGCTCAACCAGGTGCCGTGGAGCGCCGCCGAGCACCGGATTCACGCCGTTTCCGCCAATGCCGAGGTGGCCGCCGCCCTCGACATCCCCCGCAACGCCGCCTGCCTGGTGGTCGAGCGCCGCACCTGGAGTGGCGCCGGCCCGGTGACCCATGTGCGCTTCACCTATCCCGGCGATCGTCATGCGCTGGTGGCGCGGTTCACGCCGGCGTCACAATAGACAAGGTTCCATATACAAGATATCGGGTGTTTTAGTCCTCGAACAGCTTGCCGCTACGCGCCTCCAACCGATAGCGATAGCCGGGATAGACGAGGCGGGCGGTCGAGACCACCTGTTTTGCCGACCATGTGCGCCGGCGGATCGTCAGGCAGGGCTCGCTCTTCAGGATGGTCAGGAGCTTGCATTCCCAGGCCTGCGGCATTGCCGCCTCGACGACGTGCTCGGAGCCGCTGAGCGGGGCGGCGGCCGTCAGATAGGCGTTCGGCGTGAGCGTCGTGAAATCCTGCTCGAGATATTCGGGCGCGGCTTCCGGATGGACGAACCGGTCCTCGATCTGCACCGGAACGCCGTTTTCGCTGTGCACGATCAGCGAGTGGAAAACGGCGGCGCCGATTGCCAGTTCCAAGGCGTCGGCAATCTCGGGAGAGGCGGTTTCCCGGGCGAGAATGACGACGGAAGCCTCGTGGAGATGGCCGCGTTCGGCGATTTCCTCGGCGATGTTGCGCACCTCGAACAGCGCCGAATAGCCCTTGCGCTCGGCGACGAAGGAGCCGACGCCCTGGATGCGGACGAGCTCGCCCTCATTGGCGAGTTCGCGCAGCGCCCTGTTGGCTGTCATCTTGCTGACGCCGAGCTCGACGACCAGCTCGTTTTCCGACGGCACGCGGTATTTCGGCGGCCATTCGCCGCTGTGGATGCGATCGAGGATCACCTGCTTGACGCCGGCATAGAGCGGCGTGCTGTCATTTCCCGCCAGGTCGCGCTTCATCTCGCCAGACCCCTTCATTGCCTATTCCTTATGCACGGATTCAATTTGCCACATAATCGACTTTCCACTTGCATATCACAAAATATCTCATATGGTACCATATACAACCTCCCAATCGGTCCTTGAGACGAAAATAGGACGGAAAGGGCAAGCCGGCGAAGATCGGCGGAAGACGCCGCAAGGTCTGTTTCAACTCCAGAGGAGAATTCATCAATGAAATTCAGCGCAATCCTGTTTTGCGGCGTCGCCGCTCTTTCCACCTTTGCCGCTCCCGCCTTTGCCAAGGACTGGACGAAGGCGACCATCACGCTTGAAGGCGCGTATGCGCCGTGGAACCTCACCAATGCCGACGGCACGCTCGGCGGCTTCGAGCCGGAGCTTGCCAAGGTGCTTTGCGAACGCGCCAAGATCGAATGCACGCTGGTCGCCTCCGACTGGGACGGCATGATCCCGGCGCTGAATGCCGGCAAGTTCGACGTCATCATGGATGCGCTGTCGATCACCGAGGAGCGCAAGCAGGTCATCGATTTCACCGTTCCCTATGCCGCGACGCCCGCCGCCTTCGCCACCGCCAAGGACGGCCCGCTGGCAAAAGCCGCCGGCACCGGCGCCACGATCAAGATGACACCCGGCCAGACCGGCGTGAAGGAGATCGACGCTCTGAAGGAACTCTTCAAGGGCAAGACGATCGGCATTCAGGCGGCGACCGTGTACGCCAAATTCGTCTATGACAATTTCGGCGACATTGCCGAGATCCGCGAATACAAGACCGGCGCCGACCGCGACCTCGACCTGCAGAACGGCCGCATCGACCTCGGCTTCGATGACGCCGTCTATTTCGCCAATGCCTTCCAGGCCGCCAACGGCGCGCTCGACTTCACCGGTCCCGAGATCGCCGGTCCGATCTGGGGCGAGGGTGAAGGCCTCGGACTGCGCAAGGCCGATACGGACCTGCGTGACAAGCTCAACGTGGCGATCAAGTCGGCGCTTGCCGACGGCACGGTCAAGAACCTCTCGATGAAGTGGTTCAAGATGGACGTCAGCCCGCAGCAGTAAGCATTTCGGCCCTTCGGCCGCAGACACGGGTCTCCGGCTTTATCGCCGGGGACTGCGTGTTATTGTCAATCCACAAAACACTGCCGCGGACGGGGAACGGACGATATGGCAAGTTTGGAACTGCTTGGCTTTGGCTCGACGGGATGGGGCGCGCTGCTTATTTTCGCCGCCTTGATGACGCTGGCCGTCACCGCGACGGCGCTTGCGATCGGCGCGGTGCTGGGCGCGATCGTGGCGGGTGCGAAGCTCTCCGGCAATCCCTTCTTCGTGGCGCTCGGCAATGTCTATACGACCGTGTTTCGCGGCGTGCCGGAACTGCTGATCATCTATCTCATCTATTTCGGCGGCTCCTCGGCCGTCACCTCGATCGGCAAGGCGATGGGCTATGAGGGTTTTCTCGGCCTGCCCTCCTTTGCCGCCGGCGCGCTTGCCGTCGGCATCATCTCCGGCGCCTATCAGGCGGAGGTGTTCCGCGGCGCTTTCCTCGCCATTTCCAAGGGCGAGCTCGAAGCCGCTTCGGCGATCGGCATGCATCGCGGCATGCGCTTCCGCCGCATCATCATCCCGCAGGTGCTTCGCTTCGCCATTCCCGGCCTCGGCAATGTCTGGCAGCTCAGCCTCAAGGATTCCGCGTTGATCTCGGTCACCGGTCTTGCCGAGCTGATGCGCACCAGCCAGGTGGCGGCGGGTTCGACCAGGCAATATTTTCTGTTCTTCATCGCCGGTGGCTGCCTCTACCTGATCCTGACCAGCCTTTCCGACCGCATCTTCAACGGTGCCGAGCGCCGCGCCAATCGCAGCATGCCGGCCTCCGCCATGGGCCAGGCATAAGGAGGCGATGATGGATTTCACCTTTCTCGCCTCGACCATGGTGACGCTGCTGAAGGCCGTGCCGACGACGCTGATCCTGTTTTCACTGTCGATCTTCTTCGGCGGCCTGCTGGCGCTGGTCATCGTCACGATGCGGGTCAGCGGCAACCGCTATCTGTCGGGTTTCGCCAAGGGCTATATCTTCGTCTTCCGCGGCTCGCCGCTGTTGATCCAGATGTTCCTGGTGTTCTACGGCCTCGGCCAGTTCGGCGTCATCCGCTATTCCTTCCTCTGGCCCTTCCTGCGTGAGCCGATGGTCTGCGCCGTGCTGTCGCTGGCGCTCTGCACGGCAGGCTACACGGCGGAAATTTTTCGCGGCGGCATTCGCGCCGTTTCGCCGAAGGAGATCGAGGCGGCGCGCTCGATCGGCATGTCCGGCTTCCTGATGGTGCGCCGCATCCTGGCGCCGATCGCCTTCCGCCACGCGCTGCCGGCCTATTCCACCGAGATCGTGCTGATGATGAAATCGACGGCGCTCGCCAGCCTCGTCACCGTCTGGGAGGTCACCGGCGTCGCCCAGCGGCTGATCTCGCAGACCTACCGGACGATGGAAGTCTTCCTCTGTGCGGCGATCATCTATCTCGTTTTGAACTTCATCATCCTGCAGGGCATGGCCCTGCTCGAATATTCGCTGTCCCGACACCGCCGCGCGGCCCCGCAGCCGCTGAAGGCGTAAGCGATTTGACCTGATTGGAGCAACCATGCCAGGCGTAACCCGACTTTCGGTCCGCAATATCCGCAAGAGCTTCGGCACGCACGAGGTGCTGCGCGGCATTTCCCTCGATGCCGAGGATGGCGACGTGATTTCGCTGCTCGGCGCCTCCGGCTCCGGCAAATCGACCTTTCTGCGCTGTATCAACCTGCTCGAAACCGCCAGCGACGGCGAGATCTGGGTCGATGGCGAGCACATCGAGATGGTGCACAAGAACGGGCGCAGCAAACCGGCGAGCCAGAAGCAGGTCGACCATATCCGTTCCGAGCTCGGCATGGTGTTCCAGTCCTTCAATCTCTGGTCCCATATGACCATCCTGCAGAACGTCATCGAAGGCCCGATCCATGTGCTGAAGCGGCCGCGCGCCGACTGCATCGCCGAGGCCGAAGCGCTGCTCGAAAAGGTCGGCATCGCTGATAAACGCCATGCCTATCCCGCCCATCTTTCCGGCGGCCAGCAGCAGCGGGCTGCAATCGCCCGCGCTTTGGCGATGAAACCGAAGGTGATGCTTTTCGACGAGCCGACCTCGGCGCTCGATCCGGAACTTGTCGGCGAGGTGCTGCGGGTCATGCGGGCGCTTGCCGAGGAAGGCATGACCATGCTCGTCGTCACCCATGAGATGAGCTTTGCCCGCAACGTCTCGAACCGTGTCGTCTTCATGCGCGAGGGGCTGATCGAAAGCAGCGGCAAGCCGGATGAAATGTTCACAACAGGCGCCACACCCGCCTTCCGCCAGTTCATCGGCCATTTCGGAAGCGGTCAATGACGATCACCATCGATAGAGTGCTGACCTGGCGCGACGTCGCGCGCGTCGGGGCAGGGGAGGCGCTTGCGCTGTCGCCGGCCGCCTGGGCGCGGGTTGAGCAGGCAAGCCGCATCGTCGAGCGTATCGTCGAGACCGGCGTGCGCGCCTACGGCGTCAACACCGGCGTCGGGGCGCTCGCCGATACGGTCGTCGACCGGGCCTCGCAGAGCCTGCTGTCGCGCAGCATCGTGCTCAGCCATGCCTGCGGCGTCGGGCCGCTGCTGGCCGGACGCGACGTGCGCGCCATCATCGCCGTCCAGATCGCCAATTTCGCCCATGGCCATTCCGGCGTGCGGCGCGAGATCGTCCAGCATCTCGCAGCCCTGCTGGAGCATGACTGCATTCCCGACGTGCCGTCGAAAGGCTCGGCCGGCTACCTCACCCACAATGCCCATACCGCCCTCGTTCTGATCGGCGAAGGCAGCGCCACGCTCACCGGCCGGCGCATGAGCGGCCGTGAGGCGCTGGCGGCGATCGGCCTTCAGCCGTTGGTGCTCGGCGCCAAGGAGGGCTTGAGCCTTGTCAACGGTACGGCCTGCGCCACCGGGCTCACCGCCGCAGCACTTTTGCGCGCCGAACGGCTGCTCGACTGGGCCGATGCCATCGCGGCACTGACGCTGGAAGCGGCAGGCTGCCAGATCGCCGCCTTCGACGAGGCGGTGCTGGCACTGCGCCCGTCGGCCGGGATCGCGAAAGTCGGCGCCACCTTGCGCGCCCGCCTCCAGGGCAGCGGCCTCGTCGCCGCCGCCTTCGGCCGGCGCACCCAGGATGCGCTGAGCCTGCGCTCGGTGCCGCATGCCCATGGCGCCGCCCGCGATGTTTTCGACAATTCAGCCCGTATCGCCGATCAGGAGCTTGCCTCGGTGACGGATAATCCCGCCGTCTCGGGCACGCCCGAAAATCCGATCGTCTCCTCAGAGGCGCATGCCGTGGCGCCGGCGCTCGGGCAGGCGGCCGACAGTCTCGCCATCGCGCTGGCGCAGATCGGCGCGATCAGCGAAAGGCGCATGGACCGGCTGGTCAATCCGCTGGTCAGCGGCCTGCCGCCGTTTCTGGCGAGCGATGCCGGCAGCCATTCCGGCTTCATGATCGCCCAATATACCGCAGCAGCCCTCAGCAACGACAACCGCCGCCTTGCCGCGCCCGCGGCCCTGGACGGCGGCCTGACCTCCGGCCTGCAGGAGGATTTCCTCGCCCATCCGACAGCCGCCGCCGGCAAGCTGCTCGCCGTCATCGACAATGCCGAATATATCCTGGCGATCGAACTGATGGCGGCTGCCCAGGCGCATGATTTCCTGATGGCGACGGCGCCGCGGGCGCCGGGCACGGATCTCGTCTACCAGGCGGTGCGGCAGTGCATCTCGCATTATGGCGACGAGCGGCCGCTGAATGGTGATATCGAGGCCGTGCGCAGCCTGATCCGCGAGACCGCGCCGCCGGCTGTCTAGGCGAGAGCTGTCAGAAAGGTTTGCTGGTCGCCGAATCCTGCTTGGCCGGCTCGCCGGCCTCGAGCCGTTTGAGGCACTGGGCGAAAGTGGGATAGAGCTGATCCACCCGCGAGAGCGGCAGCGTCCAGTCGCCTTCGTCGCCGGCAAAGGTCAATTGCACGTCAGGCGTTCCGGCAAAGGAATTCTTGATGATCTTTCTCAGGCCGGCGCTTCCCTTGCTGCCCATCGGCCAGAGGCGAAGCGTGGTCTTGTCGAAGAATTCGGCGGCGACCACTTTCGTCACGTCGCGATCGGTCAGCGTCACCTCGGTCTTGGTGCCGGCGGGAATGTCCCAGGTGTTTTTCGTCACCAGCCAGAAGGTCTCGGTGGCGCTCTGGCGGAATTCCATGGTTTTGCCGATCTCGCTGTTCCACAGCAGCCGGCAATAAGGATGCGGGCTTTCATTGGCAAAGCCGACCGACCATTGTCTCGCGCCGCCCATCCATTCGGTCTCTGCGAAGGCGGAGACCGGCGGCAGGGCGGCTGCCATCAGAACCATCGCGGTCAGAATTTTCATCGCCGAAACCTCTCGAGGATAACCGGCTCCAGCCATAGCAAAAGAAGGTTGAGCTTTTGCTACCGGGATGCCTGCAAATGCTGCAAGGTCTTGAATTTGCGGCTCGCCTTGCCGATCTGGCGGGTATAGGCGTGATCAGAAGGGAGTTCGACGGCAGGTATGAGCGAGGTTCAACGACGCGGATTTTTGGCGAGACTCAGCGCATATGAGCCGCTGACATTGATCACCATGGCATCCATCGCCGGCGGGCTGTTCCTGCTGCAGCGGCTGACGAGCGAGGTTCTCGAGGGCGAGACATTCCGCTTCGACGAGGCGATCCTGCTGGCGCTGCGACGGGCCGACGATCTAGCCGTGCCGGTCGGCCCCGGCTGGCTGACGCATGCCTTCGACGATATTACCAGCCTCGGCGGCGTCACCGTTCTCTCGCTGCTGACGGTTCTCATCACCGTCTATCTCTTGCTCGATCGGCGCTGGCCGATCGCGCTCTTCATCTTTTCCTCGGTGCTGACAGGATGGCTGGCGAGCACGACGCTGAAGATCCTCATTGCGCGACCGCGCCCCGATATCGTGCCGCATCTCGTCGAAGTCAGCGACCTCAGCTTTCCCTCCGGTCACGCCATGGTCTCGGCGGTGACCTATCTGACGCTCGGCGCGCTGGTCGCACGCACGCAACGTTACCGCTCGACGCGGATTTTCGTGATGGCGGCAGGCGTTTTCCTCGCCGTCATCATCGGTTTGAGCCGGATCTATCTCGGCGTCCACTATCCCACCGACGTCTTCGCCGGATGGTGTGCGGGCGCGCTCTGGGCGCTCGGCTGCTGGCTGATCTCGAAACGCTTCGTTCCGAGCCGAGCCCCCGATGATGCCGCTGAAGCCGGAAATGGCGACAGGCGGTAGCGCCTCTACATTCGACGCCGCCTGCCAACGAATAATGAGTATCTCGGCCGGGGCCGTTCTCGTTAAGCCGTGACGGCATTGAAGGTTATGTTGCCGGCTTCTCCGGCCTTGGCATGAGGCCTTACGACAATTTCAACGTCCTGGTTGAAAGCTGTCAGGAAGCTCATGAGCCGTTCAACGGAGTATTCCCGGAAATGCCCCCGGAAGAGGCGGGACACTTCCGGCTGAGTGATGCCCATAATGGTTCCGGCCTTGGCCTGGTTGAGTTTGCGCTCGTTGACGAGGCGGTGCAGGGCCGCCACAATCTGCGCTTTCAAGAAGTGGTTTTCGGCGTCCGGTAGCCCCAGCTCCGCAAAGATGTTGGGGTGGCCGGCATGAACCTCGACATGTTCGGTTTTCATCGCTTGCGCTCCTCATTTTGTTTGGCTGCATAATGGGCTTCCGCGTCGCGGAACCGGTGCTTGATCAGCTCGATATCGCTCTGAGGGGTTTTGATGCCGCGCTTGGACTTCTTCTTGAAGCAGTGCAGCACATAAACGGCCGTTTCAAAACGAACCGTATAAACGGCGCGGTAGGTATCGCTGTCGTGGTCTTCGACCAGTTCCACTATACCATTGCCGAGTCCCTTGAGCATCTTTGCCGATGGAGGGTGTTGCCCCGTCTGTGCCAGAAACAGCTCAAAGCCAAAAGCTTCCTGCACTTTGGGCGGAAACTCCGCATAGTCTTTGCGGCTCGACGCTATCCAAAGGAGCGGCCGGGTAGGGCGGGGTAGATTTTCCATCTGATGCAATTATGAGTAAAGACTCATAATGTGTCAAGCCGCATTCGCTGGCAGGACATTGAGTGTGGGAGCTTTCTCGCCTCTTCGATACCGCTTTCATCTGAGGAAAAAGCGGGTCAATGTTTGTGGCGCCCCATCCCTGCGGCGCCACAAGTGCTTGAGCGCTTAGGTGCGCGGCTTCAGGTTTTCCGGGTCATAGATCGGCTTGTAGCCGACGCCGACGACTTCCACCGGATAGGTCTCGGCAAAGTATTCGACAGTCAGCTTGCGTCCGACCTGGCAATGGGACCAGGGCAGGTAGGCGAGCGCAATGTTCTTGCCGACCGTCGGGCCGTAGGCGATTGAGGTCGTGTAGGAGCGGCGGCCGAGCTCGTCGACCAGGACCTCGCCGGTGGCGGGATCGACGACCGGCAGGTTGCCGAGCGGGTAACGCTTGACGCCCGACTTGTCGGTATTCTCGGTCATCACGAGCGTGCAGAGCATGGCCGGCTGGTGCTCGCGCGCCTTGTATTCCAGATGTTTTGCCTTGCCGCGGAAATCGGCTTCCTTGACCTTCGGACGGGCGAGATCGGCTTCGATCAGGTTGTACTGGGTCAGCAGGTCGGCGTTCTGCAGGCGCAGGCTCTTTTCCATGCGGCGCGAGTTTGCATAGGTTTCCACACCGAAGGCCATCACGCCGGTCGAGCGCAGCGCATCCCAGACGGCGAGGCCGTCTTCGTACTTCATGTGCAGTTCCCAGCCCTGCTCGCCGACATAGGAGATGCGGAAGGCGGTGACCGTTTTGCCGGCGATTTCGATCGGCTTGATCGCCGCAAAGGCGAAGTTTTCCTGATCGAGCCCGGCCGGATCGGCCACGACCTTCTTCAGCGTGTCGCGCGCATTCGGTCCCCAGATGCCGACCGTCACGAATTTCTCCGAAACGTCGGTGATGGTCACGTCGAGGCCGCGGTCCTGGGCGACGCGCTTCATATAGTGCAGGTCGCGCGGGCCGGCATCGGCGCCGTTGACGAGGCGGCAGCGGTCGGCCATGCGGAAGACGGTGAAGTCGGCGCGCACCATGCCTTCGTCGTCGAGGAAGTGGGTGTAGACGCCCTTGCCGATATTGGCATCGCCGCCGACCTTGGCGGCGCACAGCCACTCCATCAGCTCGACATGGTCAGGTCCCTCGATATCGACCATGTGGAAATGGCTGAGATTGACGATGCCGCAATCCTCGCTCATCGCCAGATGCTCGGCATTGGACACGCGCCAGAAATGGCGGCTGTCCCATTCGTTCTCGCGAACCGGGACGCGGTCGCCGTATTTCTCCAGAAGGTGCTCGTTGGCGGCGTAGCCGTGCGCACGCTCCCAGCCGCCGAGCTCCATGAAGTAACCGCCCAGCTCCTTTTCGCGCTCGTAGAAGGGCGAGCGCTTGGCGTTGCGGCCGGATAGATAGGGTTCGCGGGTGTGAACGGCGGGGAAATAGATCTTCTGCGCGGCTTCGTAGCAGCGGCCCTCGATGAATTCTTCCGTCAGCTGATGCGGATAGAAGCGGGCGTAGTCGATGCTGTTGTGATCGATTTCGGTGCGGCCATCGGTCATCCAGTCGGCGATCAACTTGCCGTAACCCGGGCCGTCCTTGACCCAGATGGCAACGCAGTACCAAAGACCGCGCACCTTCTGGCTCTCGCCGCAGGATGCGCCGCCGCCGGCGGAAACCTGCAGCAGGCCGTTGAAGGAATGACCTTCGTTATAGCCGAGTTCGCCGAGGATCGGCGTCAGTTCCATGGCGCGCTCGAGCGGCTCGAGGATCTGTTCCATCTCGAGGTCACGCTGCGAGGGCGAAAGCCGTGCCTCGTGTTTTTCGAGAAGCTCGCGCGGATGGCACATGCGCGGATTGGTGGCTTCGTAATAGCCCCACTCGATCTGGCCGCCCTCGGTCGTCGCCGGGTCGCCGGTATCGCGCATATAGGCGGAGTTGCCCTGGTCGCGCAGCAGCGGGAAGCCGATTTCCTTGCCGGTGCCTTCGAACTCGTTATAGGGGCCGAAGAAGGTGAGCGGGTGATCGACCGGCATGACCGGCAGGTCTTCGCCGACCATCTCGGCGATCAGGCGTCCCCAGAGGCCGGCGCAGACGATGACGTGGTCGGCCATGATCGTGCCGCGATGGGTGACGACGCCCTTGATGCGGCCGCCTTCGACGATCAGCGATTTGGCCGGCGTGTTGCCGAACACCTGCAGCTTGCCGGCCTTTTCGGCGGCATCGACCAGCTTGCCGGCGACGGTCTGCGAGCGCGGGATGACGAGGCCGGCATCCGGATCGAACAGGCCGCCCATCACCTGATCTTCCTCGATCAGCGGAAACTTTTCCTTGATCTCGGAAGGGCTGACATAATGGGCGCGGGTGCCGAACGCGCGGGCCGAGGACAGCTTGCGCTTGATTTCCTCCATCCAGGCGTCGTCGCCGGTGCGCGCCACTTCGAGGCCGCCGATGCGGGCGTAGTGGCCCATCTTCTCGTAGAAATCGATCGAATATTGTGTGGTCCAGACCGAGAGATAGTCGTGGCTGGTGGTGTAACAGAAGTCCGAGGCGTGGGCCGTCGAGCCGATATCGGTCGGGATGCCCGACTTGTCGATGCCGACGATATCGTCCCATCCGCGCTCGACGAGATGATGCGCGATGGAGGCGCCGACGATGCCGCCGAGCCCGATGATGACGACCTTTGCCTTTTCCGGAAATGCTGCCACGTGCTGTTCCTTCTACTTATGGCACGAATTAAAATAACCTAGCCGCGCTTGGTTTGCGCTTCACGCATGAGATCCAGGAGCCATGTCAGCCTCGTAAGCGTGTCACGTTTACCGAAGCTGCAACCCCCAGGCCTCTTCGCATGGAAGCTGAGATGAGGGCATTATGCCTAAGGCTCATGATCGTCATTGGTCCTACGCCGCCGAGTAACGGCGCAATTGCGCTAGTCCGGATCGCCGCTGAAGCAAAGCGCTTCCTCGTCACGGCGCTGAAATCGCCTTGAGCCGGTCGATATCGACGAGCACGATGTCTTCCGACACAGGCTCACGATTGTGCAGGCGGAACCATTCGGCCGCTTCGCGCACACGGTCGCCATGTGGCGATGGATAGGCGCCCAGTCCGAGCACCCATTCGCGCACGGTTTCGCGCTCCATCCGCCCGGCGCGGTATCGGTCGCAGACGGTTTTCGCCGAAGCGACGAGATCATTGATGCTTTTCACGGGGCTATCCCTCAATGCACGGAAGGCTCTTCGTCTTCGAGCAGGGACCGGATGCCGTCGCGCGCCACCACCGCGAGGAATTCGTCGAAAGCCTCCCGGTCGGTCGCAAAGGGCTCGTCCCAGCGGATCAGGTCTTCAGACTGGGTGACGACTTCCATCGTCCAGTCCTCGTTGCTGCCGGCGGTTCGAAAGATATCGACGAGCACGGTGATGCCGTCATCGGTGAATTCTCCGGCCAGTTCGGAGTGCTCAAACTTCTGCTTCTTCGTCATTCAGCCGCCAGCGCCGGGAGGGGCGTCGTTTTTGAGATATTCTTCATATTGGACCGTCTCGGTCTCGTTCGTGTCTATAGAAGCCGAGGCCGGTTTTGCCAAGCGAACGCCGGCGCCGCCGCCATTCTCCGCGATGAAAAGCACGCCGGCGTCTTCCAGGGCGCGCTTGATATGCCGCAGCGTTCGCTCGCCAGGGGAAAGTTTTCCGGCCTCGAAAGCGGCAATCGTTGCTTTGGTGATCTCGGAGGCTGCCGACAGATCCCGCTTGGACCAGGCGATGAGAGCACGCGCGGCACGGCACTGGGCTGGAGACAGCATGAATATCCACCTGGCATTGAACTCTGATCTGGCTCTGGGGCAGCCCTATGAAGATGTGAGCGCGTCCGAAGAAAGCAAGCCGATGAAATTGCTGCGACTTCGATATCTAGCCTCATTGGGCGATAGAGAGGGTTGATTGACTGAATATCATTAAAGCCTAATTTAGGGCTCCTTTATCACGCCCGGGAGGTAACGATGCGTGAGCCAGATATGCAGAAACTCGATGCGCTTGTCGGCCGTCTTGTCGGCGATGTCGGCGCTGCCATGTCAGGGGCCTTGGTCGTGCTTGGCGACAAGGTGGGGCTGTTCAAGGCGATGGCCGACGGGAAGCCGGTGAGCGTTGAAGAGCTTGCCGCCAAAACCGGGATCAAGGAGCGCTATGTCAGGGAATGGCTGAGCGCCCAGGCGGCTGCGGATTATATCGTTTACGATGAGAAGACCGATCGTTTCAGCCTGACGGCGGAACAGGCGATGGTCTTTGCCGAGGAAAACAGCCCGGCCTTCTTCGTCGGCGCCTTCGAGGTGGTGCAATCCATGTGGATGGACGAACCGAAGATCGCCGAAGCCTTCCGCACCGGCAAGGGTCTCGGCTGGCATGAACACAGCACCTGCCTCTTCCGTGGCACCGAGCGCTTCTTCCGCCCGGGCTACAACAGCCATCTCGTCAACGAATGGATTCCGGCGCTCGCCGGCATGGACGAAAAGCTCAAGGCCGGCGCCAATGTCGCCGATGTCGGCTGCGGTCACGGCGCCTCGACCATCCTGATGGCGCAGGCCTATCCCGCCTCGCATTTTACCGGCTTCGACTATCACGGCCCGTCGATCGAAAGAGCGAAGGCCGCCGCCAAGGAGGCCGGCGTCGCCGACCGTGTCACCTTCGAGCAGGGCAAGGCGGCGGAATTTCCGGGGCGCGACTATGACATGGTCGCCATGTTCGACTGCCTGCACGACATGGGCGATCCGGTCGGCGCCGGCCGGCACGTCAAGGAGACGCTGGCGCCGAACGGCACCTGGCTGATCGTCGAGCCCTTTGCCCATGATCATCTGAAGGACAACCTCAATCCGGTCGGGCGTGTCTATTACGGCGCCTCGACGATGATCTGCACGCCGGCATCGCTCTCCCAGGAGGTGGGGCTTGGGCTTGGCGCCCAGGCGGGGGAAATGAAGCTGCGCAAGGTGGCGCTCGACGCCGGCTTCAAGCATTTCCGCCGGGCGACCGAAACGCCGTTCAACATGGTATTCGAAGTCCGGGCCTGAGCCGGCTGCGCGGCGGCCGGCGCTATTTCGGCCGGCCGATGCTGGCATACATGCCGGTCGTGCGGAATTCGGTGGGATTGGTGCCGTAGACGCGGCGGAAGACTTTCGAGAAATAGTTGGCGTCCTCGAAGCCGCACATGATGGCGACTTCCTTGACCGGCAGGAAGTCCGCCTTGGTCAGCAGCTTGACGGCGCGCTGCAGCCGCTGCTGCAGCACGAATTCGGCCGGCGGCACGCCTTCGCTCTCGGCGAAGCTGCGGGAGAAATGGGCGCGGCTGAGGCCGACAATGGCGGCGAGTTCGTTGACCGGCAGCGGCTTGTCGAGATTGGCGTTGATATGGTCGATCACCGGCTGCATCGGGCTGAGTTCGGCGGCAAAGGCCGGCGAGTTGAAGACGTCGTCATAAAGCGCCATCGCCGCTTCATAGGCGATCGCCGAGGCCGCACCCGGCGAGGTCGCGCCCTTGACGAGGCGCAGGCTGCAATCGGCGAGGTGATCGATGGTCGAAGGCTGCAGCTTCAGGACCGGGCCGGCGGTGGACAGCACCAGCTGGTGGATGCGCAGGGTTTCCTCGCCGTTCATCGAGATCCAGAAATACTCCCAGCGCTCGCCCTTCTCCAGCCAGTAGCGGTGATTGTGCGGCACGAGCACCAGCAGCGTATCGCCGCCCTGAAGTCGATAATTGCGATTGAGGTAGCGCAGCCGGCCGCTGCCGCTGATCGTGTGCTGCAGCACCGTGAAGGGCGTCTGGCCGCGCCGACGGCCGTCCCAGTCATAGGTTTCGTTCTCCCGCACTTCATAGCCGGCGCTGGTCGGCATGGCGTGCAGACGCTGGCGGCCGCGGGGCAGCGAAACCGTCCTCATCGACTGTCCGTTGGCGATCAAATCCTGCAGCACAAAATTACCCCTGAAAGCATAATCCTTCTCTGGTCGGCCCGCCGGATTCGGGCATAATCCCGCTCAACAAAAAGAGGAGAACGCGGCCGATACGGCGGCCGGGAGGAAAACAGGCAGGTTTTACGGCTTTTTCAACCACATGCGCCCGGCATGCGGCCTGATCCTCCACAACCATCTTTTCTCTAGCATTCCATTGGGTCGAGGTGAAGATCATGAGTTTCAAAATCGCTATCATCGGTGCGGGCAGCGTCGGTTTCACCAAGAAGCTGTTCACCGACATATTGTGCGTGCCGGAGTTCCGCGACGTCGAATTCGCGCTGACCGATCTCAGCGAACACAATCTCGAAATGATCAAGGCGATCCTCGACCGGATCGTCGAGTCGAACGGGCTGCCGACCAAGGTGACGGCGACGACCGACCGGCGCCAGGCGCTTTCCGGCGCGCGCTACATCATCAGCTGCGTGCGCGTCGGCGGGCTCGAGGCCTATGCCGACGACATCAGAATTCCGCTGAAATACGGCATCGACCAGTGCGTCGGCGATACGATCTGCGCCGGCGGCATTCTCTACGGCCAGCGCAACATCCCCGTCATTCTCGATTTCTGCAAGGATATAAGGGAGGTCGCCGAGCCGGGCGCGAAATTCCTCAACTATGCCAATCCGATGGCGATGAACACCTGGGCGGCGATCGAATACGGCAAGGTCGATACCGTCGGCCTCTGCCACGGCGTCCAGCACGGCGCCGAACAGATCGCCGAGGTGCTCGGCGCCAAATCGCTTGATGAACTCGACTATGTCTGCTCCGGCATCAACCACCAGACCTGGTTCATCGACCTGCGCCTCAACGGCCGCAAGATCGGCAAGGACGAGCTCATCGCCGCCTTCGAGGCGCATCCCGTCTATTCGCAGCAGGAGAAATTGCGCATCGACGTGCTGAAGCGTTTCGGCGTCTATTCGACGGAGAGCAACGGCCACCTTTCGGAATATCTGCCGTGGTACCGCAAGCGGCCGGAGGAAATTACCCGCTGGATCGACATGTCCGACTGGATCCACGGCGAGACCGGCGGTTACCTCCGCTATTCCACCGAGACCCGCAACTGGTTCGAGACCGAATTCCCGCAATTCCTGGAATCCGCCGGCAAGCCGATCGATCCGGCCAAGCGTTCGAACGAACATGCGAGCCATATTCTCGAGGCGCTGGAGACCAACCGGGTCTATCGCGGCCATTTCAACGTCAAGAACAACGGCGTCATCACCAACCTGCCGACCGATGCGATCATCGAATCGCCCGGCTTCGTCGATCGCTTCGGCATCAACATGGTCTCCGGCGTCACCCTGCCGGAAGCCTGTGCCGCCACCTGCATTTCCTCGATCAACGTCCAGCGCATGTCGGTGCATGCGGCGATCTCGGGCGACATCGACCTTCTGAAGCTCGCCGTGCTGCACGATCCGCTGGTCGGCGCCGTCTCGACGCCCGAGGAGGTCTGGCAGATGGTCGATGAGATGGTCGTTGCCCAGGCGCGCTGGCTGCCGCAATATGCCGATGCCGTGCCGGCCGCCAAGGAGCGGCTGTCGAAATCGAAGGTGCAGACCCGCGATTGGGCCGGCGCCGCACGCCGCAACGTCCGCTCGATCGAGGAGCTGCGCGCGGAAAAGGCGGCGCTGAAACAGGCCGGCTGATTTTCGTGAAGGACGGGTCGTCATGGGTTTCCGGGAGGGAAATCCATGACATCGACCCGCCGTCACGCCGTTCGAGGAGAAAGGAGCCCGGTGACGCCCGCGCTCCGGAACAAGAGGGAGAAACGATGATGAATTTCCGCAAAGCAGGCATTCTGGCCGGACTGGCGCTCGGCGTCTCGGTCTTGGCGCTGCATGCCCATGCTTCCGAACCGACCGTGCCGCCGGTGCCGCCGGAATTTCCGGCCGAAGGCAAGATTAATTATGTCGCGCGCGACTCCATTCTGGAGTTCAAGGCGCTGCCCGAATATCACGAGCCCGACTGGGTGACGAAGAATTTCGTTTCCGCCGGCAAGCTGCCGCCGGTCAAGGATCGCCTGCCGAAGGAGCCGCTGGTCTTCAAGACGGGCAATATGCCCGACGGCACCGGCGTCTACGGCGATACGATGCGCCACGTCATCGGCGGCCGGCCGGAAGGCTGGAACTACGGCGCCGGCCAGACGCAGGGCTGGGGCGGCATCGATATCGGCCTGTCCGAATGCCTGACGCGCACCGCGCCGCTGTTCCAGGTGAAGGCCCAGGACACCGAGCCGCTGCCGAACCTCGCCAAGAGCTGGGAGTGGTCGCAGGACGGCCACAAGCTGACCATGCACCTGGTCGAAGGCGCCAAGTGGTCGGACGGCGCGCCGTTCAGTGCCGATGACATCATGTTCTACTGGGAGGACGAAGTCATCGATCCCAACGTCTCGCCGCTCGGCGGCGGCGCTTCGCCGGAAGCGTTCGGTGTCGGCACGACGCTGAAGAAGATCGACGACTACACCGTCGAATGGACCTTCAAGGAGGCCTTCCCGAAACAATATCTCTATACGATGGCCTACCCGAATTTCTGCCCGGGTCCGTCGCATATCCTGAAACCCCAGCATCCGAAATATTCGAAGAACACCTACGACCAGTTCAAGAACGCCTTCCCGCCGGAATACATGAACATGCCTGTGATGGGCGCCTGGGTGCCGGTGGAATATCGCTCCGACGACATCATCGTGCTGCGGCGCAACCCCTATTACTGGAAGGTCGACGAGAAGGGCAATCAGCTGCCTTATCTCAACGAGCTGCACTACAAGCTCTCGACCTGGGCCGACCGCGATGTGCAGGCGGTGGCCGGCTCCGCCGACTTCTCGAACCTCGAGCAGCCGGAAAACTTCGTCGCCTCGCTGAAGCGCGCCGCCGAAAAGACCGCGCCGGCCCGCCTGGCCTTCGGGCCGCGCCTGATCGGCTATAACCTCAGGATGAACTTCTCCGCCAATGGCTGGGGCAACCCGGATGAGCGTGGCCAGGCGATCCGCGAGCTCAACCGCAACGAGGACTTCCGCAAGGCTGTCAGCATGGCGCTCGACCGCAAGGCGATCGGCGACTCGCTGGTCAAGGGGCCGTTCACGGCGATCTATCCGGGCGGGCTGTCCTCCGGCACCAGCTTCTACGACCGCAACTCCACCGTCTACTATCCCTTCGATCTGAACGGCGCCAAGGCCGAACTCGCCAAGGCAGGCCTCAAGGATACCGACGGCGACGGCATCGTGAACTTCCCGGCCGGCACGGCCGGCGGCAAGGATGTCGAAATCGTCATGCTGATCAACAATCAGTACACGACCGACAAGAGCCTTGCCGAAGGTGTCGTCGGCCAGATGGAGAAGCTCGGGCTGAAGATCGTCATCAATGCGCTCGACGGCGCCAAGCGTGACGACGCTCATTATGCCGGCCGCTTCGACTGGCTGATCCAGCGCAACGCCACGGAACTGTCGTCGGTGGTGCAGAATACCGAGCAGCTTGCCCCGGTCGGCCCGCGCACCAGCTGGCATCACCGCGCCGGCAAGGATGACCAGCTCGATCTGATGCCGTTCGAGAAGGAGCTCATTGACGTCGTCAACAAGTTCAGGACCAGCCAGAACAATGACGAGCGTGTCGATCTGATGAAGCAGTATCAGAAGATCTCGACCGAGCACGTCAATACGGTCGGTCTGACGGAATATCCGGGCGCGCTGATCGTCAACAAGCGCTTCTCGAATGTGCCGCAGGGAACCCCGATCATGATGTTCAACTGGGCCGAAGACTCGGTGATCCGCGAACGCCTGTGGGTGGCCGCCGACAAGCAGGGCAAATACGAGCTGTTCCCCGAGCAGCTGCCCGGCAAGCCCGGCGACAAGGGCCCGGGCAACTGATGCACGGCATCAGCAAAGAAAGAGCCAAAGCGCGTCGCAGGTGATGCGGCGCGCGGGAAAAGTTCCCTCCCAGCTGAAGCGAGAGTCAGGCCGCGCGTGGCGCGCGGCCTGACATGACCAACAAGCCGGCCGCGCTGACAAGGAGCGACCGGCGGCAAGGAGAAGCGGACCGTCCGATGTTACGATTCCTGCTCGTGCGCATAGCCTCCGCGATCCCCGTTCTGTTCATCCTGAGCGTGGTGACTTTCGCGATCATCCAGGCTCCGCCCGGCGATTACGCCGACTACATCCGCTCCCAGCTGATCAACCAGGGCGGCGCCTCCTACGCCCAGGCCGAAGCGCAGGCGCAGGCCTACCGGGTCGAACACGGCCTCGACAAGCCGATGGTCGTGCAATACGTCAACTGGATCGGCGGCATCGTCACCCGCGGCGATTTCGGCTACAGCATGTTCTACAACAAGCCGGTTGCCGACGTCGTCGGCGAGCGTCTGCCGCGGACCCTGCTTCTGGCGCTCGTCTGCCACATCTTCGCCTCCGTGCTTGGCATCGGCTTCGGCATCTGGGCGGCGACGCGCCAGTACAGCTGGATCGACAGCCTGCTTTCGGGAGTTTCCTTCCTCGGCATGACGGTGCCGCGCTTCCTGATGGCGCTGATCATCGTCTATCTCCTAGTCTTCCAGTTCAACGTGACGGAGATCGGCAGCTTCTTCTCGCCGCAATATGGCGGGGCGCCCTGGTCCTGGGCGAAATTCGTCGATCTCGTCAGCCATGTCTGGCCGGTCGTGGCGATCGCCACCTTCGGCGGGCTCGCCTACAATATGCGCGTCATGCGCGGCAACCTGCTCGATACGCTGAACGCCCAATATGTCGAGACGGCCAAGGCCAAGGGGCTTTCCGGCGGCGCCGTGGTGATGCGCCATGCGGTGCCGAACGCGCTACATCCGCTCGTCATGTATCAGGGTGTCGTGCTGCCCTACATGCTGACCGGCGAGATCGAAACCGCCATCATCTTCGCGCTGCCGACCGTCGGCCCGGCGATCGTCGGCTCGATGGCGATCGGCGACGTCTATGTCACCGCGACCTTCATGATGGTGCTGTCGGCGACGCTGATCGTCGGCAATATCATCGCCGACATGCTGCTCGCCTTGCTCGACCCGCGCGTCCGTCAATACGGAGGAGCCTGAGATGCTTGCTTTCGACTCGTCCGCCACGCCCCCCACCGAACTTGCGGTCAAGAAGCCGTCGCACGGCAGCGAGAGCTATCTGGCGCTCGTCTGGCGCCGGCTCAGGCGCTCCTGGACCGGCATGGCCGGGCTCATCCTGGTCGGGCTCTTGATCCTCATGGCGGTCTTTGCCGATTTCTTCGCGCCGATGGATCCGAAGGCGACCGATGTCGGCTTCGCGCCACCGCAGGTGATGAGCTTCCACGACAAGGACGGCAATTTCGTCTTCCAGCCGCGCGTCTATGCGCTGTCGGATTCCGAGGAGCTCGACCCGGTCACCTTCCAGCCGATCGTCGGCATGGATTACGACAATCCGCGCCTGCTCGGCTTCTTCGTCAAGGGCGCCGAATACAAGCTGTTCGGCCTGATCCCGACTGAGCGCCACTTCTTCGGCTCGACCGACGGCCAGCCGGTGCACTTCCTCGGCACCGACAAATTCGGCCGCGACGTGCTGTCGCGCGCCATCATCGGCTCGCGCATCTCGCTGATGATCGCGCTGACCGTCGTCTTCATCGTCACCCTGATCGGCACGACGGTCGGCATGGTGTCGGGTTATTTCGGCGGCACCTTCGATGTCTGGCTGCAGCGCTTCGTCGAGCTGGTGCTCGCCTTCCCGCAGCTGCCGCTTTATCTCGCCTTGACCTCGCTGATCCCGGTGACGGCGCCGACCAATGTCTTCCTCGCCTTCGTCATCTTCGTCATGTCGGCGCTCGGCTGGGCGCAGATGTCACGCGAGGTGCGTGGCAAGACCCTGGCGCTAGCCCGCATCGATTACGTCAGGGCGGCAATGGCAGTCGGCGCCACCGACCGGCGCATCATCATCCAGCATATCTTCCCTAATGTGATGAGCCACGTCATCGTCGCGGTGACGCTGCACATACCGAGCGTCGTGCTCTTGGAATCCTTCCTCGGTTTCCTCGGCTTTGCCGTCAAGCCGCCGCTGATCTCCTGGGGGCTGATGCTGCAGGATACGGCGACCTATTCGGTCATCGGCTCATATCCCTGGATTCTCGCTCCCGTCGGCTTCGTGCTCGTCACCGTCTTCGCCTTCAATGCGCTCGGCGACGGACTGCGCGATGCAGTCGACCCCTATTGAGGTGATCGATATGGCTCTTTCCCTGGTCAATTCCTTCGCCCCGCCCGTCCGCCACGACCATGACGGCCGCTCGGAGACGCCGATCATCGACGCCCGCAACGTCGCGGTGAATTTCAAGGTCGAGGACGGCATGGTCGAAGCCGTCAAGGACGTCTCCTTCCAGCTCTATCGCGGCGAGACCATCGCCATCGTCGGCGAATCCGGCTCCGGCAAATCGGTGACCGCAAGAACGGTGATGGGGCTCCTGTCCAAACGCGCCTTCGTCTCCGATAAATCGACGGTCTCCTATGACGGCAGCAATATCCTCAAATTCTCCGAGCGAGCCCGCCGCAAGCTGCGCGGCGACCGCATCTCGATGATTTTCCAGGAGCCGATGAGCTCGCTGAATCCGATCTATACGATCGGCAGCCAGATCGTCGAGGCGATCCGCGTGCATCGCCGCATGAGCCGCGGGCAAGCGGAAAAACGGGCGCTGGAACTGCTCGAACATGTGCAGATCCCCGATCCCGCCGCGCGGCTGAAGCAATATCCGCATCAGCTTTCCGGCGGCCAGCGCCAGCGCGTGATGATCGCCATGGCGCTCGCCAACGATCCCGACGTGCTCATCGCCGACGAGCCGACGACGGCGCTCGACGTCACCGTGCAGGCGCAGATCCTCAATCTGATCCGCAACCTGCAGAAGGAACTGGGGATGGCGGTCATCCTCATCACCCACGACCTGACGGTGGTGCGCCAGTTCTCCGACTATGTCTATGTGATGCAGCATGGCGAGGTGCGCGAACACAATGTCACCGAAGCGCTGTTTGCCAATCCGCAGCACGCCTATACCAAACACCTGCTCGCCTCCGAGCCGCGCGGCCAGGCCAATCCGCTGCCGGAGGGATCGGATATCATCCTCGACGCCAAGGGTGTCCGCGTCGGCTTCATGATGCGCCACGGCACTTTCCTGAAACCGGAGATGCGTGAGCTCGTCGCCGTCGACAGTCTCGGTCTCTCGCTGCGCCGTCACGAGACGCTTGGCCTCGTCGGCGAATCCGGCTCCGGCAAGACGACCTTCGGCCAGGCGATCCTGCGGCTGAACACGCCGCAGGCCGGCGAGATCCATTTCGACCGCCAGCCGATCCACGGGCTGTCGCGCGCCGAAATGCGGCCGTTGCGCGCCCGCATGCAGGTGGTGTTCCAGGATCCGTTCTCATCGCTCAACCCGCGCATGACCATCGGCCAGATCATCGAGGAAGGCCTCGTCGTCAACCGGCTGGGCGCCACCAGGGCCGAGCGGCAGGACCGCGTGCGCGAGGCTCTGATATCAGCCGGCATGCCCGGCAACATCCTCTCGCGTTTCCCGCATGAATTTTCCGGCGGCCAGCGCCAGCGCATCGCCATTGCCCGCGCCATCGCGCTGGAGCCGGAATTCATCCTGCTCGACGAGCCGACATCCGCCCTCGACCTCTCCGTCCAGGCGCAGATCATCGAGCTCCTGCGCAAACTTCAGGACGAGCGGGGCTTGAGCTACCTCTTCATCTCCCACGATCTCAAGGTCGTCCGGGCGCTCTGCCACCGCGTCATCGTCATGCAGCATGGCAAGATCGTCGAGGAAGGCCCTGTCAACGAAGTTCTCACCCATCCCAAGACCGCCTACACCGAACGGCTCGTCAAGGCCGCTTTCGAGGTAGCATGATTGACCCGCATGCCGGAGGTTATAATGGCTGCAAATCCCAAAATCACGTTCATCGGAGCAGGCTCCACCGTCTTCATGAAGAACATCATCGGCGACGTGTTGCAGCGTCCGGCGCTTTCCGGCGCGACGATCGCCCTGATGGACCTCAACCCGCAGCGGTTGGAAGAAAGCGCCATCGTCGTCAACAAGTTGATCTCGACGCTTGGCGTCAAGGCCAAGGCCGAGACCTATTCCGATCAGCGCAAGGCGCTTGCCGGCGCCGATTTCGTCGTCGTCGCCTTCCAGATCGGCGGCTATGAGCCCTGCACCGTCACCGATTTCGAGGTGCCGAAGAAATACGGGCTGCGCCAGACGATCGCCGACACGCTCGGCGTCGGCGGCATCATGCGCGGCCTGCGCACCGTGCCGCATCTCTGGAAGGTCTGCGAGGATATGCTCGCCGTCTGCCCGCAGGCGATCATGCTGCAATACGTCAATCCGATGGCGATCAACACCTGGGCGATCGCCGAGAAATATCCGACCATTCGCCAGGTCGGCCTCTGCCACTCGGTGCAGGGCACGGCGATGGAGCTCGCCCACGATCTCGACATTCCCTACGAGGAAATCCGCTACCGCGCCGCCGGCATCAACCACATGGCCTTCTATCTCAAATTCGAGCATCGCCAGGCCGACGGCTCCTACCGCAACCTCTATCCCGATCTCCTGCGCGGCTATCGCGAGGGCAGGGCGCCGAAGCCCGGCTGGAACCCGCGCTGCCCCAACAAGGTGCGCTACGAGATGCTGACGCGGCTCGGCTATTTCGTCACCGAAAGCTCGGAGCATTTCGCCGAATACACGCCCTATTTCATCAAGGAGGGCCGCGACGACCTGATCGAGAAATTCGGCATTCCGCTCGATGAATATCCGAAGCGCTGCATCGAGCAGATCGAACGCTGGAAGGGCCAGGCGGAGGCCTATCGCACCGCCGACAAGATCGAGGTCGAGCCGTCGAAGGAATATGCCTCCTCGATCATCAACTCGGTCTGGACCGGCGAACCCTCGGTGATCTACGGCAATGTCCGCAACAATGGCTGCATCACCTCGCTGCCGGAAAATTGCGCCGCCGAAGTGCCTTGCCTCGTCGACGCCTCAGGCATCCAGCCGACCTTCATCGGCGACCTGCCGCCACAGCTGACCGCGCTGATCCGCACCAACATCAACGTGCAGGAGCTGACGGTGCAGGCGCTGATGACGGAAAATCGCGAGCACATCTACCACGCCGCGATGATGGACCCGCACACCGCCGCCGAACTCGACCTCGACCAGATCTGGTCGCTGGTCGACGACCTGCTCGCCACCCACGGCGACTGGCTGCCGGAATGGGCCCGCACATCGAAGAAAGTTCAGGCCGCCTGACCTCGTTCTCCCGGGTTAGGCATCAAGGAGCCCCGCGGTGTGGCAACGACCGCGGGGCTTTTGTATGGGAAAGCCTGTCGGCATCAATTGCCGGAAACTCTAAATCCCCGACCCATCGAGCTGCTCGTCGTCTTCGCCTTCCCAGGGCGACGGCATCGAGGTGCGATTGGCCGACGGCATCGGCATCCAACACTTCAACTCCGGCTCGGCATATTCGATGATATGCCCGGGCGAGGAATCAGACGCGCGCCAGCCTTCTCCCGCGAATTGATCGCCATGCGACCAATAGGCGAGATCAACCTCCGCCGGCCCCTGCTCGGACGCCCGGATCGTCACCAGGATCCGACTGCCGTCCTTCGGTGCGCTTGCCATCTGGCGCCAGCGATCTGGGTCGTCCATCGATTTTCCTCCTTGCTTGATGCTGGGGCGAGTGTTGCCTCGTCATCGGAAGCGGTCAACTCAAACTTTGTGGGAGCCGCCGTCTATCGGAGAAGTCGATCTTCCACTCTTTAAGGGGGCAGTACCATATCCACCACGAAGGCTTGTCCGCCAGTGTGTGCCCGCTCACCAGGGAGATGACGGGGGGGGAGGTTTCGGGCGTGGGGGGTGATCTAGACCCAGTATTGGTGTTCTCGTATGTGAAGCTGACATCACATTCGATACAGTCTTATGACAAGCAGAACCGAATTCAAGACATTGCGAAATGAATCGTTGTTTTGCATAAACGGCTCTTTCACTACAAGCTGTTCTGCACTATTTCTAAGCGGGTTGTGGGAGAAGGTGTCCAATGCCGGGGAAGTTGTTCTTCATCGAGGGCCCAGACGGTGTGGGCAAGTCGACGACGATCGAAAAGGTGAAAGACGCATTATTGCAGCGAGCCGCCCGATTTGAGTTCCTAAGCTTTCCTGGAAAGGCGGAGGGAACGCTTGGCGCGGTGGTTTATCGGATTCATCACGCTCCGACAGATTTCGATATAACGGCGATGAGCGAATTGTCGAAACAGGCGCTTCATATCGCAGCACATCTCGATGCCATCGAACGATTGATCGTCCCTGCGCTGCAATCGGGGACGCATATCGTCTTGGACCGGTTCTGGTGGTCCACACTGGTGTATGGCGCAGCGTCTAGTGTGCACGAAGCCGGCTTAAGGACGCTCGTGGAAGCGGAGCGACTGGTATGGGACAAGTTCCAACCGTCGCTCGCCGTTCTCCTCGACCGCGATCAGCCGATCGATCGAGATGATGAGATCCATAGCTGGCTGAAGCTGCGGGATGCCTACCGACAGCTCGCCACTGAAGAAAGCTCCCACTATCCAGTGGAGATCGTCACCAATATGCGCACGCCAGAAGAAGCGGTTTCGACCATCCTCGGCTTGATAGACAGGGCTCTAAGGGATTAATGTCCGATTTTCAGACATTTCCTGTTGGAAAATCGGACGCATTGTGTTAGACATGCTTAAACCCTCGGAGGATTGCATCCTTGCCATTAAGCCCCAGCACTAAAATAAAGGCTCCGCCTTATCCGCTCGATCAGATTCAGGAAACGCTGCTCGGAGAGCTGATAAAGTCCGTAAAGGACTTGGCCGAGTTCGAAGGCATCCTTCTGCCGAAGTCCGAGAAGGAGCTCGTGGTAAAGGCAATCCATATCGATTCCCACACAGTAGTCGAAATCCTCTGTGTTCTGGACGAGGTTGTCGGCTTCGAAGTTGGGCAGGGGGCTGTGCGGCCCGGGGGCTACGAATCCATTCAGGAAGCTGTCGACGATGTGACGGCTCGAATGGGCAAGCTTTGGGAAAAACATTTCGAAGGCGCGGACGCATGAAAAGTCCCGCTGATCAGGGAAAGTCGGATCACGCAGAGCGGCTCGCCATCGCAGATAAGTTGCGCGAGTCGAGGGAATATATCGGTCTCAGTCAAGACGAGGTCGCCAATCGCCTCGATATCCCGAGGACCGCGCTCTCCAACATCGAAACCGGACAGCGAAAGGTCGATGTCATCGAGCTTCGAAAACTTGCCACGCTCTATCGGCGGCCTGTCAGCTATTTCACGGGTGATGCCGACCCTTCGGAGATCCCGGCTCCTGTTCAACACTTGGCTCGAACGGCTTCAAAATTGTCATCCAATGATCTTCAGGAGCTAAGTCGTTTTGCTGATTTCCTGAAGAGCCGGTCATCGGTTGAGGAAGAATAGGATGACGCCCATCGAAACCGCCATTCGAAAAGCGATGACGGCCGCAGGCAGGCTGCAAAATGACCTGGCAATTCGCGACAGGATCGAACGCGCCAATGGACCCCTAAATGGCCAAGTTGACGTGTTCGGCGTCATGGCGCGCCTCAACTTGCCCCTCATTTTTCGCCCGCTGGACGGCCTTCTGGGCGCTTTCATGAGCGACCCCGCTCCGGGCGTGCTCGTCACCACCAAGCGTCCGCTCAGCGTACAGCGCTTTACGGCTGCCCATGAGCTCGGCCACTACTATCTTAAGCATAAGCCTAGCCTTGACGACGACTCAATCCTGCGCCGCAGCCCATTCGCGGCGTCAAGGGATGCCAATCTCCAGGAAGTGGAGGCAGATGCTTTTGCGGCATCGTTCCTGCTGCCCCAGTGGTTGGCGCTCTTTCACTGCAAGCGCCACGGCTGGACGAAGCAAAATCTTCCGGATCCGCGTGTCGTCTATCAGCTGTCACTTCGTGCCGGCACGAGCTATGCGGCGACCTGTTGGACCCTTGCTCGCTACAACATGATCACACGGTCGGAGGCGAAGCGGCTTGCCGAGATCGAGCCGAAGAAAATCAAGAAAGCTATACTTGGTGAGGTCGAGCCGGCAGCGTATTACGGGGACGTGTGGGAACTGGGCGAGGCCGACAGAGGCGAGGTTCTTCATGGGGGGCCTGACGATCTTTTCGTGATGCGCCTGAAGGAAAACGCTGGGGCCGGCTATCTCTGGCGGATCGACGCACTAAGACCGGAGGAATTTGCCGTTCGGGAAGACGTCCGGGAAGAGGTGGCGGACGACACGGCAGGAGGACCTGTAGTTCGGCGGATCGTCGCACAATCGGTAAGGCAGCAGCAGGGTACGATCCGAATGACGGAAGCTCGGCCTTGGCAACCGGGCAGCGTGGTCAACGACTATACTCTCGACGTTGATCTCTATGGACCTGAAGTCGCAGGCTGGTCGCGCGCCGAACGTCGGTTCCGGTTGGAGGCGGCCTGATGTCGAAGCCTACCCTTACCCATGATCTTCGAAGCTTGTTCGGCGATGTGCGCGATCAGGGCATCCGCCCTACATGTCTCGCATTTGCGGTGAGTGACTGTCATGCAGCCTTGCGCAATGGATGGGATCCACTGTCAGCTGAGTTTACGTTCTACCACGCGCAAAGGCGCGCAGGTCTCCCGCCGACCCAGGGTGCGCTCTTGTTGCGCATCCTCGAGGCGGTCAGGGATGATGGACAGCCGCCGGAAACGAGCTGGCCCTATCTCCCGGACCTGCCGACTGATCTCGATCACTGGGGCCCGCCGGCAGTCCAGACGAAGTATTTTAGGAATTTTGAGCGCGGCCCCGGGTCGTTCGACGAAATCGTCTCAAATCTGCTTGCCGGCTCTCCGACGGTGGTCGTCCTCTGCATCGGGGAAGCCTTTTTCAATCCCGTCGAAGAAGGCGTCATTGAGGGCTTTCCGGGGGAAAAGGATGTAATCCGGCACGCCGTCGTGGTGGTCGGGGCTGGGAATGTTGGAAACGAGCGAGCCCTTCTTGTGCGCAACTCCTGGGGACCGCTATGGGGCGTCAACGGACATGCGTGGGTGACTGAGAACTACATATCACAGAGGTTGCGCCGAATTGCGGTGCTGAAGGAGGAAGTCAGTGTATCTGCCCATGAAAACGCGGCCTAGCTGCGCATCTGCCTGGCTTGCCGCTGTCACTGCCGTGAACGCTGCCAATGGTAACCATGATGCCCAGAACGTTATCGTCGACGTCGCCGATCCTCTCGTCATGAGTGATACCGACCGCGAAGTTGTCGCCTTGGTCGATCAATACCTGCGCGATCACGGCAAGTACCCGGTGGAGACCGTTGCCAATACGATCTTCCCCCGCTCGCTTTATGCCAGGCACAAGGCGCCGGCTTTTTACGATGTCTACCGGGAAAAAGTCCTACCTCGCATTAAGAAGAACGATTGGGGCCGGTATTTTGACCGGATGATCACGTTTCCGCTTGAAAAGAAAGGCAAGTCCATCAATCCGTTGGACGACATGGTCACGAAGATGCGCACTCACGTCGGGGCCAAACGATGCTTCCGCAACATCTACGAGATCACCATCTATGATCCGATCCGTGATGCCGGCCCGCCAATGAACCGACAATGCCTGAGCTTCTTAAGTTTCAAGCTGACGGATGGCCCAAATCGGAAGCTTCTGCTGACGGCAGTCTACCGCAACCACTATTATGTCGAGCGGCTATTGGGAAATCTGATCGGCCTCGGTCGCTTGATGAAATTCGTAGCGGACGAAGTTAATGTAGCGGTTGGCAGCTTAACCATCGTCTCGACCCACGCCGAAGTCGATTGTCCCTCGGACCGGGACGGCCTGAACGAGCTGTTGGCGGAAGCCAGGGCAACAGGAAACCTCAAGGAGGTTGCCTGACTAGAGAAGATGTAGTTGTGCCTGCGCGACGGGCTGCCGCCGGATGCTGTAGAATGTTTCAACAGCGTCGATAAACTCGTTCTGGCCCCCGTAACTCGGATGCCGTACGGCTGTCGCGCTCAGTTCAAGATCGGCGAGTGCTGACTGGGCGTCGCGCCCGATCGCTACAAGATGTTTTGGCCGGAGCGCGTCGATCAGAGCTTCGAGAAGCGGTTTACAGGCGAGTCTCTCGCTTCTCGTATGACACCGGTTCGTCATCGGTTCGCCAGCGGCATGAGGATGGAAAGGAAACACGTTCCAGAGGAAAATCGGCTGTTCGATCGATTTGAGCATCTGCCAGACCACTGACGCGGTTCTCTCGGCGACCGGCGGTCCCTTTGTTGCCCGGCGCAAAGGCTCGGTTCCGAGCAGGTCGGCATGCCAGTCGAGATGCAATTCGTCAGTGAGTGCAAGGCCGGTGCGGCGCCCACCGCGGTAGCCGAGATCGCGGGCAATCCAGAACGAATGAACGCCTCTGTCTATGGCCGCATCCAGGACCGCCTCAAGGTTCCGGCGTCGAATGGCTGGCGATTCGTCCGTATCGAAATCCGGGCACGCATCAGCATATGGGTTGAACGCGTTTTCGAAACGGTAAGAAGCGAGTTCTTGAACAAAGGCAGCGGCTTTCATGGCACAAGCTCCTGCACGATCATGCTTCGTTTGTCCAGATCAAGAACCAGTCGTCCACGGCGACGTTCTTTCAGAAACCGATAAGCGGCATTGCCTGTCAAAATAGCCTGCTCCCAGAGCCATAATGGGCAAGACTCGGATTCAAATCCCTGCACAAATCCTTTGACCGTTTTGAGAAGATTCAAGTCGACCTCGTCGCGCCCCTCGAAGAAGCTATGTTGCTTCGCGCGCGAGAAGACGTAGGCCGCGACACCTTCTTCCACGATGATTGCGCGCAGCCCGTCTTCCCCGTCATCCACTTTGGTCTTGCTCTTTCGTTTCACTTTCAGAAGGGCTCGCGTCACCGGTGACCAGCCAAGCACGGCCGCGTAAGCGTAATGGAATGCGTCATGGAAGCGGTAAAAATCCTCGACAATGTTGTTGTCAGTCAGGCGGTCGCCAATATTCACGCCGTTGCATCGTTGGTAGACGAACGTTTTTTCACCGCTCTTGCGCTCGAAGATTTCGATTTGCAACCGACGCGGCAAGCGCTCCTCCTCGGGAAAATCGACGTCGAACAACGCTGGCGGCGTCCGATCAACGGGCCATTTATCCAATGCTTTCGAGATGTTGTGAACGGCGGCCTCGCCAAGGTCGACGCCTGCTTCCGTAGCAGCATCAACAAGATGACGAAAAATGACCGAAAGCTTGGTGACGAGGACGGTTCTGTCCATCTTGGAAACAGCTTCGCCCTGTTCATCGGCGAGGTTTCCAACGGCATTCGCGAGCTTCAAAAGCGTGCGAGAAACCTCTGTCGTCGGAAATGGCATGCGCAGACTGTGCTGGGGCTGCAGCCGCTGGAAAGTGAGCGGTGTGCCAGCTGAATGATGGAGGTCAGCAGCTAACTCTTCTAGTTTGATTTCGGCCTGTGCGGCAATGATTGCGAGATACCAAAGCGAGTCTCCAAACTCCTCGAGAACACCCCCTTCGTAAGAATCGTATGCGTTGGCGTCCCGCTGCTTCTTCTTGACCTCGCTCAGCAGACTGCCGGTTTCTCCGAATAATCCGAGAATAGGCAACCCCAGGCCGACACCTTTGCCTCGGGTTTTGTCTGTCGTCTCCGCCGCGATCTGGTAGTCATTCAGCGTAAGCGTTGAAGCGTCCATCCCGAATCCTCCCCTTTGGCAGGAGCGTGCCAGATTTTGGGAAGAATAGGAATCGGGTACTCTGAACTTATACGTGTTGTGGCTTGCCAGTCACACGCTTTCAAGTTTAACTCACGATGACAGGGAGGATCAGGCATGGTGCAGGTGGTTTTCGTTCACGGCGTCGCCAATCGGCAGACAGATAAAGGTTTCGATGCAAACGTTGCGGCGCGCGACCGCCGTTTCAAGGAATTGGCGTTTGCTCCGGCAAATTTTACGATCCGCAATCCATATTGGGGCGAATTCGGCGCCGATCCGCAATGGGAGCTGGCCTCCGTGCCGAAATTTGATACAGGATATCAGGCTCTTGGTATTGGCGACGTCCTGGCCCAAGGCGATGACGGCTCAGAAATCTTGGAGGCGGCCCAGGTCGATTTTGCCGCGGTCGTCGGGGCACTCTCAGTTGTTGCTCTCTCGGACCCGGACCAAATGAATGTCAAGGATAACGAAGCCTTCTGGATGAACGCTGCAAAGTATGCTGCGGCTCAGCCGAAGCCGGGATGGCTATCTACCGTAGCCGACGACGCAGAGTTTTGTGACAGGCTCCGCAAGGAGGCCGAAGCCGGAGCTGCCATTCAAGGTTTGGGGCTGCTCGACAAGGTGAAAGCCGCGGCCGACAAGCTGAAGAGCGGAGCCTCAAATCTCGTCAACAGCCCATTCGCACGCGCGGGCCGTGAGAAGGTCACACCAGGTCTTGCGATTTTCATCGGCGACGTCTTCCGTTATCTGCGAGAAGACAAGGCTCGCACTCATATCCGCGACAGGGTCTGCGATGCGATTATCGCGGCAGCCAAGGACAAGGAGCCAAGCGAGCCGCTTGTGCTGATCGGCCACAGCATGGGCGGGGTCATCCTCTATGATCTGCTGTCAAGTCCTGGAACAGTCGATGGCATATCTGCCGCCATCGGGACCAAACTCGAGGTGGATCTCTTCTTGACGGTGGGCTCACAGGTCGCGCTGTTTGAAGAAATGAAGCTTTATCAATCAAGCTCCGCTGAATATTCCGGCAAAGCCAAGCGCGTGCCGCGGCCCGCAGCGGTGAAGAACTGGTGGAATGCTTTTGATAAGATGGACGTCCTTTCCTTCATCACGGGGCCGATCTTCGAAGACACGCAAGATTTCTCGGTCGACACAGTTGCTGGCATATTTGATGCCCATGGCGCGTATTTCTCAAGCACGATGTTTTACACTCGGCTCAATGCCCGCCTGCAAGACCTCGGGCTGGTCGCGTGACAACCGTTTACCTCCGACAAGGCGACGCGCCTCAGACGCATGCTTTCATCATCGGCTGCGGGCGCTTTCCCAACCTCAGTCCCAACGGGGCGGCAGATCGGTTGGCCACGGCCGCCGGCGCACGAGCGATGGTGCGGTTCCTGCTTGATCGAGCTGACAGCTTGATCGCTTCGCTCGGCTCCATCGAGGTTCTGCTATCCGATCCGGCCCAGGCCGCTGGCCAGGACACTCTCGGTCTTGGCGTCATCGAGCACGATCCTCGGGCCGACGATAGCGTCGACCGCGCAAATGATCCGAACTATCATGCCTCAGGCGACCGCTGGATAGGTCGGTGTCGTCCGGGAGATCATATGTTCTTCTACATGGCATCACATGGGATCACAGACAGCGACACGACCGCCGTCGCCGTGCTGGAGGACATACGTTCAATCAACCACAGACCGTGGGCCCAGTCGATCAACATCACGCAACTCGCCTCGGCACTTCCAACTTTGCAAGCTGATGGCTGCTGGGTATTCCTTGACGCCTGCCAGGAAGTCATTCCCGCCGTATTTCAGCAGATCGGCGGAGCCCAAAGCGCTCCTCTGATCACGCCTGATATCACGGCTTTGACGCGACGGCGCACAAGCTCGGTCTCGTTGGCTGGGTCTAGACTGGGATCCAGCGCATGGGCACCTGCCGGTGATGCTCCTCCCTTCTTTACCCAGGCATTGATCGAGGGATTGAGCGGGGCAAGCGTCGAGTTTACAACTTCCGATGGTTGGGTCGTAACTGGCCAACAAATCCTTTTTACATTGCGACGCATTGCGAATGCGGCATTCAACAACACGGATCTTCAAACGGAATCCCTGACGCAATTCAATAGAGATGTTAAGCTGCTAAGGGTACCGCATCCGCAGATCCCCGTCGTGGTGCGTACTGCGATAGAGAACCATATGCTTGCCGCGGTATCTGTCACAGCGAATGATGGCAACGGGCGAGTTTTTGCCAAGAATGATGGGGAACTGGCATGGCGGTTTCGGGTCGATCCCGATCTTGCCCGCTACACAACGTCAGCGCGGTTTCAAAACGGAAATCCAGCCTACCAAGATCAAGTCTTCGTCGCCGCCCCGCCGGCTCAGATCGTGGAGCTCGTGGAATGACCGGCAACCAGGATCTTCATAATATACGGATCGTCGCACCGGCGCCTGTCCCCTATCACTTTCGAGTGGTCGCGATGGAACGCGCCAATATTGGCGCCGATCTGCTAAGCGACAAAGACGGAGTTGCCGAGACCCAGCTACAGTCCGGTACATTCTTGTGTTACGCAGAGGATCTGACGACCGGGGCATTGCTGACCACGAAAATTGACGTCTACCGCGACAGCCCCAGTCCTTTGATCGTGCCACTCGGCGACAAGCCACGGCAGACATCGGTCGAGAGCAATTTCCGGCCAAGTCGGATCGAAGCGTACAGAGCCTTTCGGACAGCTGCCTCGGTGCTCGAAGAGGTCGACGAAGATCTCGTGCCGGTGGTATCTCCAAATTTGGCTGAGTTCTCTTTGAAGCAGTTCTCCAGCGCCATGACGCCGCTCACGTCCCGTCTAACTAAGCGCTTCTCGATTGGGCTTTCCATAGACCTGACCTCTGCCAAACGAGGAGGCTGGCGCGCATTCAACGATTTCGATGGCCTCGCGTCGCGGAAAGATGGAAACCAACTTATTCTCGATTTCAGCGCCCTCGCACGCCGACCGAAAGAACGGTTGCGATTGAGCGTAAGCGTTGAGGGCGATCCCGCGTGGCAGGTTAACTTGCCTCAATTCGACTCTGGTCTCCAAACGGAAATCCGTCTCGTTAGATCGGCCTTCGGTCCGGAACTTACCCTGCGATTGATCGCGCCCGATCCCAGTCTCGCGCTCGTCCTTTCTGGGTCGCGTGGCCCTTACCCCGGCGTGGAAAAAGTTTCGGGATTTCGGGCGCGAGACCAAGCCAAGCTGAATGCCGACCCGTGGACTGATTTGTCTTGGGCGCTGGCTGATATCAGAGCAGGTATTGTTCCCAGGCGACTTAGGGATGGACCGTGGCCCTGGAAAAAATTCGATCCAATAAGCGATGGCTACGTAGTTTGGGCTTGGATGGTTGCCAGCACCACCGACAAGACAACGATTAGTTTGGATCAGCGTTGCCTTGAAGCTCTGGTGCAAGCTCGCAGGCTTGGCATGCCGTACTTTTCGGCAACAAGCGATCTGGCAGTTGACTTACTTCAAGCGCTTGCGTCTTCATCGAAAGATGGTGCGGTCCGCGCCTCAGCGAAGTACGAGGCTGCATTGTGGCGACGCCGCGGGCGCACAAAGCTTAGAACAGGGCCATTCTTTGCTTGGGAACGTTCCGGAGGCGGGCTGCAGACGGGCAAATTGCCGTTGCCCACTTACAATACGTTGGCTTCCGGCAAGATGGATTTGGACGTTTTGCACGTAGATTTACCCTAGTGGTAAGAGCCGATTCACGGGCGCGCCGATTGCCCTTCACGTCGTCATCAGCGTCAGCATCAGCAAAATGTCATCCTCACTTGCCTGCGGTCGTTAAATAGCTTGGCCCGATGACCGCGCTTTTCCATCATTCATCCAGCATTGCATAGAGCGGGCGAGAAAGAATGCTTCGGGCCGCCCAGAACACACGACGATAAACGCTTAGTTTAGGTCAGAGTGTTGTCAAACTGAACACCTCTGGCGCCTTGCAGCGGTTCAGGGCATCCTATGAAGGCTGAAAATTGTGTTTTGGCAGTTGGAGGAATGCCGATGCGCTGCTTTACCGTGCTTGGACCTTCGCAGACCGGAAAATCGACAGTCGTGGAAAAGCTCGGCTCGCTGGAGGGGACGCCGAGAAAATCCAGCTCCCCTTATGGATTGAACCTCACAGAATTCACCTTCGGAAACGAGGCGTGGTGTGCACTGGATGCGCCAGGACCCAACGAAGCGTTGGCGCATGCGCAGCACGCGCTTCTTGCCAGCGACGCCTGCATATTGTGCGTTTCATCGGCACCCGAAGAGGCCGTGCTCGCCGCGCCCTATCTCCGGATAATCGAAGCCTCGGGGACGCCCTGCATCCTCTTCGTCAACCGGATGGACGAACCGAGAGGGCGGTTGAGGGACGTGATCGCCGCGCTTCAAGACTACGCCGGCCACACCCTTTTGCTTCGCCAGATCCCGATCCGCGAGGGCGACAGGATCATTGGCAGTTGCGATCTGATTTCGGAACGGGCGTGGCGCTACCGGGAAGGCCAGACTTCGGCGCTGATCGCAATCCCTGAAAGCACTGCCGAACGCGAGCACGAAGCGCGCACCGAGCTCCTGGAACACCTGTCCGAATTTGATGACTGGCTTCTCGAGGAACTGATCGAGGACCGCGAGCCATCCAGCGACGCGCTCTATGCCATTTCATCCCGGGTTCTCAGGGAAAACAGGATTATCCCGGTCCTGATCGGTGCTGCAAGTCACGGCAACGGCATGATGAGGCTGATGAAGGCGCTGCGCCACGAGGCGCCGCCGGTCGGGATTCTCAGGCAGCGTCTCGCTCAGAGGGGAACGGTCGATGAAGGCAAGCTGGTGGCCGTGAGCTTCCATGCCTATCATCGCCAGAATATCGGCAAGACGGTGCTGGTGCGCGCACTTGGCGAGGGACTGCGGCAAGGCGCATTGTTGGGCGGCTCCAGCCTCGGCGCCGTCCAAAATCTCGCCAACGGGCGGTCCAATTCGGCGGTTCTGCCTGCGCCGGGAGATGTCTTCGCGACCGTCAAGTCCGACCACCTGTCTGTCCCTTCGCTGTTGGCCTCCGGCGCGGTGGTCGCCCCGCCTGAGTGGACGGAACCACCCACGCCGATGCTTGAAAGGATCCTGGTTCCGGGCAGCGAGCGCGATGAAAACAAACTTTCCGAAACGCTGGCGAAACTTTCCGAGACGGATCGCGGCCTGAAAGTCTTGCAGGAGGAAGGCACGGGCGCTCAACTCGTCCGCGCCCAGGGGCCGGTGCATCTGCGTGATCTCTGCCGAACGCTGGCCGAAGTCTTTCACATCTCCGTGACCGAGCGGACGCCCAGCCCGATCTACCGCGAGACGATCGCCAAACCATCGGAGGTTCATTACCGCCATCGCAAACAGACCGGTGGTGCCGGGCAATTCGCGGACGTGAAGTTGAGCATTCACCCCAACGAGCGCGGCCAGGGCTTCACCTTTGGCGAAACCGTCAAGGGCGGCGCCGTTCCGCGCAATTACTTCCCCGCCGTCGAAGCGGGCGCGCGCGAAGCGATGGAGAAAGGACCGCTGGGCTTCGAAGTCATCGATGTCGGCGTAACGCTGTTGGATGGTCAGCACCATGCCGTCGACAGTTCGGAACACGCCTTCCGGACTGCGTCGAGAATGGGGGTGCGACAGGCGCTTTCCGAAGGATCGCCCGTCTTGATGCAGCCGGTCTTCCGCACGGAGTTCCACATCCCGTCGGTCTATTCCGGCAGCCTTGTCCAGATCGTCGCCGCTCTCAACGGTCAGGTTCTCGGCTTCGACCGTGATGAAACCGCCAAGGGATGGGACATCTTCCGGGCGCTCGTTCCGGGCGGCGCACTTGAAGATCTGGCGCGGGCGCTGCGCTCGGCGACGCAGGGTATTGGTTATTTTTCCAAGACCTTCGATCACTTCGAGGAACTATACGGCAAGGAAGCGGACGCCATTGTGAAGGCAAAGGAGAAATCGGGCACCGCACACTGAGACGCTCGCGCCACTTCATGCTCGTTCACAGAGCCGGGCTCACGCCCGCCGTTACGTGCCTGAAATGTTTGCAGTTGTAGTCGCACAAGCCCGCAGTTGGGGGCTTGCTTACGCATTGCCAGGGGTGTGCAGTGACGCCCCCGCCTTTTCGGCCGCTGCCCGCAGACGCTTGTCTCTGGTCCATAAGGCCGCTCGCTGATCGAGGAGAACTGAAGCCATCAAATGGGCATCTGTGTAGCCAATGCCCATGCTGAAAATGGCGTGGCGATCGATCATCATCATGACTTCGTCGTGCGTCGCGACGAACGCTTCGCGCTGGGCCGCCAGGAAAGCTATCACGTTACTGCGATCCCGCAGGCTGCCAAGTGCGAGCTCTCCGATCACAGCTGGATGGCATAGGAGACAATCGTCCTCGATAATCCTGCGCAGCTCCGAATCGGCATGCCGGAAATGATCGATCCAGATGGAACTGTCGGCAAGTATCACTTGCGAGCTGCGCTCCGGCGGCGTGGAGCTGCCTCCGCATCCGGCATAGTTCCGCCGAGGGCGATGAGGCGTTTTCCCGACTCCACACGAACAAGCGTCTCCAACGCTTGGCGGACCAGAGTGGCGGTTTCTTTCGTGCCGGTTAGGGCCCTGGCCCTTTCCATGAGGGCGTCGTCGAGATTGATGGTTGATCGCATGGTCGGGCTCCTGATCCTGGTGTTGAAAATAGCACCATTTGGTGATGAAATCCACGCCCGGTATTCACGTCTGAGACGTCCGCGGCTTGGCCCAATGAACCGCGCTTTCCCATCATCGATCCAAAATTGCGTAGAGCGGGCGAGAACGAATGCTTCCGGCCGCCCAGAACACGACGACGATCCGTTCCCATACGCTTCATTGCCTCCTGTCCTTCATTCCGAACAGTTTCGCGGCTCCTCAAACCATTCCATTTGCCACCCGCTTGCCAAAGAACCATAATTGCGCCACCTAAATCGCCCATCGACAAAGCACGCATAAGAATTGGATCCACGCTGAATGCGCATAGCCTACGTTTTTCTTGGTGCATTTCTTGCAATTGCGCCGTCCGCATATGCTGAAGTTGCACCGCCGCCTGTTTTGAAGCCGCTGGAGCGGCAGGCGGATGCGGCTTTGTTGAGCGCGCAGTTTCTGTCGCGCTACAGCTACAAGCCGGTGGCGCTCGATGACGCCTTGTCGGCGAGGGTGATGGATGGGTTCATCAAGGCGCTGGATCCGGATCGCATGCTTTTCCTGCAGGCCGATATCGACAAGTTCATGGCGGACCGCAGCAAGATCGACGATGCGATCGAGCGAAAGGATCTGAAGATCCCGTTTGCGATCTTCAATGCTTATGAACGGCGCGTTGCCGACCGCATGAGCTATGCGCGCAGCCTTCTGAAGCAGGGGTTCGATTTCAGCGTGAAGGAAGATTATGCGGTGCTGCGCGAGAAAGCGCCCTGGCCGCAGTCGGAAGCCGAGAGCAATGAGCTTTGGCGCAAGCGCGTCAAGAGCGACTGGCTGCGGCTGACGCTCGGCGGCAAGACCGATGCGGCCATTCGCGAAACGCTCGACAAGCGTTATGAAAACACGCTCGAGCGCGCCTACAAGTTCAAGAGCGACGACGTTTTCCAGTCGTTCATGGATGCCTATTCGAACGCGGTCGATCCGCACACGGATTATTTCGGGGCGGCCGCTTCGGCCGATTTCAATGTCTCGATGAAGCTTTCGCTGTTCGGCATCGGCGCGGTGCTGCAGGAGCGCGACGATTACACGACGATCCGTGAGCTCGTGCCCGGCGGGCCGGCGCAGCTCTCCGGCAAGCTTGCCGTCGGCGACCGCATCACCGGCGTCGGCCAGGGCAAGGACGGGCCGATCAAGGAAGTGGTGGGCACGCGCCTCGACGAGGTCGTGCAAATGATCCGCGGCAAGAAGGGCTCCGTCGTGCGCCTGGATATCCTGCCGGCGGATGCCGGCGCCGATGCCACGCATCGCGTCGTCAGCCTGGTGCGCGACAAGATCAGCCTCGACAAGCAAGCCGCCAAGAAGACGGTGCTGTCGGTCAAGGCGGGCGATGCCACCCGCAAGATCGGCATCATCACCCTGCCGGTCTTCTATGAGGATTTCGACGCCAAGAACAAAGGCGACAAGGATTATAAGAGCGCCAGCCGCGACGTCGCCAAGCTTCTCGAGGAACTGAGCCAGGAGAATGTCGACGGCGTTCTCATCGATCTGCGCAACAATGGCGGCGGCTCGCTCGACGAAGCGATCGATCTCACCGGCCTCTTCATCGGCAAGGGCCCGGTCGTTCAGCAGCGCGCCAGCAACGGCAAGATCGTGGTGAAGAGCGCGGATTTTGCAGCACCCGCCTGGACGGGCCCGATGGGCGTGCTGATCAACCGCGGCTCGGCCTCGGCGTCGGAAATCTTTGCCGCGGCCATCCAGGATTATGGACGCGGCGTCATCATCGGCGAACCCAGCTTCGGCAAGGGCACGGTGCAGACGGTCGTCGATCTCGACGAGGTGGTTCACAACAGCAAGCCCGAGCTCGGCGAACTGAAGGTGACGATTTCGCAGTTCTTCCGGGTCAATGGCGGCACGACGCAGCTGCGCGGCGTCACCCCCGATATCAGCCTGCCGGGCCTGTCCGATCCGGCGAGCTTCGGCGAGACGAGTTATGACAATGCCCTGCCTTGGGCAGAGATCAAGCCGGCGAAATATACGCCGGAAGGCGATGTCGCGGCGTTGGTGCCGGCCCTGCAAAGCCGTCATGACGCGCGGGTCAAGAGCGATCCGGATTTCCAGCGCCTGATCGAGGACATTGCCGAGCTGAAGGCGCAGCGCGAAAAAGGCGTCGTGTCGCTGAACGAAGCCGAACGCCGCAAGGAAGCGGCGGCCCGCGAGAAGCGGTTCAAGGATCGGGCCGAGGCGAGCGACGGCGAGGATCCGACCGGAGATGACGGCCTGCAGTCGGACGAGCGCAGCCTGAGCGCCGATATCGCCATGGAAAACGCCCGCAAGAAGGCAAAGGACGTCCTGCTCGACGAGGCGGCCGCCATTGTTGCGGACGGGGCGGATTTGCAGCAGGGCGGCGTCAAGGCAGCGACGACACAAACGGGAAAGCCCGAGGGAAAATAGGGGCCTGCGCCGCGCGAACGAGGGATAGCGTAACGGCGATATCTTTACGATGCTTGTAAAGATGGTGTCGTTACGCTATTTGTAAGGCTCCAGATAGGAGTTTCCCATGCCCGCCTCGTCCACGAACAAAAGCCCTGAGGCAAGCGTGCCGCTGAACATGCGCATCAAGCCTGCGACCCGCAATTTGATCGACCGCGCCGCCGAACTGCTTGGCAAGACGCGCACGGACTTCATGCTGGAGGCTTCGGAGCGCCGCGCCGAGGAAGTGCTGCTCGACCGCACTGTATTCACGGTCAGCCCCGAAACCTATGCCGAATATCTTGCCCGCCTTGATGCACCGGCTGAGCCCAATGAACGTTTGAAACGGACGATGTCCACCAAAGCGCCGTGGGATGAAGCGTGACCCTCAGCCGGCCGGCGCCTTTGGCCGATCATCATGAGCTGGGCGAATTCAGGTGCGGTGTGGCTGAACTGGACGAATGGCTGCGTCGCCGCGCCCGCGCCAATCAGGCAGGTGGCGCATCGCGCACCTTCGTCGTCTGCCAGGGGAGCCGGGTCATCGCCTATTACGCGCTCGCCTCCGGCGCGGTGCGGCAACCGGAAGCGCCTGGTCGTTTTCGGCGGAACATGCCCGATCCGATTCCGGTTGCCGTGCTTGGCCGCCTTGCCATTGATCAATCCCACCAGGGGCGCGGTATCGGCAGGGCATTGGTGCGCGACGCGGGCCTGCGCCTGGTCAACGCCGCAGAAATTCTCGGAATCCGCGGCCTGCTGGTGCATGCAATTTCCGACGGCGCGCGCGCCTTCTATGAGGCGGTCGGCTTCCTGCCCTCGCCATCCGATCCCATGATGCTGATGGTCGGGCTGCATGATCTCAATAGCGCGCTGCGGTGAAGCCGGTCGCGGCGAGCTGTTCTCGTTGACGTTTCCGTAATCACGGGTGGCACCATTGCTTGCCGCAACCGGCCCTTTCCTCGTAAGATTTCTGCGCCATGTCATGCCAGGACAACCAGACAGGGTAGGGTATGGACGCGCTCGTCGAACAGCTTCTCAATCTTTCCGCACACACCGAAACGCTGATTGCGGTCTATGATGGGGATGACCGGCTGCAATATGCCAACAGTGCCTTTCGTTCGGCCTATTTCATCGAACCGGACGAGACGCCGCTCTGGCCGGATCTCATGCGGCGCAATTTCGAGCTGAACCGGGGCACGGTCCTTCGGACCGACAATTTCGAGGCGTGGCTGCGCTCGACCCAGTCGCGCCGCGGCAAGATCGGCTATCGCGCCTTCGAGACCGATTTGTGCGACGGCCGCTGGCTGTGGATGACGGAGACGGTCCAGCAGAACGGCTGGATGTTGTGTATCGCCAGCGACATCACGCGGTTGAGAGCGCAGGGCCGGACGGTCCGGCAGGATCGGGACCAGGCGATCAAGGCGTCCTATACCGACGAGCTCACCGGCGTCGCCAACCGCCGCTTCGTCATGGCCCGCGTCGACGACATGCTGGCCGCCGCCCGGGGTGGCGGCAGCGGCTGCCTTGCCGTCTTCGACATCGACAATTTCAAGCGCATCAACGATCGGCTCGGCCACCACGCCGGCGACCTCGTCCTGCGCGATTTCGCCCATCGCATTCATCAGAATGTGCGCCGCAACGATTGTTTCGGCCGGGTCGGCGGCGAGGAATTCCTCCTCGTCATGCCGGCAACCGGCCAGGAGGACGCCATCGCCATGATCGAGCGCATGCTGACGGTGATCCGCTTTTCCCGGCCGCTCGCTGACTCGCCCGATTTCAGCTACACCTGCTCCGCCGGCATCGCTGCCTGCCTCCCGTCAGACAGCGTCTCGGAGCTTTATCGGCGCGCCGACGAGGCGCTCTATGCCGCCAAGATGAGCGGCCGCGACAGGGTGCGAGCGGCGTAGGGTTATCGGCGTTCGAGCGCGCTACTTCCCGCGTTTATTGCCCGCGATTGGTTGCAGAGCATTTACCTTTGCGTCTAGGGCGTCGAGATCGCTTTGCAACACGCGCTTTGGTTTGGGAAACGTGATTGTTCCAGTCTCATCGAGTTCAAGCGGAATTTCGTAATCGGAGGGCACCGGATCGACATTTGGCACCGTTTCGTAAACGGTGACGCCGCCCACGCCGTTACTGTGCCCGATCAGTACATAGAAGGTAGTCGGGTGATTTACGGCAACCTTCTCGAGTTTCGTACCCGTCTTAGTGTCGACGCAGGGACTATCGCTAAGCCAGTCTTTCACTGTGAGCGAAGCGTAGGCTTTCGAAATGTAAACATCAACCTTATATGGCATAATTGCCCTCCCGTTGCTGTAGACTCGACCTACTCGTTATTGAGGCGACCATTGCGATGCGCCATTCTCAGGGTGATGGCGTAGGAACTAGGCGACCTCTTGCCTGGCAACTGCGAATCCAGAATGAGGCTCCTTGCGTCGCCAAAGGCCGTCGTAATTTCGAGGATTTGTTCAGATGCGGTGATCCGCCACATTTGGTAACCCAGATCTTTGTCAAAGCCGCAGCCCTTGGCCTCCTCGGCATCTGGGCCGGTGATAATAAAAATGCGGGTTGAATCCAGCCTGTAGCAATGGCCCTCGAAAGCGTAGCCATAAGCAAGCACTGTGTAGCCGGTTACTCTTCCGGCATGCAGCTTAATTTGCAGCTCTGCTTTACTCACAAGCCCGACATCCAGATGGGCGATGCCGTTAGCGTCATTCAAATCTATGCCGTAAAGTATAATCTCATCCGCTTTATAGCGGCGCCCAGAAAGTGAGGGTGCTGGAACGCTTTCGTCTGTCATCGATGCCTCCCGTCGTTGGTTAGAGAATGCCGCGCCACCTCATGCAATCGTCAAGCTGGTCGAGATAGGAGACCCCGCGCCCGCGGCTCGCCGCCTCGAGGAAGGCCAGGGCCGCCGCTTCGAAGGTCAGGCTGTCGGGATCGAGGTATTTCCAGGAGCGAATGAGCGCTTGGCCGATGATGTCGCGCGCCTCCTGCAGGGCGGACTTCGCGGCGAAATGGGCCAGCTCGTAAGAGGCTCTGTGGCCGCGCAACCCTTCTTCGATCAGCGCCGGCGCCATCTGCTGGCGCAGGTCGCTGAAGCGCCTCGGATCGATATCCGACACGCCGCGTTCGAAGAGCAGCGACTGATAGACCTCGACGAGGCAGTCGAAGAGGCCTGATGCAAAGGGCTTTGAGCGGTCGTGCACTTCCTGGCTGACATCGCCGATACGAAGCGAGTTGTTGAGCGATCTCAGCTGTTTCTCGTCGCTGAGCTCGGCAAATTTGTCGAGTTCGTTGTGCAGCAGCAGGTTGCCGCCGGTGCGGCGCAGCAGCCGGTCGAGCGCGGTGTCGAAGTGCAGCAGTCCGAGCAGCGAGATGAAATCGGCGATCGCTTCGTGGTAGGCAAAGAAATCGCAGGCCGCTCCGTCGCCTTCGAGGATTCCGAGTTCGCTGAGCAGAATGAGGTGGCCCATTTCGTGGGCGACCGCATCGAAATTCAGCGCGAAACAGGATGGCGCGCCGTGTTCCTCGCTTTCGCCGAGTTCGAGAAAGCCGAAGCCGGATTGGGCGTTTTGCCAATGCGGGATGCGGGGGACGATTTCCAGCCGTTCCAGCGTCGGCTGGAAGAACCAGACGATCGAGCGGCCGAGATAGCCCTCGCAGATGTCGAGAACGCGGCGGGTGCAGGCATAGCTGTGCGTTGCAAGGAAGGCCGGTGAGCCCGGCCCGATGTGATCGAAATGGCCGTCGGGGCCGGGTTCGGCCGGCGGCTGCAGCAGGCCGGGATAGGGCGGGATATAGGGCGCGGCGTAGGGCGATTTCGCCTCGAGCGGATTTGCCACATAGATGCGGGCGTCGGACGGTCCCGCCAGGATCGGTCCTGCCGAAGGCCCGATCCACACCACTTCGGGTTTCTCGTAACCGGGAATGAAGGATGGCTGGGGAAAGACGAGGAAACGTGTCCCGAGCGGCCGCTCTGGAGCTGCCCCGTGGCCTGCGCCCTCGATATGCGTGATGGCATCCAATGCTGCCCCCACCGCTCGTTGCCCAACGTCAAGCGATCGTCGACTATACCAGTACTACGTGCCTTTCGGCAATAGACTATCGAGCATGTTGTAGTACTCCATGTCGTTGGCGAATGATTCCGTAAGTTCAAATGCAAAATGAATGTCTTCATTCAGCCGGTTGATCTTTTGATCGGCGAGATATTTCAGCAGATTTACCGCATCGCGGCACTTCCGGCTTTCCGCTCCGGCTTGCAGCCAGGCATTTAGTGCTTCGATTTCGTCCGCGGCGGCACAATTGTTTTCGGCCGCCTCCAGCAGCTTCGGGAAGGATCTTTCGCTGAAATGAAGCGCGCGCGCCAGAGTTTCGAGATTGCATCGCAGCCGTCTTTCGATGACGCCGGCGCGTTCGGCCTTCTTGAGCGTCAGCCTGATGTCGATGAGGGCGTCGCCGAGGGCGCGTGATCCGAGTGCTGCGGGCGCCATCGGCACCGTCACGTCGGCATCGTCGGCGAGCGGGTGCCTTCGGTACCAGCGGTAGATCAGCCCGTGGCCGATCATGCCCTGTGGCGCGAGTTCGGCGGCCCGCAGCGCGCCGATGCTGGCGGCGCCGTAGATGCGCACGCCGCGGGCCATCGCCCACAGGATTTCCTGATGGCGGACGGCCGGAAGCTGGCCGAAGACGCCGTCGACCAGCACGATCGCCGCAGGCGCATATTTGGCCACGGCCCGCACGATGTCCGCGCAGCCGACGGGAGGAAGGTAGATCGCATCCAGATAGGTCCGGGCTTGCGGCTCAGAGAGGGTAGGGCCGAGAAAAACCACGATATCATCCCGCAAGATCGGCCTCCGGATTGGTTTCCAGCGGCGGCGCAACGACGCGGACGACGTGCAGCGGAATGCGGTCATCCGAATGAAGAACCACCAGGACGGCTGCATGCGCGCCGGCGAGCTTCAATGCCTCGATGACCGGCGCAAGGGATTGCTCTTCGGCCGCAGAACAGTCCTTGGGGATGGAGCGGCCCGCTTTGGCGAGTTGCAGGCGCCAGGCGGCCAATTCCTCGGCGTCGGCATAATTATAAAGCTCCGTCCTGATATCGTCGCGCGCTGCCGAAATGACGCCGAGGCGGGACTGGCAGGCTTCCAGCAAGGCGCTGGTCAGCGCGCCATCATGGCTGATATCGCAGCCGAAACCTTCGGCCGGCAGCGGCGCAAAAGGGGCTCTGCCGGCATCTTCCATCACGTGGCACCAGTAGATCGGCAGGGCGTGCGGCGCCGGGATCTGCCAGATCCCGACGACAAAACCTGCCTTGGAGAGCTGCCGCATGATGTCGCCGGCGTTTCCCGATTGCACCGACCGGGCGTCGATCTGGAAGCGGTCGAAGAAATGCGGGGTCTTCATCGCCGTGCAGCGGGCCTGCCGTTCCAGGATCTCCAGGCAGGCATGCCGGACAGCGCCTTGCAGGCTCGTGCCGGCGGCGAGGCCCGTCGTGTCGCGGGCGATCCAATGGGGATGCGGCGACGGGACGATATAGGCGGTATCGACGAGAGCAAGCGGAACGGCCATTTGCCGCCCCGAAAAGAGATCCAGCCCGGCAATCCAGGCGAGCATCGCCTCGTCCCGGCCGATGCCGAGGTGCGACCAGTCTCCCCGTGCATTCATGGCGCGCAGGCTTGCCGTGACGATGCGCTCCTGATCAATCCGCTCCGAGGCCCAGCCTTCCAGGGATTCCATCAGGCCCGATATCGCCGCCAGCGGAAGGGTCAGCCCCTTGCCCTGGCTGACGGCGACCGAGCGTGAGCGCGGCCGCACGACCTGGACAACCGGGACGCCGATCCAGTCGAGCCCGGTGATCGAACCGAGCCTGGTGATGCCGTAATCCTGTCTGCGCGCGAGGATGCGCTGCACCGTCTGCCGGGGATCGGGAGGCGAGGGGAGCTCGGTCTTCAAGATGATATCAAGGATGTTATCGAGCGTCGCTTCGTCCATCACATCCTTCCATCTCTGCTAGAGCATGATGCCGAAAAGCGTGAGCGGTTTTCGGACGACATCATGCTAACTCTTTAATTTAGAACAGGATTCAGATTTTAGGCCGACCGGGCCTAAAATCATCCTGTTCTAGGGCCGCGGCAGTCCGTCCAGGCTTTGCTTTGCTCTTTCCGCCAGCCAGGCGGCCTTTTGTCCTTCGGCAATCTGGATGGCGCGTGTCAGGTCTCGTCTGATCGATGAGGGCGGCTCGTTCAGATCGTCTCTCAGTTGGGCGCTGAGGCGGTAGAGTTCGGCGAGCCAGAACGATTGGCCGCTGCTGCGCCCGACATTGATCGCATTCTGGACGGTCGCCAGGGCTTCGGCGGACCGGCCGCGCTGCCGCAGCACCTGCGCATGCATGTCGCTGTGCATGGAAAAATTGTCGTCGGTGCCCAATTGCTGCTGGAGCGCCAGGCCGCCGGCAAAACGCTCTTCGCCGCCGGCTGCCGACGAGGTCATCAGCTCCGCCCAGCCGCAATACATGTTGGCCCGCGCCTGGCTTGCCGCCAGCCCGTGCCGCTCGGCGAGCGACAGCATCTGTTCGCCGAGTGCATGGACCTCGTCATAGCGGCCCTGGCAGCGGGCAAGCACCATGGCGTAATAGAGCGCGTGCACCATGCTGCCGGCGTGATCGGTGGCGTTCGCCCATTCCAGGCATTGTCCGATCGCATGTTCGCTCGCCTCGGCGTCGTCGAGCAGCAGATAGGAAAGCGCGCTCTCGCCGAGGCCGCAGACCTTGGCGTCATGGCCGCCGAAGAAGGCCCGATTGCGCACCGCGCTTTCCGGATCGTAGAGCGCGAGGCCCTTGGCGACACAGTCGAGACAAAAGCCGTGCTCGCCGGCGTGGAAGCTCGTCGCCCAGCCGCAGTGATAGGATTGAAGCCGCGTCTCCCGATCCTCGACGGCTTGCATGTCGCTGATGAGAATGCGCGCGCGTGACTGCTGGGTCAGAATGTTGGGGGCGGTGAACCACCATCCCCAATAGACCGGGAAATGTTTGACGCGCACGGCCGAGGGCTGTTTGCGCAGAAGCTGCATGGCGCTGGCATAGACCCGCCGCGCGCTCTGCGAGCCCTCGCCTTCGAGCGCGCTTGCCACGACGCCTTGAAGTTCGAACAGGCTGAGCGCGAGTTCGGTGCGGTCGGGGTGGCGCCGGGAAAGGTTGCCGACCGCCTCGGCACAGAGTTCGAGCGAGACATTCGCCTCCTGCATGGCGGAGCGGAGAACGCTTGCCTCCGCCGCCGCCAGGGCAAATCGGGCGGCAGCGTCGTGCAGGCCTGCCTCGGCACACTGCCAGGCGGCGATTGCCGCCGGCAGGCTGGGCTTTCCTTCGCCGATCAGGAGATCGGCGATCCGCCGGTGGATGCGGCGCCGGTCGCTCTTGAGAAGGCTGCTATAGGCCGCCTCCTGCGCCAGCACGTGCCGGAACTGATAGGAGCCGTGCGAGGTGGTCGAACGCTCGATGATGCCTTGCGACAGAAGCTGCTCGATATCGACGTCGACGCTGCGGCGGCTGACTCCTTCGAGGAGATAGGTGAGCAGCGAGATGCTGAATTCGCGGCCGATGACGCTGGCAAATTGCGCCGCCCGGCGTGCCGAACCGGTCGCGGCGAGCCTGGCCGACAGCAGATCGTTGAGCGAGGTGACGCCGCCTTCCCTCAGCAGCCCTTTCCATTCCGAGAGCGATTTGCCCAATGGCTGCCTGCCGCGGAAGAAACTGGCCAGTTCTTCCGCATAGAGCGGCATGCCGTCGCATTGGTCGAGAATGAAATCCGACAGGCCGGGCGGGGGATGCTCCCGCCAGATCGAGGCGACGAGATCGCGAACCGCGGCCGCGGTCAGCCCCGGCAATTCGATCTCGCTGGCGACCGCGAGAGATCGTCGGATTCTCGATGTCTGAATGACCAGGATCGGAAGCTCGGCCGCCAGCGATCCCAGCCTGTCGATCAGCTCCAGCGTCATGTCGTCGGCCCAGTGCACATCCTCGAAGATGAGGAGCGTCGGGAGACCGGCCGCCTTGCATGTCAGAATGTCGGCGGCGGCTTCGATGACCTTCCGCCGGAAGGCGCGCCCGGAGAGATCGGAGACGCGGATATTGCGCGACATCGCCGGCGAACGGTCGGCGGTGAATGCGAGGATGGTGTCGGCGACGGATGCATCGAGCTGTCGGCCGGAAGCTTGAAGAGCCCGCATGAAGGCGTCGTTGTCGCCATCCTTCAGGACCGCGGGGTCGGCGACCAGCCGTTCGAGAAACGAAACGAATGGATGCAGCGGCTGGCTCTCCAGGCGCCTGCCGCATTGGAAGATCACGGTCTCATGCGCGCTCGGCCGCAGATTTTCGGCGAATTCGCCGACCAGCCTGGATTTGCCGATGCCGGCCTCGCCGACGACGGCGATCAGGCTTCCCTTGCCGCCGAGCGCCGAATTCCAGGCGCTGGAAAGGGCGGCAAGCTCCTTTTCCCGGCCGCGGATCGGCCTGTCCTGGCCCTGGGACGGCGATGGTTCCGGGGCCGATTGGTCGCGCTCCTGCGGGCGCCAGAGCGCAATCGGATGTTCGAAGCCTTTCAGCCTTGCCTCCCGCAGCAGGCTGTAATCGAATTTCTGCCGGGTGAGCTGGACGGTCGAATCGGCGACAAGGACGGAATTTGGATCGGCCTCGGCTTGCAGCCGTGCCGCCAGAACCGGCGCCGTGCCGACGATCTCATCGCCTTGCGTGGAGAAGACGACGAGCCCGGTGGCAACCCCGATCCGCAGCCGGAACGGCCTGCGCGCCTTGGCCTTGGTCTGAGTCTCGGCCCCGGCCGCGACGCGCAGCAGTTCCAGAGAAGCGCGCACCGCGCTTTCAGCGGCATCCTCGGACTGTTCGGGATAGCCGAAGAAGCAGCATCCGCCATCGCCGAGCCGCTGATGAAGAAATCCCCCGTGTTTCCTGATGACCGCTTCGGCGCTCTGATGTAACGCCGAGACAGACCGGAAGAATTTCTCCGGCTCGCTGCGCAACAAGAGCTCGGTGGAGCCGACAATGTCATAGAAAAGGGCAGTGACCTGTCGCCGCTCACCTGTAAACCGAATTCGTGCGTCGAGGGTTTTCATAGCGGGGCGCCCAACACCACTGAAGCCATACTCAGGACAGCCGATTTAATGCCTGCATGCAAGCTTTTCGTGCGGTACCGCTAATATATTCTGCTGTTCGCTTGCGGTTCAGACAGTCTCCGCCATGACAGTACGTCCGCCCGTGCCGCGGGCCATTGCTATCCCGCCAAGCAGATTGCGAAGGTCGGCCGCGATTTTGTTGGCGATGACGCCGAGCGCCAGGCCACCTGATATCGCCAGCAGATGAAAGAGGGGAGCCGGCAGCACGGCCGCTGTCTGCGGCATCAGCAGTTCCGGCACGAAACGGTGCAGCAGGTAGGTGGGAAAGGCCGAGACGGCGATCAGCGTCACGAGACGCCCCAGCCGCGCGGGCAAGTGAATGCGCGGCAGGTAGAGAAGGGCGAGAAGCGCTGCGAAGATCGTCAGATATTTGACCGTCGTTCCGATCCAGAGCGTCTCCCAGAAGGCGAGATAACCAAGCACGGCGGCGGCAACCGCCGTCAGGACGATCCGCTGCGTCTTCTTGCCGGCAAGGCCGGCGCACCAGCCGAACATGCCGAGATGCAGGCCCCAGTAGATGGTGAAAATCTGCCGCCTGCCGACATCGAAGAGGAGCGGCAGCGAAAACCGCGCCGCGACCGCCAGCGCCAGGAGGGCAAGCGAGAAGGCAAAGGCTTGCGATCGCGCCAGCCTTCGCACCGCAGGCACGGCGAAAATCAGCGAGAAGACCAGAAGCGTCTGCGCATAGGCTTCGATGAACCAGTAGAGATAGGGAAGCATCTCGTGGCGCTCCGGCTCGGCATAGCCGAAATTGCCGGTCAGCGTGACCGAGGCCCAGGGAACGGTGCGCCAGGCGAGCCCATAGGCGGCAACGATGAGAAAATACGGAATGAGAACATTGATTGCCGGCCGCAGCGCCTGGCGAAAATTGCCGGCGAGGAAATGGCCCGACTGGAAACGTGCCAGGCTGAAACCGACGAGGAGCAGCATCACGCCCGATCCGCCGGGAATGGGCCAGAGCATTTCGTGATGGGTGACGACGAGCAGGATGGCGATCGCCCGCAGCACCAGATCGGTCGGCAGCGCCCTGACCTCGGCGCTATCGGTCCGTGCCACCCGCGGGCCGATATCGAGCTCGGCGATCGCCGTCTGCTCCCAGCCTTCCGGCAGCTCGATGCCAAGCCTGTCGAGTTCCATCGTCAATTGCAGGAAGCGGAGGGAATCGCCGCCGAGCGAGACGAAACTGTCACTGCGGCTCACATTGTGGGGGTAGAAGACCCTGATATAGGCATCGAGCACGCTGACCGCCGCGGCGCGGCTCGTTTGGCGCGTCGTCAGCATCTCTTCGCTGAGACCGGCATAGTCGATCTTGCCGGAGGCAAGCCTCGGCAGCTCTTGTCGCGCCCTGACGGAGACCAGGCTCGCCGGAAGATGGCTCGCTTCGACGAGCATTCCCAGCGCCCGATCGGCGGAAGCGGCCTCGGTCACATAGGCCTGCAGACCGTGATCGTCACCGACAACGGCAGCCGCGATTCCCTCCTCGGCCAGAACCTGTTCCATGATATCGAAGCCGATCCGGAGCCCGGCGACCTTGGCGAAACGGCTCTTGCGGCCAACAATCCGGAAGAAACCGTCCTCGTCGCGCATGGCGATATCGCCGGTCTTCAATGCCGCGACCTCGGCGCCCCGCTGAAGATCGGCGCGGTCAGTGCCGTAGCCCATCATCACGTTCGGGCCGGCATAGACGAGTTCTCCGGCAACGTCAGCTCGGTCGAGCGGATGCCCGTCATCGCCGACGAGGCTGAGGCTGCCGCCGGGAATGGCGATGCCGATCCGCTCCTCATTGTCGCCCAGGCTTTCCGGCGGCACGAAGGCGATGCGGGCGGCTGCCTCGGTCTGGCCGTACATGACGAAGAAGCGGCCGCCGTTCGCGCGCATATGGTCGCGGTAGAGGCGGATGAGCTCGGGCGCCAGCCGTCCGCCGGCCACCGTCATGAAGCGCAGCGCCTTCAGCTCGTGGCTTCGCAAGCGCGTCCTTTCCATCAGCTCATAGGAATAGGGCACGCCCGAAAGATTGGTGCAGCCGCTTTCGCCGAGCAGTCTTGCAAATTCCTCGCTCACCACCGAGACGCCTGGAATGAAGATGCTGCCGCCGGCAACGAGGTGGGAATGGATGACGGAGAGGCCGTAGGAATAATGAAGCGGCAGGACGAGCGCGGTTCTGTCGGCAGGGGAGAGTTCGAGATAACCGGCAATCGCACGCGCATTGGCTTCAAGATTGGCATAGGACAGGCGCACGGCTTTCGCGAGCCCGGAACTGCCTGAGGTCATCAGCAGCAGGGCGAGATCCGGATGCAGCGGCGCGTCGCTTTGCTGAGGCCGGCTTTCCTGGACGAGCCGCCAGCGGCCGCCGGCGGGGCGGTAGGTGAAATCAGGCCGAAAGGCCGACAGAAACTCTTGCCACAGCCTGTCATCGCAGGGCGGCAGCATCGCCACGGCATGGCCGGCGCGCAGCGCGCCGAGATAGGCGACGATCACATGTTCCGAAACGTCAGCCGAAATCGCCACAAGCCGCTTTTCCCCCCGTCCCAGCCGCTCGGCAAAGCGCAGCGTCCGGGCATTGAGGTCGGCGTAGGAGAGCGTCCGTCCGTCGGCGAAGATAAGGGCCGGGCGCTGATCGGCGCGAGCGATTTCAGGAAACAAGTCGGCGGGGGTCATGCTCGCGCTTCGAATGGCAGAAAACTGGCCGAAGCGCGTATAATCCTTGATAATGTCAGTCAAGTAATTTGCGGCTGCACAAGCTTGGGGTGGCGCAGTTTCGAGCTCGGCCGCGGGAAGGCGGCTTCGCCCTGATCAAGGTTAGCATTGGCTACATTTGGATTAAGGGTGAATGTCCGGGAACGCGCCTGGCTCCGGCGGGTGGCGGAGTCACTTCCCACGAGCAGACGGTTTCTCGAGGCGATTTTCCCGACCGGCGCTACTCGCCTAGGCTGGACAGCAATTCGTCGAGCTGCTCCAACTGCTCCGGCAATGCGGTGGCCGAGCCCTGTAGGGCTTCCTCGAGCGCCTCCTTCGACGGATAGACTTCGTGGAAAGTCAGGAGTGTCCTCCCGCCTTGGTCCTCGAAGGTCACGGTCGTGATCGCGCCCTCTTCGCCCTCGTCGTTGGTCCAGACGATGCGCTCGTTCGGCACCACCTCGAGATACTTGCCGTAGAAGGCCATGGTGTCCGAACCGCCGGCGCCGAATTCCAGCCGATATTTGCCGCCGGTACGCACGTCCATCTCGCACGAGACGAGCGAAATGCCGGATACCGACTTTGGCACCCACCAGCGCCGGAACAGCTCGGGCTGGCTCCACGCCCTGTAAACCGTACCCGGAGGCGCATTGAATGTCCTGGTTACCAGGAGTTCGCGATCCCCTCTGCGCTCGACCGACGTGCGGTTCTCAGCACCACCTGCACCGTTAACCTGCTCAGTCATCGCTTCCCTCCTGTTGCATCTCGCTGATGATTTCGTCCAAGGCTTCGAAGCGGGCCTCGAAGAGCTTGCGATGCGCCTCGATCCACTCGGCCTCCGCCTTGAGGCCGCGTGTCCCAAGCTTGCAGGTTCTCACCCGTCCGACCTTCTGTGTGACGACGAGCCCCGCCCGCTCGAGAACCTGGACGTGCTTCTTCATGCCGGTCAGCGTCATCTGGAACCTGTCCGCAAGACTGCTGATCGACGCGTCCCCCCACCCAAGCTGATCGATGATCCCGCGGCGGGTCGCATCGGACAGCGCCGCAAACGAGAGATCGAGGGGAGGGCTTACATACTGAACCATCTGGTTCAGTATGTAGCCTGTTCGCGCTTGAAGTGCAAGCGTTTCGAGCCGTCTGCGGTGATCATTTGAGGCCGCCGTGGGCGAGACCTGTCACGAGATAACGCTGCAGGAAGAGCGCTACCAGATAGACCGGTGTGATGCCGGCGAGCGAGGCGGCTGCCATCTGGCCGAAATTGACCAGCCGATCCCCCTGGAACAGCGAGATGCCGACAGGAAGCGTGCGCGTCTCGTCGGAAAAGGTGAAGGCGGAGGCAAAGAGGAACTCGTTATAGGCGAGGACCGAGACGATGATCAGCGTCGCCACGATGCCCGGTACGATGATCGGGGCGACGATATGGACGAGGATCCGAAGAGGGCCAGCTCCGTCGAGCGCCGCCGCCTGTTCGATCTCCAGCGGCATGCGCCGGAGAAAGGGGGTGAGAAGCCAGAAGGCGACGGGGATATTGGCAAAGCCGTAGAGCATCACCAGGCCGGCATGGGTGTTGAGGAGCCCGGTTGCCTTGAGAAGATAGAACAGCGGAATGAGAGCCACGATCGGCGGCGCCATGTAGCTCGACAGAGTGAGATCACCCAGCCACTTGCCACCGATGCCGAGCCGCAGCACGGCGTAGGCGGCGGGCAGGGTGAGCAACAGCGTCAGGGCGCCGGCGAGCAGCGAGACGGCAACCGAGTTGGCGATGAACCCTGAGAGATGGGCGGCCTCGAAAGCGGCCGGCCAATTGTCGAGCGTCGGGCTCGTCGGCAGGAAACGGCCGCTCAGCACGTCGTCCTTTGTCTTGAAGGACACCGAGACGAGATAGGCGATCGGCAGGGTGAAGAAGACGAGGACCGGTGCGATCGCGGCAACGAGCGGGATGTCGGAGCGGCTGATCTTCATGCGTCTTTCCTCTCGAGATGCTGGTGAAGGCGGATGACCGGCCAGAGCACTGCGCCAATCACCAGGCTGTAGATCAGGGTCTCGGCGGCGGCGCGGGCGACATCGAACTGTTCCAATGCGCGGCGATAGATGGAGAAGCCGGTCGTCGTGGTGGCAAAGCCCGGACCGCCGAACGTCAGGACATAGACGAGGTCGAAGACCTTGAAGGAGAGGATGAGCTTCAGCAGATAGATCGAGGAGAGCGGCGCCGCCACGAGCGGAAGCGTGATGTGCCGGAAGCGTTGCAGCGGTGATGCCCCATCGATGATCGAAGCCTCGTGGACGCCTTCGGGAATGGTCGAAAGGGCGGCGAAGCTGAGGATGACGACGAAGGGCGTCCATTGCCAGATATCGGCAACCGCGATCGCGAACCAGGCAAAAACGGGATCGCCCAGGAAGCTCACGGGCGCGTCGACGATGCCAAGGTTCAGGAGGAGCCCGTTCAGGAGCCCTCCGGCCGGTGCCAGGATCAACTTCCATGCGACTCCCACCATCACCGGCGGCGTCATGAGCGGCAGCAGGATCAGGCTTACCAGGAACCGTCCGGCCTTCAGGAGCCGGGTGAAGAGCAAGGCGATCAGGAAGCCGATCACCAGCTGGATGCTCGCGGTGACGAAAGCATAGGCGATGCTCTTGGTCACAGAGGTCACAAACAGCGGATCCTGGAGGACCTCCCGCACATGCTGCAATCCGACAAAGCTGCGGAAGGGTTTGCCGAGCGTGCTCTTGCTGAGCGCAAGCGCCACCAGGAAGAGCGTGGGGTAGGCCAGGGTGGCGGCGAGCCCGAGCAGGATCGGAGAGATCCACAGCCAGCGGACGAGCCGGTGTGCCGAAATGCCGTGATCGGCCGTCGTTAAGGCGGCTCGTCTTCGAGCGAGGGGAAAATCGATCGCAGTCATGTCATCGCGCCTGTTGTTCTTCTCTCGAAAGGCGTGCCCCGCTCTGCCGCAAGGCACGCCTTCGGGTCTTGTGTTCCACGTCCGCCAGGAGGGGGGCTCAATGATCAGCCATTGGCTTCGATGATGTTCGTCCAGGCCTTGTGGGCATCGGCGATCGCCTGTTCGGCATTCTTCGTCCCGGCAAGGGCCAGCGCGAGTTCATCGGTCAGCGCGTTTTCCAGCTTCGGGGCATAGACGGCCGTCGGCCAGGCGAGGCTGTTTTCCAGCGCACCGTCTGCCAGCAGCGGCTGCACGAGCGGCTGGAAGGCCTTGAACTTCTCGGAGTTGAGGCCGGAGTGACGGTCGGGATCGATGCCGGAGCCGGTCAGCGTGAGCAGCTGTTCGTGGTAGTCCCTGCTGGTCGCGAGCTTGATCAGTTCCCAGGCGACATCCTTGTTCTTCGAGCCGCTGGTGATCGCGAAGCCGAAACCGGCATTGAAGGCAAGCCGCGGCGTCTTGTTGGCGCCACCGACGGGAATGCGGGTGACGCCCCACTTGTCGACGATCTTCGAGCCCTTGGGATCCTGGGCGTAGCCGCCGAGGTCGGTCCAGAAGTCGATCTGGGCGGCCTTGCCGCTGAGGAAGGCGGGCAGACCTTCCTCGAAGCGCGTCTCGAGCGGCGTCGGCAATGCGTGCGGTGCGGATGCGAGCAGCGACTTCAGCGCTTCCACGGCTTCGGTGCTGTCGAGGGCCGAGGTGCCGTCCGCCTTCAGGAAGTTGCCGCCGAAACCGGTCAGGCGATTGGCATAGGTCGACAGGATGATGACAGGGATCTTCGCGCCCAGGACTGCAGCACCATAGATGCCGTTCCTGGATTCCGCCTCGGTGATGACCTTGGCGTTTTCGTTGTATTCGTCCCAGGTCGTCGGTGGCTTGAGGCCGTACCGATCGAACAGTTCCCTGTTGTAGAACAGAAGGTGGCTGTCGCCGTCATAAGGCAGGCCATAGCGACGGCCGTCATGCAGCGTGTACTGGTCATAGATCGTCTGGATGAAATCGTCGGGTTGGATTTCCGCCTTGTCTCGCTCGATCAAGTCGGTCACGTCCTCGATCACGCCGTCCTCGGCGAGCTGGCCCTTGTAGGTATAAAAATAGTCGATGACGTCGAATTCGCCGGCCCCGGACTGAAAGTCGAGGGTCGCCTTGACGCTGACCTGGTCGTAGGGAACGGCGGTCACGTTGACCTTCGCACCCGTCAGCTTTTCGAAATCCTCGGCGATCTTCTTGCCCGTGACGACATGCGGCTGAATGATCAGGAGGTTGAGGGTGCGGCCGGCGAGCCGATTGTCCGCGGCGAGGGCGGAGGAGAAGACGCCCGATGAGAGAAGAGAGAGCGCTCCTGATGCCAGCATGGTTTTCAGGACCGTGCGGCGGCCATAGGCTTGGTCGATGATGGGGTTGGACATGAATTGATCCTCGGTTGCGACGGCGCCGGCCGCAGGGATGACCACGGAGCGGTATTCCGTGTGGCAGCTGCGTCGGCCTTTGGGGGGATCATTCGACAGATAACTCTTGCCGTTAACCAACAGGAATTTAAAGTACACAAAAATTATAGAATTTATTTTCAAATTCAGCCACACCTCTCGCTTCGAGAGGGGGCCGAGGGGAAAAGCACGATCGGATGCGGTCAGATAGGCCGGTCAGCCAGGGATAACCGAGGGTCAACAAAAACCAGAAAAAAATTCCACGAAATAGTACATAAAAAACATATAATAACTGTTAAATGGGCGTCGCATCGGGATGCTTCGGGGACCACGCCTGAAATCCGGATGGGATCGAGGAATGACCAAGCAGATACACTTCAACGCCTTCGACATGAACTGCGTGGGCCACCAGTCGCCCGGCCTTTGGGCCCATCCCCGTGACAAATCCTGGAAATACAAGGATCTGGACTACTGGCAGGATCTTGCCAGGACGCTCGAAAAGGGGGTGTTCGACGGCATCTTCATCGCCGACGTGATCGGCTATTACGACGTCTACAAGGCCAACAACTACCACGCCATCCATCAGGCGGCGCAGATTCCGGTCAATGATCCGATCCAGCTCGCGGCGCCGATTGCACTCGCCACCGAACATCTCGGCATCGGCATCACCGCCTCGATCTCGTTCGAGCACCCCTATCCCTTCGCACGGCGTCTTGCCACCGCCGACCACCTGACAAAGGGGCGCGTCGGCTGGAATATCGTGACCTCCTATCTGGAGAGCGGCGCCAAGAATATCGGGCAAGGCGGATTGCGTGCGCATGACAACCGCTACGAAGTGGCGAGCGAATATCTGGAGGTCATCTACAAGCTCCTTGAGGGGGCCTGGGAAGACGGCGCTGTGCTGCGCGACCGCGAGAAGCGCATCTTCACCGATCCCTCGAAGGTGCACGAGATCGGCCACAAGGGCCGTTTCTTCGAAGTACCGGGCTACGCCCTGACCGAGCCGTCGCCGCAGCGTACGCCGGTGCTCTACCAGGCCGGCGCTTCAGGGCCGGGCAAGCAATTCGCGGCGGAGCATGCGGAATGCGTCTTCGTCGCGGCACAGACCAGGACGATCCTGAAGAATTATGTGCGCGATGTCCGGGTGCGGGCGGCGACCGTCGGGCGCGATGCGTCGAAGTTCCGCATCTACAATCTGATGACGGTCATCGTCGACGAGACCGACGAGAAGGCGCGCGCCAAATTCCGCGACTATCTCGACTACGTTTCCTATGACGGCTCGCTGGTCTTCATGTCCGGTTGGACCGGCGTCGACTTTTCCCGCTACGCGCCGGATGACCTCGTGCGCAAGGTCGAGACCAACGCCATCCATTCGGCGATCGAGAGCCTGTCGGAAGGCGATCCGAATAAGCGCTGGACGATCAGCGAGCTGGCCGAATGGGGCGGTATCGGCGGCATGGGACCGGTGGTCGTGGGATCGCCCTCCACCGTTGCCGACGAGCTCCAGGCCTGGGTCGACGAGACCGACGTTGACGGCTTCAACCTTGCTTATGCCGTAACACCCGAGAGCTTCGAGGATATCGTCGGCTATCTGGTGCCGGAACTGCAGAAGCGCGGCGTCTATCCGACCGGCTATCGCCCCGGCACGCTGCGGGAGAAGCTGTTCGGCGAGGGGCCCTATCTGCCCAAGGCGCATCCGGCCGACCGTTACCGCGACATCGAAGCCTTCAAACGCAACCAGGCGATCACGCTTGCCAATGCCAGCTGACATTCCAATCCAACCCGACGAGGTTTTCCCATGGGAAGCATCACCGACACCAAGATCGATTACAGCGTCCATCCGCGCGTCAATTCCACCGATCCTTTCACGCCCCGTCCGCGCCCGGTTACGCCGGCGCATGTGATCGGGAGCGACGAGGAGGCGATCCGGATCGCCGAGAGACTGGCCGCGAGCTTCAAGGTCGGGGCGGCTCTGCGTGACCGTGAGGGACTGCTGCCGGTCGCCGAGCTCGACGCCTATTCGCAGAGCGGTCTCTGGAGCATCAACGTGCCGAAAGCCTATGGTGGTCCGGAAGTCTCCTATGCCACGCTCGCCAAGGTGATCGCCATCATCGCTGCAGCCGATCCGGCCATCGCGCAGATCACTCAGAACCATCTGGCGATCGTCGCGACCGTCGATCTCGACGGCACGCAAGAGCAGAAGAAACTGTTCTTCGGCTGGGCGCTCGAAGGGATCCGATACGGCAACGCCTTCTCCGAGCTGAAGAGCAAGACCGTCGCCGATTTCGAAACCAAGGTCGTTCATGACGGCGACGAGGTGGTCGTCAACGGCGAGAAATTCTATACGACCGGCGCGCTTCTTGCCCATATCGTGCCGATCGTCGGTGTCGACGAGACCGGCCAGGGCTATCTCGTCTTTGCCGACCGCGACGCCCCCGGTCTCACCGTCACCAACAACTGGTCGAGCTTCGGCCAGCGCACCACCGCGTCGGGTTCGGTCAAGATCGAAAACGTGCGGGTGCCGAAGGCGCGGGCGCTGAAGGTCACCTCTTTCGACCATCCGACGGTCGGCGGCCCCGTCTCGCAGATCATCCAGTCGGCGATCGATGTCGGCATCGCCCGGGGCACGATCGACGATACGATCGAGTTCGTCGGCAAATATAGCCGCCCTTGGATCGACAGCGGCAAGGCGACGGCCGGCGAAGACCTCTTCACCATCGCCCAGATCGGCGACCTGAAGATCAAGCTGCATGCGGCCGAAGCGCTGCTCGAGATCGCCGGCCACGCCATTGACGCGGCGCGCGCCGATCCGACGCTGGAGACGGTCTCGGAGGCGACGATCAAGACAGGTGAATCCAAGGTTCTGACGACGGAGATTGCGATCCTGTCGACGAACAAGCTGTTCGAACTTGCGGGAACGCGCTCGACCCTCGCCGAGCATGGACTCGACCGCCACTGGCGCAATGCCCGCGTCCATACGCTGCATGATCCAGTGCGCTGGAAATACTACCACGTCGGCAATTATTATCTGAACGGCGTCCATCCGCCGCGCCACGCCTGGAACTGAGCCCAAGATGAGCACCAATGATCGCCAGCTGCACCGCGAGGCCGCGCTCACCGCCGGCCGTCCTGCGCCGCACATCGCCGCCCGTCGGAGCGTCGCCCATCTCATCCGCGATGATGCGGAGGCCATCCGGATCGCCAAGGACCTGGCGCTTGAATTCGCGGTCGGCGCCGCCCAGCGGGACCGCGAACGACGCCTTCCGCTCGCCGAGATCGACCGCTTCTCGCAGAGCGGTCTCTGGGCGATCGGCATCCCGAAAGCCTATGGCGGCGCCGGCGTCTCCGCGGCAACGCTGGCCGAGGTCACCACCATCATCTCGGCGGCGGATTCCTCGATCGGGCAGATCCCGCAGAACCATTTCTACATGGTGGAGGCGCTGCGACTGAACGGCAGCGAGGAGCAGAAGCAGCACTATTTCCGGCGCGTGCTGGAAGGTGATCGTCTTGGCAATGCCTTCACCGAGATCGGCACGAAGACGCCGGTCGACTTCAAGACGCATTTCGCCGATCGCAACGGAAAGCTCTACCTGAACGGGCAGAAGTTTTACGCGACCGGCTCCCTCTTCGCCCATATCGTCGTCGCTGTGGCGAAGGGACCGAACGGCCGTGTCCATCTGGTCTTCATCGACCGGGCGACTCCGGGGCTCGGCTTTGTCGACGACTGGTCGTCCTTCGGGCAGCGTTCGACGGGCAGCGGCACCGTGACCTTCGACGACGTCGAGGTGACGCCGTCCCAGATCGTCGACCATGATGGAAGCTTCGAACAGCCGACGCCGATGGGGCCTTTCGCGCAGATCATCCATGCCGCCGTGCAGGTCGGCATCGCGCGCGGGGCGCTCGCGGAAACGATTTCCTATGTTCGTGCCCATGCGCGGCCATTTTTTGAACTGGCGATCGAGCACGGTTATGAGGATCCGCACACCATACACGGCGTCGGCGACGTGGCGATCAGAGTGCATGCGGTCGATGCGCTGCTCGCAAGGGCTGGCCGGATTGTCGACCGCGCCACCGCAGAGCCGACGGCGGCGAGCGTAGCGGCGGCATCCATCGCCGTCGCGGAGGTCAAGGCGCTCGGGACGGAGGTGGCGCAGCTTGCCGCCACCAAGCTGATCGAGTTCGGCGGCGCGCGTTCGACGCTCGAAAACTATGGGCTCGACCGCTTCTGGCGCAATGCCCGGACGCATTCGCTGCATGATCCGGTGCGCTGGAAATACCACCATATCGGAAACTTCTATCTGAATGGCATCCTGCCCCCGCGGCATGGCGCCCTCTGATTTTTCAATCATTTATCGAATTCTATGGAGATACGAATGAAATCGCTGCTCGGCATTGCCCTTGGTGCCTTGATGTCGGTGACCGCTCTTGGTCAGGCGCTCGCGGCCGACCTGTCCGAAATCCGCATCGACTGGGCGACCTATAACCCGGTCAGCCTCATCCTGAAGAATGACGGCCTGCTTGAAAAGGAGTTTGAAAAGGACGGCATCAAGGTGACCTGGGTTCAGTCCGCCGGCTCGAACAAGGCACTCGAATTTCTCAATGCATCGTCGCTTGATTTCGGCTCAACGGCCGGCGCCGCCGCACTGATCGGCAGGGTCAACGGCAACCCGATCAAGTCGATCTACGTTTATTCCCGCCCCGAGTGGACCGCCCTCGTCACCCGCAAGGATACTGGTATCACCAAGGTCGAGGATCTGAAAGGCAAGTCGATCGCCGTCACCCGCGGCACCGATCCGCACATCTTTCTCGTCCGGGCGCTGGCCGAGGCCGGCCTTTCCGAGAAGGACGTGTCGCTTGTCCTCCTCCAGCATGCCGACGGCAGGCTTGCGCTGCAGCGCGGTGACGTCGACGCCTGGGCGGGTCTCGATCCGATCATGGCCTCGGCCGAGATCGAAAACGGCGACCTGCTGTTTTATCGCAAGCCGGAAAACAATAGCTGGGGCATCCTGAACGTGCGCGAAGAGTTCGCCAAGGAGCATCCGGAGATCGTGTCGCGCGTCATCGCCGCCTATGAGGTCGCGCGCAAGAAGGCGATCGCCGAGCCTGAGGCCCTGAAGGCCGCCCTCGTCGCCGCCACCAAGTTGCCGGACACCGTCATCGCCCGCCAGCTCGAGCGTACGGACCTCACCAATTCGAAGATCGGCGATGCACAGCGTGCGACCATCGAGGCTGCGGGCCTCGCCCTCCAGCAGGCCGGCGTGCTGAAGCCCGAGGTCGACGTCAAGGCCGCCGTCGCCGAACTGATCGATCCGTCCTTCGGCGCTTCCTTGGGCCAATAGGACAGTACCTCCGGGAGAAAGCCGATGGCAGTGCTCGATACCGCAGCGCGACAGCCGGAGAAGCAGGAGATCGAGAGGCGGCCCGTCCGCCTTTCCGTCTTCGATCGCCCGGTCGCCGGCTTCCTCTTTCCGCTGTCGCTGCTTGTCCTCTGGGAAGCGCTCTTTCGTCTCGGACTCGTCGAGGGGCGTCTTATGCCGGCGCCTTCACGCATCTTCGAAACGGTCTTTGCGCTGGCAGTCGGCGGCGATCTCGCCGGACACGTCGCCATCACCCTGTGGCGCGTGCTCGCAGGCTTCTTCGCCGGCGCGGTGGTCGGCACGGTCCTGGGGGCGCTGACAGGCTATTCGGCCATCCTCCGGCGATTGCTCGATCCGACGCTGCAAGCCTTGCGCGCCATTCCCTCCATCGCCTGGGTTCCGCTGTTCATCCTCTGGTTCGGCATTTTCGAAGCCTCGAAGATCGCCTTGATCGCGGTCGGCGTGTTCTTCCCCGTCTATCTCGGTGTCTATGGCGCGGTGCAGGGGGTCGACCGGAAGAGTGTCGAGGTCGGCCGGGTCTTCCGCCTTTCCGGCCTGGATCTTGTGCGACGCATCCTGCTGCCCTCGGTACTGCCGGGATATGTGCTGGCGCTGCGGGCGGGCCTCGGCCTCGGCTGGATGTTCGTCGTTGCCGCCGAATTCATGGGCGCTTCGCAAGGGCTCGGCTATCTCCTGGTCGATGGCCAGCAGCTCGGAAAGCCCGACCAGATTCTGGCGACGATCCTGGTCTTTGCCGTGGTCGGCAAGTTCACCGACACCTGCCTGCTCGTTCTTTCCGCACCTTTCGTGCGCTGGCAGGACAACCATGCCCGGAAGCACTGACATGCTGGAGATCAGCCACCTCGGAAAGATCTACCCGAACGGGGCGCATGCGCTCGAAGACTTCACACTGGAGGTCGGGGAGGGCGAGGTCGTGGCCATTATCGGCGGCTCCGGCTGCGGCAAGAGCACCCTGCTGCGGCTGGTCGCCGGCCTTGAACCCCCGACGCGCGGCGAAATCCGGCTTGGTGGCCGCCGTCTCGTCGAGCCGGACGCGCGAGTCAACATCGTTTTCCAGGAGCCGCGCCTCTTCCCATGGCTGACAGTCGCGGACAATATCGCCTTTGGTCTCCGGCACCTCGACAAGGGGGAGCGATCGGCACGGGTGGAGGCCGCGTTGTCACGAATCGGGCTCTCCGGATATGGTGGGCGCTGGATTCGCGAGCTCTCCGGCGGTCAGGCGCAGCGCGTTGCGCTCGCCCGCGGCCTGGTGACCAGACCTTCCGTGCTCCTGCTCGACGAGCCCTTCTCAGCGCTCGACGCGATGACCCGGACTGACCTGCAGGATCATCTCTCGGATCTCTGGCAGGAGAATGGCAGCACTATGCTGCTCGTCACGCATGATATCGAGGAGGCGGTCGCACTCGCTGATCGGATCATTGTGATGCGGCCGTGGCCGGGTCGCATCCTTGAGGTTGTGCCGGTTGACCTGCCCCGCAGGCGGGACCGCAACTCGCCAGGCTTCGCGATCGTGAAGCGCGAACTGTCGATACTCCTGGAACGATCCCTCGATCGCACAGATGACAAACGTCTTGCTGCAAGGCGATGAGAGACTATCGTTCCATGGCATACCACCTCAGCGGCGTCCTCAAATTTAGATCGTCTTGCGTAATCTCTACCCAACATCATTGGAGAACGAGGGCTGCATGAGTGGACAGGATGCTGCCGGCGCTGGAGGCATCACCATTGTCATCATCGGTGGCGGCTTTACCGGCGCTGCCGTCGCGGCCCACCTCGTTGCCGATGGCAAGCTGGCGGCGGGTGCCAAGGTCGTGGTGGTCGAGCCCAGAGAGGATCTGGGCCAAGGTCTGGCCTATAGTACAAACGACCCTGCGCACCGGATAAACGTTCCCGCCGGTAAGATGACACTTTTCCCGGCGCGACCCGACGATTTCCTGAACTACCTCGCAGAATGTTCGACCGAGGTCGGCGACGAAGGGTTGATCGGTCGAGATGGCCTGCCTTATCCCAGGCGGTCCGTTTTCGGTGACTATGTGGCTGCCCGACTGCGCCCCTTGATCGCAGAGGGTCGGATCGAGCACTGGCGAGCGACAATCCAGACGGTTCGCCGAGACGGCCAGGCATATCGGTTGCGGGCTGTCGACGGGTCCGAAATTCGAGCCGATTTCCTGGTCCTTGCCGTCAGCCATCCGCCACCGGCCTTGCCCCGCGTGCTCGCGCCGTTGCACGGTAACGGCAAACTCGTCACGGATGTCACGGTCGCTGGTGCGCTGGCCGCCATCGCGGCGGCGGACCGTGTGTTGATTATCGGGAACGGCCTGACCGCGGCTGATGTCGTGGCATCGCTGAAGCGTCGCGGACATTACGGCCACATCACCTCTATCTCGCGGCGCGGTCTGCGTTCGCGCGGACACGGGCCAGCCGGGCGGGAGGCGCTGGGTGATTTCGTGACGGAACCCGCAATGACGGCGAGCGGCCTCTTGCGACGCGTGCGCGCAGGGGTTCGGGAGGCTGAGGCCAAGGGGCTGACCTGGCACTGTGTGCTCGATGCTGTTCGCTTGCAGGGACAAGCGGTGTGGGCCGCTTTGCCGATGGCCGAACGCCGGCGGATCGCCCGCCATGTCCGGCCGTTCTGGGACGTTCACCGCTTTCGCATCGCGCCGCAGGTGGAGGATGTGATCAACGATGCGCTCTCCAGCCGCAAACTTGAAATCCTCGCCGCTTCGGTCGCGGCGGTTGAGAGAACCGGCTCCGGCTTTACGGTGAGCCTACGACAACGGCATAAGCGAGATCGTCGTGAAATCACGGTCGACGCCATCGTCGTGACGACAGGGCCGGGGCATGGCGGTATTCTCGAGAGCCAGGATTTTTTGCGCGACCTTAGCGCCGCCGGCCTGCTTCAGCCCTGCCCGACGGGGCTTGGTATCGCCTGCAATGGTGACGCACATCCGATCTCTCGCAGCGGCAAAGCCGTTTCCGATGTGCTCATTGCCGGCCCTTTGGCCCGAGGAACCTGGGGTGAGCTGATGGGTCTGCCCCAGGTCACCGAACACGCCGTGTTCGTGGCGAACCGTATCAGACAGATCCTCGCCCATCGCTTCGATCACCGCGCCGCGGTGTTGCGGGCATCCTGAAGACTGCCGCGAGAGAACTGATCTTTTCGAAGCTGCCCGATAGTTGGAAGAAAATTCCTTATAAAAACTATAGAATTTCATAATCTCGGCGGAAATCTGTAACGGCTCCGCCGCCTTTTGACAGGACTGGAATAATGGCAATCGACAAGCCCCTCGACTTTCTATGGTTCATCCCCTCGTCCGGCGACGGTGCGTATCTGGGGTCGGACGATCTCAGTCGCCCGGCCGATCCCGGCTATTTCCGCGAGATCGCGAAGGCTGCCGACCGGCTGGGATATTCCGGCGTGCTTATTCCGACGGGTGCGGCGTGCGAGGAATCCTTCATTCTGGCCGCGGATCTCGCCGCCCACACCGAGCGACTGAAATTTCTGGTGGCCATTCGGCCGGGCACCGCATCGCCGGCCTATTATGCGCGCCTCGCCGCGACGCTCGACCGCGTTTCCAACGGCCGCCTGCTGATTAACATCGTGGTCGGAGGCAGTGCCCAGGAACTCGCCGGTGACGGCATTTTCCTGCCGCATGACGAACGCTACGATCATGCCGGCGAGTTCTTCCAGGTGTTCAACTCGCTGGTCGAGACCGGTAAGGCCAACCTCGACGGCAAGTATATCAAGGCCATCGATGCGAGACTTGGCCTGCCGCCCGTACAGGAACCGCGCCCTCCGCTCTATTTCGGCGGATCGTCAGACGCTGCGATCGCCTTTTCCGGCGGCATCACCGACAAGTACCTGACCTGGGGCGAACCGCCGGCGCAGGTGGCGGAGAAGATTGCCAAGGTCCGCAAGGCCGCCGCGGCGCAGGGCAAGCACGTCACCTTCGGCATCCGTCTTCACTTCATCGTTCGCGAGACCGATGAAGAGGCCTGGGCTGCCGCCGACCGGCTGATTTCCAAGCTTTCCGACGAAACGATTGCCGCAGCGCAGGAGGTGTTCGCGAAGAGCTCGGATTCGGTCGGCCAGGCGCGCATGGTCGCCCTGCATCAGGGACGCCGCGACAAGCTCGAAGTCTCTCCCAATCTCTGGGCGGGCATCGGTCTCGTCCGCACGGGCGCGGGAACCGCGCTGGTCGGATCTCCGAAAACGATCGCGGAACGTTTGAGGGAATATCAGGCGCTCGGAATCGATACCGTCATAGCCTCCGGCTATCCGCATCTGGAAGAAGCCTACCGGGTTTCCGAGTTGCTCTTCCCCGAAATCGGCCTGCCCGGCCCCCATGGGCAGATCCGCTCCTCCTTCGGCGAACGCCGGGTTTTCGGGGGCGGCGGACATGGTGGGAATGTGAAAATCGTATCCGCCTCCTGAGGAATTACCGGCGAACGCCTCCTGCCTCAAAGGGCCGCTGCCGACGCCGCTATTCGCTACATCTTCCGCACCACTCACACCGCCGCGCTGAAATCCGCTGCCAGCACCGCATCCTTCAGCGCGCGCGAATAGGGATGCTGCGGATTGTCGAGCACGGGGCGGGCCTGGCCGCGTTCGACGATTTCGCCCTTGCGCATGATGATGATGTTGTCGCTGATGTAGTAGGCGGTGGCGAGGTCGTGGGTGATGTAGATGATCGAAAGCCCGAGCTCGTTCTTCAGGCGGCCGAACAGGTTGACGATCGCCATGCGCAGCGAGGCGTCGACCATGGAGACCGGCTCGTCGGCGACCAGCAGGCGGGGCTGCGGGATCAGCGCGCGGGCGATGGCGACGCGCTGAAGCTGGCCGCCGGAGAGTTCGTGGGGAAAGCGGCCTTTCACCTCTTCGAGCGTCAGGCCGACGTGATGCAGCGCGGCATCGGCCATGCGCTCCGCCTCTTTCCGGTCCGGCCGCTTTGCCGAGGCGGCGAAATTGCGGGCGGTCTCGAAGAGGTAGCGATCGACCCGCTTCAGCGGATTGAAGGCTTCGAACGGGTTCTGCAGCACCGGCTGGACCTCCTTCATGAAGGCCTTGCGTTCGGATCGGCTATGGATGGAGACGGTTTTTCCGGAAAATTCCAGCCGCCCTTCCGTCGGCTCGGTCTGCCCGAGGATCATGGCCGCGATCGTCGATTTGCCCGAGCCGGATTCGCCGACGATCGACAGGATCTCCGGTTCCGCCCCGACTTCGAAGCTGACGTCCTTGACCGCGGTGATCAGGCGCCGGCCGAGCATGCCGCCCTGGCGGTAGACTTTCGTGACATGCGAGAGGTGAAGCAGAGCCGTCAAACCTGATCTCCCGTAACTGCAAAACAGGCCACGCGCCGCCCCGGCTCGACGGTGACGAGCGGCGGCACCTTCTGCGAGCAGATATCCATCCGCTTCGGACAGCGCGGATGAAACCGGCAGCCTTCCGGCGGCATGGCAAGGTTCGGCGGACGGCCCTCCAGCGAGGGCCGCGCCGAGGCATCGCCGATGCGCGGCAGGCTGCCGACCAGATGCTGCGTATAGGGATGGAGCGGCATGCTGAAGAGCTTGGCGGTCGGCGCCTCCTCGACGAGACGCCCGGCATAGACGATACCGATGCGGTCGGAAACTGTGGCGTGGACGCCCATGTCATGGGTGACGAACAGGAAGGACGAGCCCATCTCGCGCTGGATCTCGCGGATCATCGACAGCACGTCGCGCTGAACGATGACGTCGAGCGCGGTCGTCGGCTCGTCGGCGATGATGAATTCCGGCGTCAGGATGGTGGCGAGCGCGATGGTGGTGCGCTGGCGCATGCCGCCGGAGAGTTCGTGGGGATAGGCATCGAGCAGGTGCGGATCGAGCTTCAGCCGCTGCAGATGCGCGGCGACCTTTTCGAAGAACACTTGCTTGCCGACCGGCATGTGGCGAAAGGCGAAATCGGTGAAGGAATGGCGGATCCGGCGCACCGGATTGAGCACGTTCATCGAACCCTGCATAATATAGGACAGATGCTTCCAGCGCAGCGCCATGCGCTCCTCCGGCTTCATCGCGTAGATATCCTGGGTGCCGCCGGCGAAATGGAATTTCACGTTCCCGGACACGACCCGAAGCGGCGGCCGGATGGCGCCGGCGATGGTTTTGATCAGGGTCGTCTTGCCGCTGCTCGATTCCCCGGCAACGCCATAGACCTCGCCGCGGCCGATCGTCAGGCTGATATCGTCGACGGCGCGCACTTCGCGATCGACGCCGTAAAGGAAGGCGCGGTAATAGGCTTTCAGATTCTGGATTTCGACCAAGGCATCCATACTAACTTCCCATCCGGTTCAGCCGGCTGCGCGGATCATTGTATTCGTTCATCGACATCGACAGCAGGAAGAGCGCCAGGAAGAGGATGACGATGACGGCGACGGGGGCGGCGACCCACCACCATATGCCTGAGATCAGCGCCGAATGCGCATTGGCCCAGTAAATCATCATGCCCATGGTCGGCGTCTCGATATCGGTGAAGCCGAGCACCGAGAGCGTGATTTCCATGCCGATCGACCAGATCATGTTGTTCATCGTCGTGGCGAAGACGATCGGCAGCACATAGGGCAGGTGCTCTTCGACGAGGATCTTGCGCATGCTCATGCCGGAGTAAACGCTCTGGGTGGTGAACGGCCGGGTCTTCAGACCGATCGCCACCGAGCGGATCAGGCGGGCGTCATAGGACCAGCCGAGCGAGGCCATGATGACGATCAGTGCGGCCCAGGTCATGCTGTCCTTCAGCACGAAGTAGAACAGGATCAGCAGCGGAAATTGCGGAATGACCATGACGCTGTCGTTGATCGCCATCAGCACCCGGTCGACTGCGCCGCCGGCATAACCGGCCACCAGCCCGACGACCAGCGAGATGATGCGCGAGAGAAAGGCGACGCCGATGCCGAAATAGAGCGTGTTGCGAAGACCGGTCGTCAGCTGCCAGAAAACGTCCTGGCCGCGCGATGTCGTGCCCAGCCAATATTCGCCGTCTGGCGGCATGTCGGGCGGCAGGAGATAGATGTCGGTCGAGCCATAGGGCGAGAAATAGGACAGGATGACCAGCCCGACGATCACGGCAAAAAGCAGCAGGCCGCAGAGGAATTCCATATTGTGGCGTGAGAGGTCGCGGATGATGGTAAACATGGCCTATTCCACCTTGATGCGCGGATCGATCAGCGGGCTCAGCACGTCGATGATGAAGACGGCGGCGGCGACGCCGACGATCGAGAGGGCGCTGAGGCCGAGCACCAGGCTGTAGTCGCCGGCATGCACCGCTTCGATCAGCAGATTGCCGATACCGGGATAGCCGAAGACGATTTCGGTGATGACGGTGCCGTTGAAGATGGCACCGAGCGACATGGCAAGGCCGGTGAATTGCGGCACCATGGCGTTGCGGGCGATATAGGAGCGGAGAATCTTGTTCTTCGGCACCCCGCCGAGTTCGGCGAAGGTGACGTAATCATCGGTGATGATGTTGGAGACGAGCGCCCGCATGCCGATCAGCCAGCTGCCAGTTCCGACGAGGATCAGCGACAGGGCGGGCAGGATGGAATGTTCGAGGATGTCGAGGACGAGCGCGAAAGAGAGGTCCAGATTGGTGTTCATCTCGTAGCCGCCAGTGATCGGCAGCACCGGCCAGAGATAGCCGAAGACGATGAGAAGCACAAAGGCAAGGATATAATAGGGAATGGGCAGCAGCGCGATGAAGACGAGGCTGACGCCCTTGAGCACCATGTTCTTCCTGTAGTAGCCGGCGAGCGCGCCGATCGCATTGCCGAGCACGAAGGTGATCAGCGTGGCGACCGTCATCAGCCCGATCGTCCAAGGCAGGGAGCGCAGGATGATTGTCGAAACGGGGGTCGGAAAGGCCGAGAGCGAGGGGCCGAGATCGCCTGTCGCAAGCCGCAGCCAGAAGTGCAGATATTGTTGCCAGATCGTGCCTTCCATGCCGTAAAGCTCGCGCAGCGACTGGCGCATCAGTTCGATCGCATTGGGATCGGACTGCCCCATCTGCGTGATGGCGCCTATGCTTTCTTCGACCGGATCGATCGGGGTCAGGTGGGTGACGAAGAAGGTGATCGTCACGCCGAGAAATACGACGAGCAGAAACTGACCGAACCGCTTCAGCACAAAGATCAGATAGGACGTCATAAGGCGGAGCTTCCTCTCTGGTTCCTTTCTGGAAAGGATCGACGAGCATGGCAGCTGGGGCACATGCCCGCCGATGAGGGGGCCGGCGCGATGGCTCACGCGCCGGCGTTGGGAGGTTTATTTCGGTTGAGCCGGCTTCAGCTTGACCATCATCAGCCTCGAATTCGCCCAGTTCGGCACCGGATCCGTATAGGGGTCCTTGATCGTCGGATAGCCGGTCCAATAGGTCGTATCCATCGAGGTGAAGACGTTATAGGACATCAGCGGGATCGTCGGCATTTCGCGGGCGACCAGCTTCAGATAGTCCTTGCCGAGCTCGATGCCTTTCGGATCGTCGGCACCGATGCCGCGGATGCTCTCGATGATTTTGTCGAGCTCCGGATTGGACCAGCGCTGCCAGTTGCGCGGTGGCTGGTTTTCACCCTTCTTCGCTACGAACTGCGAGTGCCAGCTTTCGAGGAAGAAGGAGAGGTCGGGATCGCCGCCCCAGGTCTCGACGCTCCAGGCGATCGCCACATCGAAATCGCCGGGCTGCAGCGCCGTCTGCCAAAGTTTCGCGGCGGGCACGGCCTTGGCGTCGATACCGAATGCCGCCCATTGCTGTGCGATCAGGGTTCCTGCCCGGGTGAAGACGGAGCGCGTGTCGCCCTCCACCGTCATGCGGATTCTGAACGGCTGACCATCCGGCGTCATCCACTTGCCGCCGGTTTTCTTGAAGCCGGCCTTTTCCAGAAGCTCGGTCGCTGCCTGCGGATCCGGCTTCCACCAGCCATAGCCGAAGGCGTCGCTGATCGCCTGCGGGTCGGTCGGGATCTGATCCTTGAACTTCGGCTGCTTGCGCAGGATATCGGCAATCTGTTGCCCGATGGTCGGGTCATACGGCTTGATCTTGCGCTTGCCGGTATCGATTTCGAAGTCCTTCAGCCAATCCTGCATCGGCGCCTGATAGTCCTTCATCGTGGCCGCCGTCGGCGGCACACCAAGCGCCGAGAGCGTCGCAGCGCCGCGGTAGCTCGCCATGTCGACCGCCTTGATGTCGATCAACAGGGCAAGCGCCCAACGCACATCGGCCTTGTCGAAGGGCGGGTTCTGCGTGTTGAAGATGACGGCCGGCAGCGTCGGATCCGGATGGGCGAAGGGGAATCCCGGGAACCAGGTGTCGACGGTCTTCGACTTCTCCTTGAGGGTGAACATGCCCTCCGGCGTATTGTCGTGAATGATATCGAGATTGTGCTCGAGCTGGGCGATCGTCCGCTTATCCGGCGGGCCTGGATCGGTATAGGTGACGTATTTCGGGGCCGGCTCGCCGAAGCGGGCAAGCGAGGTCCGCTGCCAGTCGTCGCGCTTCTCCCAGGTATACCACTGGCCCTGAGGATCATAGGCCTTCAGCTTGTAGGCGCCGAGCGAGACCGGATTGGCGAAATCGTAGCGAAGCGGATCCTCCACCTTCTCGAAGACATGCTTGGGCATGATCCAGGCGCCGTTCCAGCGCACCGTGAAAATCGAATGGAAACGCGAATTCGGCTTCTTCAGCTTGAACACCACGGTCTGTGGATCGGTCGCCTCGACGCTTGCCACCTGCACCGTGAAGGCCGCACTCCAGACCATGCCGGGATGATCCATCTGCGTCTTGACGGTATAGACCACGTCATCGGCCGTGAATTCCACGCCGTCGCTCCAGTAGAGCCCCTTGCGCAGCTTCACGGTCATCTCGGTGAAGTCGGCATTATATTGCGGCTTGTCGGCGGCGAGCGAATTGTCCCAGCTCGCGCCGCCAAGCCCTTGTTCCGGGTCGATATACCAGAGCGTATCCATGGTCAGCTGCTGCAGGCCGGTCGAAACCCCGCCGCCGCCATTGACCCAGATGTTGAACCAGCCGGGATTCTTGATCGTCCCTTCCGGATTTTCGACGATGAGCGTCTCCTTGCGCGGCAAGGAGGTGTATTCTTGGGCTCCGGCCACTGCGGTCAGGCCGATGGTGGCCAGCACGAAGCCGAATGCAAACCTCTTCCACTTTTGCATGAACTCCTCCCTTGAAAGCGATCATGCCGCGGCCGCAGGGGCACGCATGGGCATGTCGCGGTTGCCGGTTCGCAGAAGCCTCGGAACTTCCATGTCTTCGGCGAACCATCCCTCCGGCCCGTCTGCCTCCTCGCAGCCGAGCCGAATTCTCAGCCAAGCCGATTGGCTGGCCCGGCGGCTGTCACACCGACAGCCGGATGACGTTATAAGACAGCGGTTTCAGCGCCGCCCGCACCCGTCCATCCTCAACCCTCGCGCTCTCGACCTTGGCGGGCACGACCGTTTCCGGCCGCCGCGCCGTATTGACGGCTTCGAGATCGCCATGGGCCATCTCCACCTGCTCGATCAGCCGGGCGCCGCCAAAGCCTTCCAGCCGCACGTCGAGATCGAGCGCCGTGTCCGGATGGCGGTTGACGGCAAAGAAGGTGAGCGTCCGGCCATCCTCCGAATGGACGGCCGAGACGTCGAGATAGGGAACCTCGTTCTCCTCGTCGCTGTCATAGGTCGGGCCATCGACCACCAGCTGCAGCGCCGATCCGCGGCCATAGCGGGAGGCGTAGTAGAAGGGGTAATAGATCGTCTGGCGCCAGGCAGCCCCGCCGTCCTCGGTCATGATTGGGGCAATGACGTTGACGAGCTGGGCGATGCAGGCGATGCGCACCCGGTCGGAGCGGCGGATGAAGGTGTTGAGAATGCCGCCGACCTGCAGCACGTCCTCGAAATTATAGACGTCTTCGAGCAGGTGCGGCGCATCCGGCCACTCGTCGCGCGCCAGGATCTCCTTGTCCTGCTGGTTGGAATGATACCAGACGTTCCATTCATCGAAGGAAATGCCGATCGTCTTCTTCGAGCGCTTCTTCGCCTTGATATAGTCGATCACGCCGCCGATCGTGGTGATGTAGCGGTCGAGCTTGGTCGCCCGAGCGAGATAATTCAGCGTGTTCTTCTCGCGGTTGGCGAAATACATATGCAGCGAGATATAGTCGGCGCTGTCGTAGCACTGCTCGAGGACCTGTGCCTCCCAATCGGGATAGGTCTTCATGTCGGAATTGGACGAGCCGCAGACCACGAGTTCGAGCGACTTGTCGAAGCCGCGCATCGCCTTGGCCGTCTCATCCGCCAGCCGGCCATATTCATAGGCCGATTTGTGGCCGACCTGCCAAGGGCCGTCCATCTCATTGCCGAGGCACCACAATTTCACATCGTGCGGATTGGCCCAGCCGTGTTTGCGGCGCAGATCCGACCAATAGGTGCCGCCGGGATGATTGCAATATTCGAGGAAATTGCGGGCGGCATCGAGGCCGCGGGAGCCGAGGTTGACGGCGAGCATCGGCTTGGTGTTCGCCTTCTTGCACCAGTCGACGAATTCGTTGACGCCGATCTGATTGGCTTCGCGGGTGCGCCAGGCAAGGTCGAGACGAACCGGGCGCTCCGAGCGCGGGCCGACGCCGTCTTCCCAATTATAGGCTGAAACGAAATTGCCGCCGGGATAACGGCAGTAGGGCGTGTCGAGATCACGGACGAGGTCGAGAACATCGCGGCGGAAACCGTCCTCATCGGCTGTCGGATGTCCGGGCTCGTAGATGCCGCCGTAGATCGCTCTGCCGAGATGCTCGAGGAATGAACTGTAGAGCCTGGCGTCAATGGTCGCGATGCGGAAATCGCGGTGGGCAACGACATTCGTCTTCAACGGATCCTCCCATTTATGTATCAGAAATTTTGTTTTCTTGCCCCTAACTTGATATCAGGAATGTCGTTCTGTCAACCGAGCTACATCTTTTATCATACTAATTCATTTTTCGGTAAAAATAACGTATTTACAGTATGTTATCGTATCTCATCCATCGCGAAATCGAAAAACAACCGGCGTTTTTAAATCAAAATTTCCGATATTGATTGATCACACATGGAGCCGCATGATGATGTCGCGCCCGTGATTTCCGAAGCCACGGCCGAAAATATTGACGCCGCCGGTATGGCCGGCATTCTCGGCGATGCCGACGCGTAGCCGGATGGAGGAATGCTGGCCGAGCGCGAGATCGCCGAGCGTGACATTCGATGCGGCGACACCGTCGATGAAGGTTCCGCGCGTCGAGATGCGCCAGGTCTTCATCATCCCATATTGCGAGCCCTCGAGCTTCCACCAGGCCGGGGTGAAGACGCCGCGCTTGTCGCCGTAATCGCCAGGCGACGTCCAGGTTCCGATCGCCATGCCATTGACCCAGAGCGTGATGTCGGAGGGCCAGTCCGGATTGGTGCCGGGCACCTCAGACGACAGCTCTAGCGAAAACTCGATGGCGCGGATATCCTTGTTCAACACCTTGGCATTGTTGGGGAATTTATACTCGACATAGCCTCTTCCGAACCAGACGAGCCCGGCCTGCATGCGTTGCGGATCGAGGAAATAGTCCGGCACATCGAGGGGGCCGATGACGCTCTCGGTGGAACAAAGGCCGCATGGTGCATGGACGTCGCAGCTGGTGTAGAGTCCCACCGGCATCTCGACTTCGATGATGTTGTTGGCTCGTTGCGCCGCACTTTCCTCGAAGCTGATCAGGATCTCGCTGTAGATCGCCGAGCAGATCTTCTGGTTCCCCTTCCGCGCTTTTGCCAGCTGCGAGTCGACAAGCCGTGCGTCTTCCAAAATCTGAATGCCGGTGGCGACCGTGGATTGGGGGAGAGACAAAGCGCGCGCGATATCGTTGATATTCATCGGCCCCTTGGCGCAGAGCAGCTTGAGAATCTCGATCCGCGCCGGGGCAGAAAGTGCGCGGATCGCCTCACTATTCTCGCCGGCGGCAATCGTCAAAAACGAACGTTCCATCATTCCCCCAATGATTCCGATGAAATGATGTATATCGGAAATTATGATACATCAAGAGGGAACGGCTGCGCCGGCCGTGATAACCCGTGTAGGCCTGGAATTCTACGCGCGGAGGGTTAGCGGATTTCCCACGGATTGAGGATTTGCAAGCCAATTCCCTCAAAATCGGACACGTTGCGCGTTGCGAGCGAAGCGCCGCGCGAGATGGTAATGGCTGCGATCTGTGCATCGAACTGGCTGATCGGCCTGCCAGCCTTGCGGCGATCGGTGGCAATGATGGCGTAGACGTCTGCCGCGTCACGATCGAATGGCAGGACGCGGCCGCTCATATCCTCGTTGAATATTGGCAGGATTGCCGTTTCGAGATCACTCCGGCGCCGCCCGTGAGGAAGGAGACGCAAGCCATGTAGAATTTCCGCTTCGGTAATCGCGGTCGTGAATACCGATGATGCATGTTGTACGCCCAGCCATTTGCTCACAGCCGCATTCGGTACGGGGTGTGAGCAGTTCCGAAATGACGTTGGTATCGAGAATGATCACACGTCAAAGTCCGGCGTGTCACGGATCGGCTGCCGGGGCGGAATTTCGAGCTCAATTCCGCCGACCGATTGCAGGCGGGCGCGGATAGTATCGGCGAGATTGCGCGCCTCCGGCTCGGTGGTCGCAAGTGCCGTACGCAGAATATCGCGTGCTTCGTCTTCCATTGAACGGCCATGCGTCGCGGCGCGGACGCGCAGCCGCTGCTTCAATCCCTCATCGAGATTGCGGATCGTCATGCTGGCCATGCCTCCATTCATCAATGACAGCATATAAATCATTGATTGCAGGTTCAACGGCCAGCGGATGCGTTCCCGTTCTCAGGTCCCACAGAAAGGGTAGGGCGCGGGTCAATGCCCTCCGACCGGGGCCGCTCGCTTTAAGCTGCCGTCAACGGTGCAGGAGCGGCCGCAATGCGGCCTGCGTTTCCTTCAGCAATGGCAGATAGCGGTCTTTCATCTCCGCCGCCGGGACGAGGGCGGCCGGCGCGCCGATATTGATCGCCGCGACCGTTTCGCCGCGGTCGTTTTCAACAGGCACGGCGATCGAGCAGAGGCCGATCTCCAGCTCCTGATCGATGACGGCATAGCCGTCCGCGCGCACGCGCCGGAATTCGGCAATGAGTTCCTCGGGATCGGTCTTGGTATTGGCAGTGTTTTGCTTCAGCTCGCTGCGGGCAAGGATGGCGCGGGCCTCGCTTTCGGGAAGGGCTGCGAGCAGCACACGGCCCATTGAGGCGCAATAGGCCGGTAGGCGGCTGCCCGGGGTGAGATTGATCGACATGACCCGGCGCTGCGAGGCCCGGGCGACATAGACGATTTCGATGCCGTCGAGCACGGAGGCCGAAGCGCTCTGGCCGGCGCGTTCCGAGAGATGATCGAGATGCGGCTGCAACAGCGCCGGCAGCGGCGTCGCTGAGAGATAGGCATGGCCGAGCCGCAGGATCTTCGGCGTCAGTGTGAAGAACTTGCCGTCATAATCGGCATAGCCGAGTTCGGCGAGCGTCAGCAGCGAGCGGCGCACGGTGGCGCGGTCGAGCGCCGTCAGCTTCGAGGCCTCGGCGATCGAGAGCCGCGGCCGTGTCTCGCCGAAGGCTTCGATGACTTTCAGACCGCGGGCAAAGCCGCTGACGAAATCGGTTTCGCGCATTGTTGGCTCCTGTCGTCAAAACCACATTTTATACCGCTCCGCCCTTCGCTTGCGCTTCGGGCATTCGTCGCTGCAATCGATTCACTGGATCGATTGCTCGGGCTGCGCCCGACCGCTCCTCATTGTGCGATATATGAACAAATGTCAAATATCGCACAAAATATCTTGCAGAATGCCCCTGCCGCGCTTTATCTCTGAACAGGAAGACGCGATGGCGAGCTGCCCACACGATCGAGCCAAGGAGAATCCGGCATGGACAAGACAGTCGGGAGCACGGCGCAGGCCGTCTCCGAGATCGGTGACGGTGCGACCGTCATGATCGGTGGTTTCGGCGGTTCGGGGGCACCGATCGAATTGATCCACGCCCTGATCGACAAGGGCTGCAAGGATCTCACCGTCATCAACAATAATGCCGGCAACGGCCGCATCGGCATCGCGGCGATGATCGATGCCGGCATGGTCAGAAAGATGATCTGCTCGTTCCCGCGCTCGTCGGATCCGCGCGCTTTCACCGACAAATACCTGGCCGGCGAAATCGAGCTCGAACTGGTGCCGCAGGGCACGCTGGCCGAGCGCATCCGCGCCGGCGGCGCCGGCATTCCGGCCTTCTACACGCCGACCGGCTACGGCACCGAACTCGCGAAAGGCAAGGTCATCGCCGAATTCGATGGCCGCCATTATGTGCAGGAGCGCTGGCTGAAGGCCGACTTCGCCATTGTGAAGGCTGCGGTGGGGGATATCCACGGCAACCTCACCTACAACAAGGCCGGCCGCAATTTCAATCCGCTGATGTGCATGGCGGCGGCGAAGACCATTGTCCAGGTCTCATCGATCGTGCCCGCCGGCGGCATCGATCCCGAGCATGTGGTGACCCCCGGCATCTTCGTCGATCGTGTCGTTGCCGTTCCCAATCCGCAGCAGGAAGAAGAGCTCATTCGAGCCGGAGTGGCCTACGTATGACCGTCGATATCAGAGAAGACATCAAACTCACCAATGCGCAGATCGCCTGGCGCGCCGCCCAGGATATCGCCGACGGCGCCTATGTGAACCTCGGCATCGGCTTTCCCGAAATGGTCGCCCGCTATCAGCCGCCCGGCCGTGAAGCGATCTTCCACACCGAAAACGGCATCCTGAATTTCGGTGAGCCGCCGGCGGAAGGTGAGGAGGACTGGGATCTGATCAATGCAGGCAAGAAGGCTGTGACGCTGAAGCCGGGCGCGGCCTTCTTCCACCACGCCGACAGTTTCGCCATGGTGCGCGGCGGCCATCTCGATGTCGCCATCCTCGGTGCCTATCAGGTCGCGCAGAACGGCGATCTCGCCAACTGGCGCGTGGGCAGCAAGGGCGTGCCGGCTGTCGGCGGCGCCATGGATCTCGTGCACGGCGCCAAGCAGGTCTGCGTCATCACCGAGCACGTCACCAAAACGGGCGAGCCGAAGCTGGTGGAGAAATGCACCTTCCCGCTGACCGGTGTGGCCTGCATCACCCGGGTCTATACCAGCCACGCCGTCATCGACATCGTCAACGGCCGCTTCGTCCTGCGCGAGAAGCTGGCCGCGATGTCTGAGGAGGAATTGCAGGCGATGACCGGTGCGCCGCTGCATGTCGACGGGCCGGTTGCCGATCTCGTCGTTCCGAAACTTTAAGGGAAAAGCCATGACCGAAGCCTTTATCTGCGACTATATCAGGACGCCGATCGGCCGCTTCGCCGGCTCGCTCTCCCAGGTGCGCGCCGACGATCTCGGCGCCATCCCGCTGAAGGCGCTGATGCAGCGCAACGGCGCCGTCGACTGGGAAGCCGTCGACGACGTGATCTTCGGCTGCGCCAACCAGGCGGGTGAGGACAACCGCAATGTCGCGCGCATGTCGGCGCTCCTGGCCGGCCTGCCGATCGCCGTGCCGGGCACGACGATCAACCGGCTGTGCGGCTCCGGCATGGATGCGGTGATCACCGCCGCACGCGCCATCCGCGCCGGCGAGGCCGAATTGATGATCGCCGGTGGCGTCGAAAGCATGTCGCGGGCGCCCTTCGTCATGCCGAAGGCCGAGACCGCCTTTTCGCGGGCGGCGGAAATTCACGACACCACGATCGGCTGGCGTTTCGTCAACCCTGTGATGAAGAAGCAGTACGGCGTCGATTCCATGCCGGAGACCGGCGAGAATGTCGCCGCGGACTATCATGTCAGCCGCGAGGATCAGGATGCCTTTGCGGTGCGCAGCCAGGCTAAGGCCGCCGCCGCCCAGGCGAGCGGACGATTGGCGAAGGAAATCACCCCGGTCACCATTCCGCAGCGCAAGGGCGATCCCGTCGTCGTCGACAGGGACGAACATCCGCGTGCGACGACGATGGAGACGCTGGCGAAACTCGCCACACCCTTCAAGAAAGAGGGGGGCACGGTCACCGCAGGCAATGCCTCCGGCGTCAATGACGGCGCGGCGGCACTGATCGTCGCTTCGGAAGCGGCGGCGCGGAAATATGGCCTGACGCCGATCGCCCGCATCCTCGGTGGCGCCTCCGCCGCCGTCCCGCCACGTGTCATGGGCGTCGGGCCGATCCCGGCTTCGCGCAAGCTGATGGCCCGGCTCGGAATGAGCCAGGAACAGTTCGACGTCATCGAACTCAATGAAGCCTTTGCCAGCCAGGGCCTGGCGGTGCTGCGCGCGCTCGGCATTGCCGATGACGACCAGCGGGTCAACCGCAATGGCGGCGCCATCGCGCTCGGCCATCCCTTGGGCATGTCGGGCGCCCGCATTACCGGCACAGCGGCGCTGGAGCTTGCCGAAGCCCGCGGAAAATACTCGCTGTCGACGATGTGCATTGGCGTCGGGCAGGGGATCGCAATCGCACTGGAAAGGGCCTGAGGGCGCGGCACGTCAGATCCCGAGAGACCGCCACATCCCCAACTCCCGGCGTTCCGGCGCCATAGCCACCTTATCACAGGCGCAGATCCTGGGACCGGATGTCCCATTTGGCCGATGCACGAGGGCAGAATGGTAGCAGGAGAGCCAGGGTACTCGCCGCGGCAGCGTATGACACTCCGCGCGGCGTCTCAGCCCTCTAACACTCTTTCATGACGCTCGCGCAATGAGTTGAAGACGCTTCCGGGCAGCCTTAGTTTCGTATCTTCGAAAAAACGCCGGTTCAACGCGTCGAAGTCTGCATCCGGATCGGCCGTAACCAAGGCGATCTCGTCAAAGAAATCCAGTTCGGAGTCCGAAAGCGTTGAATTTGGTGCGGGTTGTGCACCCCAAACGTCCCAGGGCAGGACTTCGCGACCGTTGAGGGTGGCGAGGTCGCGGATCAGGTTCCCAGCGATGAACCACAGACCACGAAGCTGTGCGAACTCGATGCCGAACAAGGTCGGATCGAGTTCTCCGGTGCGGCATCTGCGCCAGGCGTCGGACGCGGTCAAGAACTGGTCGCGTGGAACGTCATGGATGTCGAAGCCAATTCCGAGCTTGCGGATGAAAACCTCGTCGAGCTGGCTGTCCAGCAGCGCCCAGCGTCCATCACTCGCGCTCCAGTATTCGCAAACCCAGTGATCTTCGAATTTGCCGGGATTAAAGTAGGCGCCGAACCCTCCCCGGCCTCGAGCGGGAACGCCGTGGTGGCGAAGGATTGCGATGGACAGTAACATGTAGTGGCGGCAAATGCCGACCAGGCGCTTCCCGGGCGCCCGGGCACAGGAAAGCGGACGATCGTCAAGCGCCAGCAACGCATCAACCATCTTCTCGATCGGGCGGATATGGCTTTCGGCGCGGCGCGCGTCGGGAACCTTGTAACCATAGAGTGGTTCTGCGGCGTGTTCGTAGATCAGCAGAGCCTGCACCGTGCGGGCGACGCCCGACGGATCGGACGGCAGCATATCGAGGAGTGCGGAATGGCGCCCGGGCGCGCTGAAGAGTGAATGCTTCGTATAATGTTGAAGCTTGCGATGCTGAGCGCGGTCGTTGTGCTCGCAATGGTTGGAAAAGATTTTGACGTTCATATTACAACCTCCTGCGGGGCCAGATGCCGGTTCGCCTGTTCTGCCACAGCGTTCAATCGGGTGTTTGATCCGCGTTGCGGAGATTTGAGCGCTGGTTCGTCCGCCCGCGGTGCATCTCAGGCGAGCATCACGGCACCGGAGCTTTCGGGAGCCGCGCGAAAGTCGCTGGCGGCGTTGTGGATCTGCGCCAGCCGGCGATAGCAATTGCACTCGCGTACTCGAAAAAGGTCTGAGGCTGGTTACGCGTGGGGCTTCCGGCACGTGCCGGCAGATGCGGGTCGGTTGCGCGCCAGATCAGGCTTCGCTAGAAACCGGGCATGCTGATCCGACCTGCAAACAACGACGACCGAAGTGCCATCTGGAGGATCATCGGCCCGACGATCCGTGCCGGCGAGACCTATGCGCTCGACCGCGATCTCTCCGAAACCGATGCGCTCGCCTACTGGATGGGGCCGGACCGCGAGACCTTCGTCGCCGAAGAGGGCGGCGTCATCCTCGGCACCTATTACATCAAGGCCAATCAGGCCGGCGGCGGGCGCCATGTCTGCAATTGCGGCTATATGACCGATGCTGCGGCGGCTGGCCGTGGCGTCGCCCGCCGCATGCATGAGCATTCGCTGGAGCATGCCCGCGAAAGGGGCTTTCGGGCGATGCAGTTCAATTTCGTCGTCAGCAGCAATCGCCGCGCCGTCGAGCTGTGGCAATCTCTCGGCTTCGACATCGTCGGCCGGCTTCCCGGCGTCTTCCTCCATCCGACCGACGGTTATGTCGACGCACTTGTGATGTTCCGCACCCTGTAGGATTGTCCGGAAAAAAGATGGGAGGGCGGTGTCGAATTCGCGGCGCTCCAAACGTCATTGATCGTAGGCGAAATGCGGCAAGCCGGCCGCATCGTCGCGATCACTGTCGGCATGGAGGTTGGAAGCCATGAGTGTTCCCTATCGTTGGGTCATTGTCGCCGTCGGCGCTTTGATGTCCTGCGTGGCAATCGGCGCGATGTTCTCGCTGGCGATTTTCCAGGAGCCGATCGCGAGCGCGACCGGCTGGTCGCATGTCGGCATTGCCAGCGCGATGACGCTGAATTTCATCGTCATGGGTTTCGGCGGCTTCCTCTGGGGTGCGGCCAGCGACCGCTTCGGGCCGCGCATCGTGGTGATGATCGGATCCGTGCTGCTCGGTCTGGCGCTGGTGCTCGCGAGCCGCGCCGAGACGCTCATGCAATTCCAGCTGACCTACGGACTCCTGGTCGGATTGGCCGCCAGCGCCTTCTTCGCGCCGATGATCGCGGCGACGACCGCCTGGTTCGACGTCAATCGCGGGCTTGCCGTGTCGCTCGTCTCCGCCGGCATGGGCGTGGCGCCGATGACGATCTCGCCTTTCGCGCGCTGGCTGATTTCGGCCTATGAATGGCGGCCCGCGATGCTGATCATCGGCATTGCAACCTGGGTGCTGCTGGTGCCGGCCGCCCTGCTGGTCAGGCAGCGCCCGCTTGCCGAAACCGCCGATGCCGGCACCGAGTTCGCCGCGGAGGGTGCCCGGCCTCAGCTGTCGAAGGTCTTCCGCTCGCCGCAATTCAGCGTGCTCGGCCTCACCTTCTTTGCCTGTTGTGCGGCCCATTCCGGGCCGATCTTCCACATGGTGAATTATGCGACGATCTGCGGCGTCGCTCCGATGGCCGCCGTCAGCATCTACAGCGTCGAGGGCCTGGCCGGTCTCGGCGGCCGGCTGCTCTATGGCAGCCTTGCCGACCGGATCGGCGTGAAGCCGGTGCTGGTCGCCGGCCTCGCTGTGCAGGCCGGGGCGCTGGCGACCTATCTCTTGGTCAGCGAGTTGACCCAATTCCACGCGCTCGCCATTATCTTCGGCAGCGCCTATGGCGGCGTGATGCCGCTCTATGCGGTGCTGGCGCGGGAATATTTCGGCCAGCGCATCATCGGCACCGTCTTGGGCGCGGCGACGATGCTCTCCAGCCTCGGCATGGCCTTCGGTCCGCTGATCGGCGGCTGGATCTTCGACACCTTTGCCGATTATTCCTGGCTGTTCATCGGCTCCGCCATGGTTGGCCTCGGAGCGGCGGCGATCGCGCTGGCCTTCCCGCCGCTGGCTCGCCAGAAGCCGCAGCCGGCCTTGGGTGTGGCTCCTTGATGAGGTTCCATTCCGATCGAGGAGGTCTGCGAGACCAACGCCCCTCCCCAACCCCTCCCCACAAGGGGGAGGGGCTACACTGCGGTCCCCGGCAGTGATCAAAAGGAGTGGTCCTGCGGGCTGTTACCGTTCGACGAATTGGTACGATGGAGGGTTACCTGAAGTGGTGCGGCACGCTAGCCCCTCCCCCTTGTGGGGAGGGGTTGGGGAGGGGTCTTGGTCGGCCCGCACCGGCCAGCCACGACATCCCCCTCCATACAAATCTCCCGCTTTCGTGCATTGCCCTTCGCCGATTTCGGCTGATAGACTTCCCCTGTCTGTTTCATCACCTATGTCCTTTGTTTTCGGGAGGCTGTCCTAGCCATGGCAGAACTTGCTCAATTGCTCGCATCCATCAGACTGCCGGATCTCGCCGGCAAGGCCGTGCTGATCACCGGCGCCTCGACCGGCATCGGGGCGGCGCTCGCCCGCGCCTTTGCGGCGCAGGGCGCCAAGGTCGGCGTGCATTATAATGCCAGCCGCGAGCCGGCGGAGAAGCTTGGCGAGGAGATCCGGGCTGCCGGCGGCACCGTGCATCTGATCCAGGGCGACGTGTCGCGGGAAGGCGAGACGGAGCGGGTCGTCGAAGAGACGGCGAAGACCTTCGGTCATCTCGACGGCCTCATCAACAATGCCGGCGGCATGCTGGGGCGCAAGCCGACTTCGGAATATACCGACGCGCATTATGCCGCGGTGATGGATCTCAATGCCCGCTCGGTGCTGGCGGCGACGCGTGCGGCCCATCCCTGGCTGAAAAAGCAGGGCGGCTTCATCATCAACACCACCTCGATCGCCGCCCGCAACGGCGGCGGCAATGGCGCCATCCTCTATGCGGCGTCCAAGGGCTTCGTCTCGACGATCACCCGCGGTCATGCCAAGGAATTCGTCTCCGACAGGATCCGCGTCAATGCCGTAGCGCCGGGCGTCATCGCCACTCCTTTCCACGAGCGTTATACCGATGACGAGCAGATGGAGCTGCAGCGCAAGTCGATCCCGATGGGTTTCGTCGGCACCTCGGAGGATTGCGTCGGCGCCTATCTGTTTCTCGCCTCGCCGACACTTTCAGGCTACATCACCGGGCAGATCATCGAGGTCAATGGCGGTCAGCTGATGCCATAAGTCATTCTCGCCGGAGGTTCTCTCTTCCTTTTCCCTCGCAAGGGAACTTTCGAACCGCCGTCACGTTTCCCGCTTGGCCATATTTTCAAGCGGGGCACCATGAGCTTTTCATTTTCGGAACTCGACTTCCTCAAACCGGAGCTCGGGGCGGAATATATTGGTTCAGGCACCCACTTCGCCGTCTTCTCGGCCCATGCGGAACAGATCGAACTTTGCCTCTTCTCTCCCGACGGAGTGGAAGAGATCGCGCGGCTGCCGCTGCCGAAACGCGAGGGCGACATCTGGTCGGGCTATATCGCCGGCGTTGGCCCCGGTACGGTCTACGGCTATCGCGCCCATGGGCCCTATGACCCGCAGGCCGGTCATCGCTTCAATCCGAACAAGCTCTTGCTCGATCCCTATGCCAAGCAGGTAACGGGCGACCTCAAATGGGACGACGCGCTGTTCGGCTACCGGATCGGCGAGGACGATCTTTCCTTCGATGACCGCGACAGTGCGCCCTTCACGGTCAAGAGCGTGGTGCAGGATCCGGATTTCGACTGGGCCGGTGAAGAGGCGATCCGCCGCCCCTGGCCCGACACCATCATCTACGAGGCGCATGTGCGCGGCCTGACGATGACGCATCCGAAGGTGCCGGAGCGGCTGCGCGGCACCTTTCTCGGCATGTGCAGCGATCCGATCATCGACCATCTCGTCAAGCTCGGCATCTCGGCGATCGAGCTCCTGCCGATCCAGTATTTCCTCGACGATCGTTATCTGCTGGAAAAGAACCTTCGCAACTACTGGGGCTACCAGACGCTCGGCTTCTTCGCGCCGCAATCGCGCTACATGTCCGGCGACAAGATCACCGAAATCAAGACCATGGTGAAGAAGTTCCATGCCGCCGGCATCGAGGTGATCATGGACGTGGTCTACAACCACACCGCCGAAGGCAGCGAGAAGGGGCCGACCTTGTCCTTCCGCGGCCTCGACAATGCGAGCTATTATATCCTTTCCCCCGATGATCCCCGCCACACCTTCGATACGACAGGCACCGGCAATACGTTGAACGTCGCCCATCCGATGGTGATGCGCATGGTGCTCGACAGCCTGCGCTATTGGGTCGGGGTCATGCATATCGACGGGTTCCGCTTCGATCTCGCCAGTACGCTCGGCCGGCAGGATCTGGAATTCGACCGTCAGGGTCTGTTCTTCGGCGCCATAAGACAGGATCCGATCCTGGCCGGGGTGAAGCTGATCGCCGAACCCTGGGATATCGGCGAAGGCGGATATCAGGTCGGCGGTTTCCCGCATCCTTTCCGCGAGTGGAACGACAAGTTCCGCGACGACGTGCGCCGTTTCTGGAAGGGCGACGGCGGCATGGTGTCGGAACTGGCGGCGCGGATCACCGGCTCGGCGCTGCAGTTCAACCATTCGGACCGGGGGGCGACCTCCTCGATCAATCTCCTGTCGGCCCATGACGGCTTCACCCTGATGGACACCGTCTCCTTCGACGGCAAGCACAACGAGGCGAACGGCGAGGACAACCGGGACGGCCATTCGGACAATCATTCCGACAATATGGGCGCCGAGGGCGCCACCGACAACGCCGATATCAACGCGGCGCGGGCGCGGCGGCGGCGCAACATGATGGCGACGCTGATGCTTTCCCAGGGCGTGCCGATGATCCTGGCCGGCGACGAGCTCGGCAACAGCCAGGGTGGTAACAACAACGCCTATTGCCAGGACAACGAGGTCGGCTGGACCGGTTGGGACGGCCTCGATGATCCCTTCCTCGATTTCTGCCGGCAGGCCGTCGCCTTCCGCAAGGCCCATCCGGTCCTCAGGCAGGAGCGGTTCCTGACCGGCGAGGTGAGCGAGGACGGGCGCATCGAGATCGCCTGGTACAAGCCGGACGGCAGTTTCATGGACGACGGGGCCTGGAACGACGACGGACTGCAAGTGCTCGGCGTCTACCTCTCGAAAAGCGCGCATGCGCCGGATACCGAGGCGATGGACGACCTCTTCCTGGTCTTCAACGCCGGCGGTGACTGCGAGGTTCATCTGCCTGTCGTGAACGGCCTGAAAAAGTGGTCCCGGGTTCTCGACACCGGGGCGGAGACCGGCGCCTTCGATGTGCACGATCAGGACAATCCCTTCATGGTTTACACCCAGAGCCTGGCCGTGTTTGCGCCGAAAGGACAGACCCAGCCGCCGGAGGGGGCGACGAAGGCCCAGCGCCGCCGGTGGTTCCAGTTTGGTCGCCGCGGCAAATAGCAGGTCGTCAACAGCATGAATGCCGAAGCCATCACCGATCTTGGCCTCATCTATGTCAGCGATACCGAACCGGGCATCCGCAGACGAAGGAAAGGCAAGGGCTTCAGCTATGTGATGCCTGATGGCACGACGCTTGCCGATGAGTTGCAGCGGGCGCGCATCGGCGCGCTCGGCCTGCCGCCGGCCTATGAGAATGTCTGGATCTGTCTCTACGAGAACGGTCATCTCCAGGCGACCGGCATCGATGCGCGCGGGCGCAAGCAATACCGTTATCACAAGGAGTGGCAATCCTTCCGCAGCGCCGGAAAATTCCATCAGCTGATCGAATTCGGTCGGGCATTGCCGAAGATCCGCCGCACCGTGCTGCGCCATCTCGATACCGGTGCGGAGGATGTCAACGGCGTGCTGGCGGCTTTGACGACGCTGCTCGACGAGGCGCATCTGCGGGTCGGCAACCAGGCCTATGTCAGGGAGAACGGCACCTATGGCGCAACGACGCTGTTGAAGCGGCACCTGAAGATCGTCGACGGGCGGATCGAGTTGAGGTTTCGCGCCAAGGGCGGCAAGCGCGTCCAGCGCAGCCTCAAGCATCCCAGGCTGCAGAAGATCCTGGAGGAGATTGCCGATCTGCCCGGCCGCCAGCTCTTCGTCTGGAAGGATGAAGGCGGGGCGCTGAAACCGGTCGATTCCGGCCGGCTGAATGCCTATCTGGCCGAGATATCGGGCATTCCGATCTCCGCCAAGACGTTTCGCACCTGGGCCGGATCGCTGGCGGCCTTCGGCATGGCGCGCGAAAGAATTGGCGGCGGCGGGCGGCCGACGGTCAAGGAAATGTCGGAGGCGGCGGCCGAGGCGCTGCACAATACGCCGGCAATTTCACGCTCGAGCTACATCCATCCGGCGATCATCGCGCTCGCCGGCAATGACCATCCTGTGATCGAGGGTCGCAACGAGCCGCTGCGGGGCTTGCGGGCGGAAGAAAACAGGCTACTTGATTTCCTGACACGCGAGATCGAGGAATGAGCCCTGCAAACCCGCCGACATCGGACGTATCCCTCACCCATCCCGACCGGCTTTACTGGCCGGACGAGGGCGTGACCAAGCAGAAGCTGGCGGATTATTACGCCGCTGTCTGGCGTTTCATGGCACCTTATCTCGTCAACCGGCCGTTGGCGCTGTTGCGCCTGCCGGACGGCATTAAAAGCCACCAGCGGTTTTTCCAGAAACACGGCTGGAAAGGCATGAATTCCCATATCGAGGAGATCGCCGACCCTGAGGACGCGGACGGCGAGAAACTGCTGCGCATTTCCGATTTCGACGGGCTTGTCGCGCTGGTGCAATCGGCCGCACTTGAAATTCACCCCTGGGGCACGACGACCGATCATTGGGAAACACCCGATATGATCATCATGGATCTCGATCCCGGCGAGGACGTGGCCTGGAGCGCGGTGACATCGGCAGCGCTTGACGTAAAGGCGCGGCTGGAAGCCCGCGGGCTTGCCGCCTTCGTCAAGACCTCCGGTGGCAAGGGGCTGCATGTGGTGGCGCCGCTTGCGCCGAAGGCCGGCTGGGCCGAGGTGAAGGATTTCGCCCATACGCTTGCCGAAAGCATGTCGGCCGACGCGCCGGAGAAATATCTGGCAACGGCGACGAAGGCAAAACGCGGTGGGCATATCTATATCGATTATCTCCGCAACGGCCGCGGCAGCACGGCGGTCGCGCCCTATTCGACGCGGGCGCGGCCCGGTGCGCCGGTGTCGATGCCGCTCGATTGGTCCGAGCTGAAGGAACTCAGCGGTCCGGCCGCCTTCGCTCTCGCCAATGTGCCGCAGCGGCTGGAGACCAGGCCGCGCGATCCCTGGGGTGATTTCTTCGAGGCGGCCGTGCCGCTGCCGTGAATGGCCCGCTCATTCCGTGCTGTCGAGCTCGGGATAATGTCTGAAAATCCCTTCCTCGTTGAAGGCGAGGCGGCGAGGGGAGGCCAGATAGCGAGCGATGTTCGGCCGCTTTGCCACCGCAGCATGCAGGGCCAGAAGGGCGGGGTAATCGGCCTTGCGTTTGGCCATGGCCTTCGGAAAGGCATAGGTCAGGCCTTCGATCACCTGGAAGAGCGAAAGGTCGACATAGGTCAGCGCGTCGCCGACGATATGGCCGGAACCATCAGGGTTCTGCCGCAGCACACGTTCGAAATAGCCGAGGTACTTCGGAATGCGCTGGCCGATAAAGGCCGCCGAGCGGGCCTTCGCCTCCTGCTTCTGCTCCTCGTAATATCGCCCCATGTCGATCGGGTGATGCGTGTCGTGCACCTCGGCGACGAAATCGGTGATGGTGAGCTGCAGGCCGTTGGCGACATGTCGAAGGCCCTCATCCCTGGGCGCGAGCCCCAGCCGCGGGCCGAGATAAAACAGGATGTTGGCGACATGCGGGACAATCAGATCGCCATCCTTCAGGAAGGGCGGCGCGAAGGGGATGTACGGTTCGCTTTCGCTTTTGATAATGTCGAACATGGCGCCGGTGCCTCGGCCGGGGTCACGGGTAATGTCGACGTAATCGGCGCCGGCCTCTTCCAGCGCCAGCCTGACGAACTCGCCACGCCCCTGGATGCCGTCCCAGTAATAAAGCTCATAGGTCATCTCAGCTTAATCCTTCGGTTTACGACCGAAGTCTTTTCGCAGTTCGTCCTTGGCTTCTTCAAGAGTGGCCCGTCGTTTTTTCGTCAATTGGTCGCCGGCGCGGTTGATGTAGAAGGTCAGCATCGACATGGCCGCGCGAAACGGGCTCGACTTGCGGCGATGGCTCTCTTCGGCAGAATGCTTGACAGAGCGGGCAATCTTCTTCGGATCGTCCGATTTGAACACGCCTTCCTTCAGATCCATTGCGTCGCTGTGTTCGGTGACATCCTGCGACCATTTCTTCTTCGATTTGGCCATGGCGAATCCATTTGCCGGATACGGGCGGCGCAGGCCGCCGCCGTTTCCGCCATCCTTAGTGGTGGCTGTGGAGCTCGTTGCGTTTGCGCGTCGCTGCAGCCTTCTTGGCCGAGGCGGACCGCTCCTCTTTCGAGCGCGCCGCCGATGCAGCGCCGCCGGCGCGTCCGCCCTTTTCTGAGGATTCATGCGTATCCTTCTTGCCGTGGCCGGATCCGGATTTGTTGCCGCCGCCGCTTTCCTTGTTGACCGTCGCCCAGGCACGCCGTTCAGCTTCCTTCTCGGAAACGCCGCGATCCTCGTAGCTTTCCTCGATATGCTCGGCCTTGCGCTTCTGCTTGTCGGTATAGTCGGATTTGTCTCCTCGCGGCATCTTCGCCTCCTGTTGTTTGCAAAGCGATGCAATGCGTTTGAAGCCAGTCCAACCGGTGCGGAGCGCAAAAGTTCCTTCGGAGGTCATTGCCCCGGATTTCGGAACAAAAGCCGGTTTCGTCAGGTTTTCGAGGGGAAAGCCTGCATAATCCTGATAGAGCAAGGAGCCGAGAACATGGAAAAACACCTCGTCAAAGCCGATGGAAACGGCATGATCGACGTGAACGGCCAGGTATCGCCGGTCACCTATACCGTCAGCTTCAAGGAGAAAATGGGCCATTCCTATGAGGTCGATATCCGCCTGATGGCGCCGCGCGACTGGCTGCTGCAGTGGGGATTCAACCGTGACGCCGTGCTGTCAGCCAGAGCGGCGCGCGCATTCCCGTTTATCACGATGGTGCCAACCATCACGATGGTGCCAACCATCACGGTGACGGTCATCACGACGGTGGCCGCCTGGATCCTGCCGAGGTGATTTCGATCGAACTGACGGCGCGCGACGACAGCTGCACCAACGAGGCTGATCTGATGGGCAAATATCCGGAGTTCGACAGTTTTAGAGCCGCTGCTGCAGGGCGGTCTTGACGGCCCGGTCGAGCGCGGCGCTGTCGAAAGGTTTCGTCAGCAGCACCGAGCCGGAGAAACGATTGGCGTCGGGCAGATCGCTGTCGCCCGTGGCAAAGACCAGACCGACCGAGGGGAGCACTTCCCGCGCTCTGGCGGCAAAGGCCGAACCCGACATGCCGGGCAGGCCGACATCGACGACGACGATGTCGACGATGGTATGGCCAAGAATATCCGCGCCCTGTTCGCCGCTCTCGGCCTCGATGACGTCATAGCCGAGATCCTGCAGGATCTCTGCAGTATCCATGCGGATGAAGGCGTCGTCTTCTACGAGCAGCAGCTTCAGCTTTCCGGCAGTCTCGGCATGTCTTGGATCGGGAGGTGTTGAATGGGGCGCGGCGGCATCGGCTGCCGCTCGGCCGCCCTGCGGCCGGTTGGTGAGCACGTGGCGGATCTTGCGGGCCAGCTCCTCGCGCGTATAGGGCTTGGAGAGCAGCTCCAGCCCGGGATCGAGCCTGCCGCCATGGACGATCGAGTCTTCCGTATAGCCGGAGGTGTAGAGCACGGCGATGTCGGGAAGACGCGCGCGCGCCATGCGCACAAGTTCCGGGCTCTTCAACAGGCCGGGCATGACGACATCGGTAAAGAGCAGGTCGATATGGGCGCCGCTCTCGATCACCGTCAGCGCGCTTTGCGCATCCTTGGCCTTCAAGACGTAATAGCCGAGATCCGACAGCATCTCGATAACCGTGGTGCGAACACCCTCGTCATCCTCGGCGACAAGGATGGTTTCGGTCCCGCCGGTTGCCGGCACGGTGTCGGCGGCGCTGACGTGATCCTCGCTGCGGAACGAACGGGCGAGATAGAGCTTGATGGTCGTGCCTTCGCCGGCCTGGCTGTAGATCTTTACGTGGCCGCCGGACTGCTTGACGAAGCCGTAGACCATCGACAGGCCGAGACCGGTGCCCTTGCCTTCCGGTTTCGTGGAGAAGAAGGGCTCGAAGGCCTGCTCCTTCACCTCCTCGGTCATGCCGGAGCCGGTATCGGTGACCGCGAGCACGACATATTGGCCGGCCTTCACTTCAGGATGGGTGCGGCTGTAGGAATCGTCGAGGAAGGCGTTGCCTACCTCGATCGTCAACCTACCGGCGCCATTCATCGCGTCGCGCGAATTGATCGCAAGGTTGAGCAGGGCGTTCTCGATCTGGAGTGGATCGGCGAAGGTGTTCCAGAGGCCGCCGGCGACGACGGTCTCGACTTCGATCTCCTCCCCGAGCGCGCGGCGCAGCATATCGTCCATACCGGTGACGAGACGGCCGATATTGATGACCTTCGGTTCCAGCGGCTGGCGGCGGCCGAAGGCGAGCAGCTGGCTAGCCAGCCGCGAACCACGTTCGACGGCGACGAGCGCATTGGCAATGCGTTCCTTGGCCCGGCCGCTTTCCGCCACGTCCTTGCCGAGAAGCTGCAGATTGCCCGAGATGACCTGCAGCAGATTGTTGAAGTCATGGGCGACGCCGCCGGTGAGCTTGCCGATCGATTCCATCTTCTGCGCCTGCTGGAGCGCCGCTTCGGCCTGCTGGCGATCGGCGATCTCGGCTGCGACGCGGACTTCGAGCATTTCGTTGAGTTTGCGCAGCTGATCTTCCATGTCGCGGCGATGGTCGATTTCGACCGTGGCGGCCCGGAAGAGCCGAATATTGTCGATCGCCACGGCCGACTGGCTGGCGAGGCTGACGAGGCTTGCCTCTGCCGCCTGGGAAAAACGGCCGGGTTCGCCGTGGCCGAAGAACAGGCCGCCGATGACGCTGCCGTCGCGCGATTTCACCGGCACGGCAAGATAGCTCCTGACCGGCAGATGCCCCTTCGGCATGCCGGAATGCGGCGCGTTCTGCCCGTAGCGCGGGTCGAGCAGGATGTTGTCGGAGCGTACGATGCCTTCGCCGCCGAAGGTCGGCGCGAAGACCTTGGTATTGCGCGGCATCGGGAACTTTTCGAAGTTCTTCCGGTCGACGCCCGAGAGCGCGTAAAGCATATAGCTGCCACCCTCGCCATCGTCGACATTGTAGAAGAAGGCGCCGAATTCGGCGCCGGTGAGCGTCACGCCGGCATCGACGACAATCTGTGTCAGGCGTTCGACGTCCGGCTCGACGGTGATCGCCGCACCCGCCCGATTGACGACGGCAAGCGCCTCCGACTTGGTGCGCAGCTCTTCCAGCGCCAGCTTCTCGCCGCGTTTGGCCGCCACCTGGTCGGTGACGTCGAGGGTCGCGCAGAGGATGCCGGCGATGGTGCCGTCATCGTCGCGCAACGGCGTATAGGAAAAGGTGAACCAGGTGTCCTCGGTACGGCCGTCGCGGCGCATCGGAATGAGCAGCTCTTCGAAGAGCTGCGGGCTGCCGCTGAGCGTGCTCGCCACGATCGGCGAGAATTGCTCCCAGATATCCGCCCAGACTTCACGGAAAGGTCGTCCGAGTGCGGCGGGATGCCGCTCGGGGAAAACGGGAACATAGGCGTCATTGTAGAGAAAGGCGAGATCGGGACCCCAGGCGACGAATTTCGGCTGGCGCGAATTCAAAACCATTTCGGCGATATGCTTGAGAGAAGCAGGCCAGCTTTCAACCGGTCCGAGACCGACGGCGTCAAAGGCCGGATGCCGCAGCAATTCGCCGATTTCGCCGCCGCCTCTCGGCCAGCCGTTGCCGAAGCTTCGCATCCAAAACGCTTTCTTGTCGCCCGCCGCGCCGGTGTAGACGCCAGCAATTGAAAGTCCTGCAGCCCCCTTCGCACGTCTGAAAGAGGCGCGGCTGCAGGGGGTCAGCTCGTCCAACCGTCAAGATAGCGGCTTGAAAGGGCAGGGAAAGGGTCGTGTCGAAATATCATTAACCGCTGGCAGTTCAACCTTTTGCAGCGGTGACGCGGGCCATCTTCGAGCGGTTATTTTCGGTAGAATTTTTGCGACGCTGCGAGGGCGCGGCCAATGTCGAAGGAGGGCAGTTGCAGCGGCCTGCGGGGATCGCGGAAAACCAGTCCGACGAGCTTGTCGACGACAAGGATCAATCCGAGGGCGAGACCGAGATAGAGCAGCGCGGCGACGAGCAGGAGCGAGATCTCCATATCTCATGCGACCACGGTGAAGGCGCGGCCGCAGGCTGCGGAAACGGGCAAGGCAAGGATCACGGCAGGGCCGTCGGTCATGATAATTTCCCCCGTTTCGCCGCAAACAGCCCTGGTAGGGGCGTGTTCCCGACGATCGGGCGAGAGGTCAGCTTCTGGAAGCCTCAAAGCTTGCAGCGTCATCCGGCCTCTGTTCACCCCCGCATGGAATAGCCCACCTCCGAACCTTCATAAAACACAACTAATTCAGGCATATGACAAAGAAAGGCCGAAGGGCGTCGCGACGACGCCCTTTGATTGAAGTGTTCGGTATGCCGTGTTTCAGGACGCCGTCTTGCGGCTCGCAGTCCGCTTGGGCGCCGGCGTGACGACGCCGTTCGTCTTGGCGCCGGTTGCAGTACTCTTCGGGGCCGTTACGGCGCGCTTGGCCTTGGGCTTGGCTTCCTTGCCGTTGGACGAGGCAGCAGAGCCTTCGAGCGCTTCGCGCTCGTGGCGTGCCTGTTCCCAATGAATGGAATCTCGCCCTGTCGGATAGCCCTCTTCTTCCCAGAGGGCGTATGCACGTTTCTTGATCCACTCTTCCCGAGTTTCTGCCATCGCTGATCTCCAGTCACATAATGCCGTCGTTCGAACGCGATACTGCCCGGATGGTTCCAGAGGAGGGCCGCTGTTTCAAGCGAAATCGGCCTACAACCCTAAATATTTCGCGTCGCAGCATATCAGGGTTGAGAATCGGCATTCACCGAGACTGAAATTCCGCCGCCTTGTGCAGATCTGACACGAACGCCTGGCGCTGTTGGTGGTTCTCCTTCTCGTCACGGATGCGCAGGAGAAAGGAAGGATGGATGGTGACGAGAACGGGCGGATGGTTCCTCGGCTGCAGGATATGGCCGCGCTCCGGCGTCAGTTTCGCCTTCGGTCCAAGCAGTGCGTAGAGCGCGCTGGCGCCCAGCGCCACGACGAGCTTCGGCTGCAGGATGTTGAGTTCGGCGCCGAGCCACCAGGCGCAACGGCGGATCTCGCCGGCATTGGGTTTGGCATGCAGGCGCCGTTTGCCGCGCGGTGTGAACTTGAAGTGCTTGACCGCATTGGTGACGTAGCAGCGCCCGCGATCGAGACCGGCTTCTTCGAGACAGTGGTCGAGCAGACGGCCGGCGGGGCCGACAAAAGGCCTGCCGGCGATATCTTCCCGGTCGCCCGGTTGCTCCCCGACAAGTACGATCTCGGCCTTGTCCGAGCCTTCGCCGAAGACGATCTGCGTGGCGTTCCTGTAGAGGTCACAGCGGGTGCAGCCTTCGGCCTGATGGCGCAGTTTGGCAATGCTGTCCGCATCCGCGACTTCGAGCGTCAAGGCCGGGCCGAGGTTTGCGGCGATATTCATGGTCGCGATCCTCGTTTCCTCGGGATCAATCGCTCGCAGCGGGGATTGTTCCGGCTGCCGAGCCGGCGCCGCCGGCGAAGAATGGCAACGCGCGAGAAATTTCGCGCCATGGGAGAGAGCTGGCGCAATTGAACGCCGCCGTTTCGCGGCTATATTGGCCAGCGATGTTCTATCTTCTGTCGACCTATTGGCCGCATATCCTCTTTGTCGTTTCGGTCGCCATGGGGGCCGCGGCGGCGATCCATGCTGCCATGACCAAGGAGGAAGTGCGCGCCGCGATCGGCTGGGTCGGCGTCATCATCCTGTCTCCGATCGTCGGCGCGCTGCTTTATGCGATTGCCGGCATCAACCGCATCCGCCGCAAATCGCTGAGCATTCGCCGCGACGCCCTGCTGCTTGCGCCCGGGATGAACGAGCTGGAGACGTTCGACGCCGAGGCCGAGACGGTCATCAGCCAGTTCGGCCGCCGCTTTGCGGCGCTGCAGACGCTGGGCGACCGGGTGACCCGCAACCCGCTGACCTCGGGCAATGCGATCGACATGCTGGAGACCGGCGACGAGGCCTATGCGGCGATGAAATCAGCCATCGACGAGGCGAGCCGCAGCATCCTGCTGGAAACCTATATTTTCGACCGCGACGCGATCGGATTGCGCATCGCCGACGCGCTGATTGCGGCGGTCAAGCGCGGCGTTGCGGTGCGGGTGCTGATCGATGCGGTCGGCGCGCGTTATTCGGTGCCAAGCATTCTCGGCTATCTCAAGGAGGGTGGCGTCACCGTCGCCGTCTTCAACGGCAACGTCATCATGGGCTTGCGGCTGCCCTATGCCAATCTGCGCACCCACCGCAAGATCCTGATCGCCGACGGCCGTATTGCGCTGACCGGCGGGATGAATATCAGGGCGGGCTTCAGCGAGCAGGAGACGGGCGAAAGCTTCGCCCATGATACGCATTTCAGCGTCACCGGCCCTGTCGTCGCCGACCTCTTCGACCTTGCCGCCGAAGACTGGCGCTTCACCACCGAGGAGCTGTTGAACGGCGAAGCCTGGCGCATCGAACCGCCGCAGCGCAACCCCGGCGATCCCATCCTGATGCGCGTCGTCGCGTCCGGGCCGGATCGCAGCGTCGAAACCAACCACAAGATGCTGATGGGCGCTTTTTCCGTGGCGCGGCAATCGATCCGCATCATGTCGCCCTATTTTCTGCCGGATCGGGAACTGATCAGCGCCCTGGTGACGGCGGCGCGCCGGGGCGTCGAAGTCGATATCATCGTGCCTGACGTCAACAACCTGATGCTGGTCGACCGGGCGATGACGGCGCAATTCGATCAGATTCTCAAGAACTATTGCCGCATCTGGCGCTCGACCGGCAGCTTCAGCCACTCGAAGTTGCTGACGGTCGACGGTACCTGGGCCTATGTCGGCTCTTCCAATCTCGATCCGCGCTCGCTCAGGCTGAATTTCGAGGTTGATCTCGAGGTGCTGAACGAGGGCTTTGCCGCCGAGATCGACGAGCATATCGACGAAACCCTGAAATCGGCGACGCTGGTGACGCTGGAGGGCTTGCGCGCGCGGCCCTTTCCGGTGCGGCTGCTCGAGAAGGTGCTATGGTTGGGATCGCCCTATCTTTGAACGAATTTTATCGTCGGACATGGCAAGTTCCGCTTGCCCGCCTATACTGCCGGGTGAAGCCTTTTTGATTAACCGAACAAGTGCGCTCTTGCGATGCACGCCAGAAAAGACAGCCTTCCCGCCAGCATTCTCGCCTCGATCAGGAGTCGGAAGAAGCGGCTCGACGCGGCCCATATGGAGGCAAGGCCGCGCAGCGCCGGAACGCTGATCGCGTCCTACAACGTGCACAAATGCGTCGGCACCGACCGCCGCTTCGACCCGGAGCGCACCAGCCGGGTGATTCATGAAATCGGCGCCGACGTGATCGCGCTGCAGGAGGCCGATACGCGCTTTGGCGAGCGCACCGGCATTCTCGACCTCGGCCGGCTGGAACGGGAGACGGGACTGATCCCGGTGCCGGTCGCCGGCATGGCCAAGGCGCATGGCTGGCACGGCAATGTCGTGCTGTTCAAGAGGGGGCTGGTGCATGACGTGCATCAGATCAAGCTGCCGGGGCTGGAGCCGCGCGGCGCCCTGGTCGCCGAGATCGAGCTCGAAGAGGGCGGCGTGCTGCGCATCATCGCCGCGCATTTCGGCCTGCTGCGCCACAACAGAGCCCAGCAGGCCCGCACTTTGGTGGAATTGATAAAGGACCGGCACGAGATGCCGACCATCCTGCTCGGCGACCTCAACGAGTGGCGCCTCGGCGACCGCTCCTCGCTCAACACGTTCCAATCCGCTTTCGGAGAGCTGCCGCCCGCAGTCCCCAGCTTCCCCGCCGGCCTGCCGCTTCTGGCGCTCGACCGCATCATCGCCAACCGCAAGGGGATCATCACCGAAGTGGAAGCGCATGACACGCCGCTCGCGCGTATCGCCTCGGACCATCTGCCGATCAAGGCGCTGGTGAACTTGCAACAGGCGGGCCGATAAATCAGCTCCGATAAAATTGCGCAACGTTCGCTGGCCTGAATTGGGCGAACGAAGCGCAGAGGTCCAGCGCGAAGAACGCCCTGTCGAGCCGGCGGCAAGCAATTTCGTGCCGATTTCGGCAAACTTGCCATGCTGCGCTGCCCCTCTTGACTTGGATCAAGGACATCGCAAAGGACAAGCTTAAGGTCGACTTGTGGTCTTGCGGTATCAACGACTCCGAAGGAGAACCACAATGGCGAACGCAATCTTCCAGACCTGTTCCGATGTGTCGACGGCGACGCCCGTGCAAGTCTCCGTTTCGATTCTCGGCGCGACGGTGGCCGTTTTTGCCGCCATATCGCTCCTGCTTTGCATGCTTTTCGGCTTCGTCGCTCCCGAATGGGGCCTTCATAGGCCGTAGCTGCAGGTGTACCTCGGGCTCACTGGCTTCGACTTTTGGAGCGTGGTGCTGGGTACGGTTCAAAGCGTCATCTTCGGGGGCTATGCGGGTGCACTGCTCGGAACCGTCTTCAACGTCATCAGCCGCCGCTTTGGCTGAATGGCTATGCCGCTTCGGCTGCTGTCGCTGGCGCGGTGCCTGTGTCGATCCGGGCGGCCCGGCGTAACCGCAGCTTATGGATCCGAATTCGTCGTGCTCCTGCAGCAGCTGGCGGGATGAACTTCAAACAACCAAAGGAGAAGGCATATGAGAATGACGATTATCAACGCTGTCCTGCTGGCCGGGGTTAGCACCGTCGGCCCGGCAGGTCTGACCTTTGCCCAGGCTAATGGACCGGATCCACATCATCCGGCAGGCTCGCCGCAGGTCACTTCGCCTTCGGAGATGGAGGGAATGGCCGGAAGCCAGGGACCAATGCAAAGCTCTGACATGATGCCCGGCGGGATGATGGGCCGGAATATGATGCAGTCCGGCATGATGGGCGGCATGCCGATGATGGGCATGCGTGGATCGATGGTGAAGATCATGTTCGCCGTCGCGGATACCAGCGGGGACGGCGCATTGTCCTTCGACGAGGTGACAGCGGTTCACAGGCGTATTTTCGATAGTGTGGATGCCAACAAGGACGGGAAGGTGGCACCTGAGGAGATTCAGACATTTATGCGGCCCTAACGGAACTCGCCATCCGGCCGGGGCTCTCCGGAACTCGGCGGTGGCGGACAGTGCTCTATCGGGACACGGGAAAACACCAGGCAGGCGTGCGCTGCGTTTCGGCTGTCATGGTGCGGATCAATTCAGTAGACTACGCGGTCGACGTGTCGGCGCAGCCGGGTGTCGGCTGAAGCACGATCTTTGGGCGGCGCTCTACGACGCTCCGGTTTCTGGGGCGGCAGTCCGACATGGCTGATGAACCTTGGTCATCAACCCTTTCTGGGCCTGACCTCCGTGAACACGTATGGTGCCCCGGTCCCGGAGGGGATCGCGTAAACGTCATAGGACGCCTGCAGGTCGTCGCCCATTCCCAATGAACCAGGCGGCATGCCCGGCACGGCCAACCCGCGGAGCGCCGGCCGCTCCAGCAGCAGTCGCTGGACGGCCGTGAGCGGCACGTGTCCCTCAAGATAGTAATCCCCGACGACGGCGGTGTGGCAGCCCTCAAGGTCGGCAGGAACGCCCAGCCGCGCCTTGACCGCGGCGAGGTCGTCGGTGTCGCGGGCTTCGACGGAGAATCCTGCCGCGGCCATCGCCTTCGACCATTCATGACAGCAGCCGCAAGCGGGATCCTTGTAGACCGTCATCTTCACCATGGCGGCAAGGGCCCCTCGGCCAGGGAACGCCAGTGCGGACGCCGCAATTGCGATGAAGCTTCTCCTGCGCATATATACACTCCTCGATGTGCTGCCGCCCAGCTAGTCCCCGGGCGGCAGCCGTTCGCTATTTTACCTCAGTGACGGTCAGCTTGCCATTCAGGCGTTCGGCGACGAACTCTATGTTCGAACCTTCCTTTAGCTTTTCGAGCAGAGCGGGATCTTCTACCCGGAAGACCATGGTCATCGCGGGCATGTCGAGATTCTTCAGGTCTTCATGCTTGATGGTGACCTTCTTCGCCTTGGCGTCGACCTTATTGACGAAGCCCTTGGTGAATTCCTGGGCGAACGCATCCACCGATGCCGAGGTTGAGAGCAAAGCGGCCAGCCCGAATTTGATCATTGCCGATTTCATTTTCATGCTCCTTTATTGAGGTTCACTTCCTGGAGACGGTGACATCGCCATGCATGCCGGCTTCGTAATGACCGGGGATCAGGCAGGCGAACTTGAAGGCGCCGTCGCTCGTGAACTTCCAGACGATCTCGCCGGATTGACCGGCCGGGAGGCGGATGGAGTTGGCATCGGCATGTTCCATTTCCGGGAACTTCTCCATGACCTTCTTGTGCTCCAGGATCTTGTCTTGCTGATCGAGTACGAATTCGTGGTCGACCGTGCCTGCGTTCCTGATCGCGATCTTGACCGTCTGCCCCTTGCGGACGGAGAAGACGGCCGGCGTGAACAGCATCTTGCCATCGTCGGTTTCCGTCATCGTGACGCGGATCGTCTGCGTTGCCTTTGCCTTGTCACCAGGCTCGCCAACCGCCATTTTCTCACCGTGGCCGCCGGCGTGATTGCCGGATGCGAAAGCCGGGCTTGCGAAGGCGACGAACGCCAATGCGAGTAGATGGTTCTTCATGCATATATCCTTTCTGGACGTGGGAATTGAGCCTTAGCCCCTTGTCGGCTTCGGGGTGATTTGCGTCTTTGCGTCTTTCGCCTTGGTCGCGTCCGGCAGTTCGCCGGTCCACTCCCAGGCCTGTGTTCCGGGAGGGTTTTCATACCAGCCCGGATCGGAGTAATCGTCCGCGGAGATACCTTCGCGGACTTTCACGACCGAGAACATGCCGCCCATCTCGATAGGACCGTGCGGCCCCCAGCCTGTCATCATGGGGATTGTGTTTTCGGGGATGGGCATTTCCATCTCGCCCATGTCGGCCATGCCTTTGGTGCCCATGGGCATGTATTCAGGCTGCAGCTTCCTGATCTTCTCGGCGACCTTCGACTTGTCAGCTCCAATGAAGGTCGGGATGTCGTGCCCCATCGCGTTCATCGTATGATGCGATTTGTGGCAGTGGATCGCCCAATCGCCGAGATATTTGGCGTCGAACTCGTAGGCCCGCATTGCACCGACCGGGATGTCGATGCTGACCTCGGGCCAGCGTGCTTCCGGCCGCACCCATCCGCCATCCGTGCATGTCACCTGGAAGTCGTAGCCGTGCATGTGAACGGGGTGGTTGGTCATCGTCAGGTTGCCGACGCGCACGCGCACCCTGTCGTTCTTCGAGACGACCAGCGGGCTGATGCCCGGAAACACGCGGCTGTTCCAGCACCACATGTTGAAGTCGGTCATCTCCATGACGCGCGGCACATAGGAGCCGGGATCAATGTCGTAGGCGTTGAGCAGGAAGACGAAGTCGCGGTCGACGCGCATGAACGTCGGATCCTTCGGATGGACGACGAAGAAGCCCATCATGCCCATCGCCATCTGCACCATCTCGTCGGAATGCGGGTGGTACATGAAGGTGCCTGATTTCACCAGGTCGAACTCGTAGACGTAGGTCTTGCCGACGGGGATGTGCGGCTGCGTCAGGCCGCCAACGCCGTCCATTCCCGATGGCAGGATCATTCCATGCCAATGGATCGTCGTGTGTTCCGGCAGCTTGTTGGTAACGAAGATGCGAACCCGGTCGCCTTCGACAGCCTCGATCGTCGGTCCTGGCGACTGGCCGTTGTAACCCCACAGGTACGCGGTCATGCCGTCGGCCATCTCACGTTCCACCGGTTCGGCGACGAGGTGGAACTCCTTGACGCCATTGTTCATCCGGTGAGGCAGGGTCCAGCCGTTGAGGGTGACGACCGGCTGGTAGTCCGGCCCTGAGGTCGGGTGGAGCGGCGGCTGCATGTCCGCCGATTCCATTGTCGGGGCGTCGGGGAGGCCCATCGCCGAGGTCTTCGTCCAGGCGCCAGCGGCCAGCAGGGCCGCGCTTGCTCCGAACAATTGTCTTCTTTTGAACATGGTGGGCTCCTTTCTCAATGGCCGGTGTCGCCGTTGCTTTCGGAAGCAGCGGCAACCTCGGTCCCGGCCGACAGGGTCCCCTCGCCGCCGCCATAGATCGCGGGCGCGAGATTGGCTTCGGCCAGCCAGAAGTCGCGTTTCGCATTGACGGAGAGCAGGATGGCATTGATCTTGTCGCGCGTGTCGGCCAGCAGCTCGAAGGTGTTGGTGATCATGCCGTTGTAGGACAACAGCGATTCCTCCTCGACCTTCGTACGCAGCGGCACGACATTGTTGCGGTAGTGCCGCGCGATATCATAGTTCGAGCGATATGCTTCGTAGGCGGCGCGGGCTTCCGAGCGAACGTTGACGGCCTTTTCCGCCAGTTGATTCGCCGCCCTCATGTATGCAACCTCGGCCTTGCGCATCCGGGCCTTGCCGGTATCGAAGATCGGGATGGCGAATTCCAGCTCGACCTGGCCGGTCGTTCTGGTTTTCTTTTCGTCGTCCTCGATTTCCCGTTCCGTTTCGAAACCGGTCAGGATTTCGAGATCGGTGACGTAGCGTGTCGCCTGGGTTAGGCCGTAGGACTTGGCGGTGGCTTCCAGCTCGAGCCTTGCCACCTGGAGGTCGATGCGGTTTCGGAGTGCTTCGGCCTCGATGGCGTCGCGTCTGACGACGGCCCTGGGCAAGGGCGGCAGGCTATTTGGAACCCTATAGTCCAAGTCGGTGCCCCAAAGACCCATAAGCCGGGTCAACTCCTCCTTGGCGAGACGTGCCGCCAGACGGGCTTTTGCCGCCTCTCCGGCAAGTTCGGCGACGAACACGTGCTCGCGGGCCTGGGCGCCTTTGGTCATCGCGCCTGTCTCGCCGAGCTTCTCCGCCAGTTCGGATGCGGCGTCCGCCGCTGTCTGGGCGCGCTGGAACTGACCGACGGACTCCCAGGCCGCCACTGCTCCGATCCAGGCACGTCTCGTCTCGGCGGCGACCTGAAGCGTCCTCACGGCTGCCGTCAATTGCGCCTGCCGGAAGCGGGCGTCGGCAATTGCAATATCGCTATTCCTGGTTGCGAGCGCCAGGATGTTCGTCGTGATCATCCCCTCGATGGTCTTGAACGCCTTAAGTTCTGGTGTCCCTATTCCCGTCGTGCCGACGGAGACGGTCGGGTTGATGAACATTGTCGACTGCCAGGCATCGGCAGCGCTGTCACCGAGATCGGCGTAGGCGGCCTGCAGGCCTTTATTGTTGAGCAGGGCGATCTGGACGGCTGTCTCGACATCGAGGATCTTCTTTCCCGCGAGCAGGCTTCTGACCTGCGCAGCGGTCGCGCGGGCTTGATTCTGGTTCTGTATCCAGACCGTCTCCTTCGCCGTCACGATCGCCGTTTTTTCGGCAACAGAAGCGAAGCCTGCTTGCCTGCCTGCATATTCGGTACCCGTGACACAGCCGCTCAATATCAGGGGGAGCGCGAGCGCCGTGACTAATTTTCTGAGCCTGATCATGAGGCGTCTCCCTTGGCGGGAGACTGCAAATCGTTCTGTCTTCGCCACGGCTTGGGATCGACCGGCTGCCTGGTGACATAGCCCGAAATTGGCGACCGGTAAGCGACCGGGCCCGCGGGTGGCTCTTCGACCGCGGCGGAAGACGCCATCACGTCGGGAGGAAGCGTGGATGTGCAGCCGCCGATAACAAGCGGCAGCCCCACCACGAAAAGCGAGGGTTTCATTATGAATCTTCCGAAAAAGAGATAGCCTACGGTAGCCTTGCCCAAAAGCAGGCAGGCGGCCGACTTGACCCGGTCAAGCGGGTGTATCCCTCATCAGATATTCGGAGGACGATGCAGAGGCGGCAATTCCCCAAGGATGTGCCGGTCGTCGATAAACTGCCGGATCGAGGAGACAACAGGCCCGCCTATGATCTGGCCCGTGCACAGAAGCACGAAGCCGCCGCAGAAATCTTTGCAGCATTCCTGTTTGACGACCTTGGAGGAACCATCGTCGTCGGCCGCATCGCCATGTGAGTGCGTGTGGTTTGAAACGCCGGCCATGTCGTCGTGGTTGCCGTGCGCCGTGGCGCTCGATACCGTCTTTTCCACTTGCAGGCCAGGGCCGTGCATGGCGGCATCGACGTTGGAACTGCTGTACCCAGCCAGCGATACGACGATCGCCAGCCGTACGAAGAAGAGCAGTCTGCTCAACATGGTACGGTACATATTGCCCATCTTCCGTCGATTACATCGAACGTGGTTCATTATCAATCGCGACAAGTGACTATTGGAGATTCGCGCCATTTCTGTGGCTGCGACGCATCATGTGCCAGGAGCCGGGGCGCTGCGGAGGTCGCCATCCGGTGGGCTTACTGCCAAGTCAATCAAATCTACAGCATCGCCTATTTCGGACGAAGAAATCCGATGAGGTGGCGAAACCGCTGAGTCCATAGAAACGGATCGGTCATTTCAGGCGAGGAGGACGCAACCAGCCGGTCGAGGCGCGGCAGGAGAAAGGCAGCCCAATCGTCGAGGTCGGATCTGCCGAAGTAAGGCAGCCAGACGTCGGAGGGGCCATCCCATTGTCTCGGATTTGCCTTCGCCAGATCACCGAGTTTTACCATTACGGTTTCACCGTGGTCGCCGACGACTTCAACGTCTGGATCGGGATCCGGCCGGGGAAGACGCGCGATGATGCGCTCTTCCAAAGCTTTGCCAGCGGCTCGATCCCCGTCGTCCAGCTGACGCAATATGCGTGTGTCGCTGGCGCCGCCGGAGCCCTCGGTCATGTTGATGGTAAATTTGGCGCCGGTCACGCTGTTCGAATATTGGGATATCTGTAACCAGAAAACCCGTCCGCCACGGACAAAGCTGCATTTGCCGGTTGCTTGCGATTCCCAGCCGAGTTCCTGAAATCGCGAGGCCAGCAGCGACCGCATATGGCGGTGAAAGTCCTTGCTTTTCACATAGTCGCGCATGCTTCTGAGCCCATGTTTTGGCTGCAACCTCCGGAGGATGTCATGACCTGGTCGAGGGGACAATGGCTGGCCTTGTGCAAATGCCCGGTGCGGTATCGAAATCGGTACAGTTGATCGCGTTCACGCCCCCAGGGGTGACAGTGACTGCAGATTGCCTCATGGAGCGACAGATTGCGCTTGTCCCCATTCGCCTCGGTGTGTTCTAGGGGGCAGGACTTGCACTGGAACCCGCCGGCGAGCATGAAAGCTGAAATGAGCGAAATCGCAGTACGACTGGACAATGTTACCCGCCGCTTCGGCATCACTCCAGCCGTGCGCGATCTTTCTCTTCATATTCGGCGCGGCGACGCGGTTTCGCTCGTGGGCCATTCCGGTTGCGGCAAGTCTACGCTCCTGCGCATGATTGCCGGTGTCGAGATACCGGAATCCGGGCGCATCTTCCTCGAAGGTCGCGAGGTCGCAAGTTCGGCCACTTTCGTCGAGCCGGAGGCGCGTGGCGTCGGCTTCGTCTTCCAGGACTATGCTCTCTTTCCGCATCTGACCGTACGGGACAATGTCCTCTTCGGTCTCAAGCGACTTCCGAAGGGCGAGGCAGCCGCGCGGGCAGAGGAGATGATCAGCAAGGTCGGAATCGAACATCTGACGCATCGCTATCCGCACACCCTCTCCGGCGGTGAACAGCAGCGTGTCGCGCTCGCCCGCGCCCTGGCGCCCCGGCCGAGCATCGTCCTGATGGACGAGCCCTTTTCCAATCTGGATCAGGGTCTGCGCGGGAAGGTACGCAGCGACACCTTGAGCCTGTTGAGGGCACTTGGCACGACTGTGATCATCGTGACGCATGATCCCCAGGAGGCACTTTCCGTCGGTGACCAGGTAGTCCTGATGCGGGCAGGTGAAATCGTCCAGTCCGGCTCCGCCTATGATCTTCACGACCGTCCGACGAATGCCTATGCGGCAGAGTTTTTTTGCGCGTCCAGCAAAGTTCCCGGCGTTTACCGTGGCGGATGGATCGAGACCGCGATCGGTAACTTCGCCTATACGCTCGATCGTCCGCCGGCAAGCTCCGTGACCGTTTATATCCGGCCGCATGCTGTCGCGCTGTCCCCCGGCTCGGGAATCCGCGCTCGTATCGAAAACCGCGTTCTGCATGGTGAATTCGAGCAGATCACGTTGAAGGTCGATCGCCTCGAGGTGCCGCTTAAGGCGAGAGCCCTGGAGCGGTTGCCCGTTGATGCGGAGGATATTGAGATCTCAATCCTCCCCGAGCGGCTGCTGGCTTTTTGAAGCTCACGGTGAGCGCATTCTGCTGACCTCCTCATCAAGTTTCCGTGATAGTTGGGTTCAAGTTCCGGGGGAAACTTGACTTTCAGTGTCATGAACTGCTGCAAGCAATGCGCATTCATTCGCGGAGGGACATAATGAATTCACGCTCTATCCTCACATCCATGCTGCTTGCTGCTTCGGCGCTGATGTCACCCGGCATCGCCGCCGCCGCAGAAATCAACCTTTACACGACGAGAGAACCGGCTCTGATTGCACCTCTTCTGGAGGCATTCACCAAATCGACCGGTACGAAGGTCAATACCATTTTCCTGAAGGACGGCCTCGCAGAGCGTGTCGCCTCCGAAGGTGCCAGCTCGCCGGCTGACATCCTGATGGCCGTCGATGCCGGCAACCTTGTCGATCTGGTCGATAAAGGCGTAACGCAACCGGTGGAATCATCGGTTCTGAACTCGGCTATCCCGGAACAGCTGCGTGATGCCAAGGGCAACTGGTTTGCGCTATCGATGCGCGCCCGCGTGCTTTACGCCGCCAAGGACCTTGATATCAGCACATTCAACTACGAGGAGCTCGCCGATCCCAAGTGGAAGGGCAAGATCTGCATTCGCTCGGGTCAACACCCCTATAATACGGCGCTGTTTGCTGACTACATCGCCCATTACGGCGCTGCAGACGCCGAGAAATGGCTGACGGGTGTCAAGGACAACCTCGGCCGCAAGGCAGCCGGCGGCGATCGCGATGCGGCCAAGGATATCCTCGGCGGCATTTGCGATATCGGTATCGCCAATTCCTATTATGTTGGCCTGATGCGATCCGGCAAGGGTGGCGAAGAGCAGGTCAAATGGGGCGATGCCATCAAGGTCGTCCTGCCGACCTTCAAGAACGGCGGGACGCAAGTGAATATCAGCGGCGCGGCAATCGCCAAGCATTCACCGAACAAGGCTGAAGCCGTCAAGCTTCTCGAATATCTCGTCTCTGACGAAGCGCAGAAGATCTATGCCGAGGCCAACTACGAATATCCTGTGAAGGCGGGCGTCGCGGCCGATCCGATCATCGCATCCTTTGGCGAACTGAAGATCGACAGCAAGCCCTTGTCCGAGATCGTCAGCCATCGCAAGCAGGCGAGCGAACTCGTGGACAAGGTCGGCTTCGACAACTAAAGAACAAGGAAGGCGCCGCTCAGAGGCGCCTTCCTTCCCGAGAATGGATCGAGTGATGTTTCCCAGCCAGGCGCCCGCCCGCTCTGCAAAGCGCCCTGGCAGCGCATGGCTGGCAATTGCCGCTACCATCGCCCTCATCGCCATTCTGCCGATCGGGGGACTGCTTCTCGAAGCCTCGAAGGGCTCGGCCGGTCTTTGGGGACATCTTTTCTCCACCATCCTTCCGGTCGCGCTTCTCGACACCGTCATCCTCCTTGCGGGGGTCGGGGTCATCACGGCTGTGGTCGGCACGACGACGGCATGGCTGGTGACGGCCTATGATTTTCCCGGCAGGCGTGCTCTGGAATGGATGCTGCTTCTGCCGCTTGCCGTTCCGACCTACATCGTCGCCTATGCCTATCTGGATATACTCCATCCGATCGGTCCGGTGCAGGATGCCGTGCGCTGGCTGCTCGGCTACGAGAGCCCGCGCCAGTTTCGCCTTCCGGACGTCCGTTCCATGGTCGGCTGCATCCTGCTTCTCGGAATCGTGCTCTACCCCTATGTCTACATTCCGACCCGCGCGATGTTCCTGACCCAATCCGGTAATCTCGTCGACGCGGCACGCACGCTCGGCACATCTCGCCGCGCAGTCTTCTGGCGGGTCGCCCTGCCGCTCGCGCGCCCGGCTGTCGCCGTGGGCATCAGCCTTGCTCTGATGGAAACGTTGAACGATATCGGCGCCGCCGAATTCCTCGGTGTCCGCACGATCACCGTTTCCATCTACACGACCTGGATCACCCGCTCGGATTTATCGGGAGCGTCGCAGATCGCCCTTGCCCTTCTTCTCATCGTCGTCGCGCTTGTTGCGGTCGAGCGATGGGCGCGACGCAAGCAGCGCTACTCGATCGATGTACGCCGGATGCGCCGTTTCCAACCGCGGCGGGTATCCTTGGGAAAGGGCATGCTGCTGTTTCTCGGCGGTCTTCTGCCGGTCATCCTCGGCTTCGCCGCGCCCGCGCTCTATCTCTTGATCGAAGCGGCAAAACGCTATCGGTTCGCCGGCATATCCCCTCGCATCCTCGATGAGGCCGTGAATACGCTTGTTATCGCCACCCTGGCGACAACCGCGACCGTCATTCTTGGGCTTCTCGCTGCCTACGCGACCCGCCTGCGCCCGGGCCAGCCGTCCTCCTGGCTCCTGCGCTGTTCGACAATGGGCTATGCTGCTCCCGGGACCGTGGTCGCCATCGGCGTGCTAGTCGTCCTTGCCGGGCTCGATCAGTTTATCGATCGCGCCGCGCTTTCCCTGTTTGGTGTGTCGACCGGCTTGCTCCTCATGGGATCGGGTGCCGCTGTCTTATATGCTCTCATCGTGCGGTTTCTGGCCATCTCCGCCGGCGGCATAGAAGCCGGTCTCTCGCGCATTTCCCTGTCGCTTGATCATGCTTCGCGTTCGCTGGGGCAATCGACCGCAGGCACGCTGCGATACGTGCATTTGCCGCTCTCGAAGGCGGCAATCTCGGCTGCCGCCCTGCTGGTCTTCGTCGATTGCGTGAAGGAGCTGCCGGCGACGCTCCTCCTGCGGCCACTCAATGTCGAGACTTTCGCAACGCATCTTTATGGAGAGGCTGCGAGAGGCACTTACGAGGAAGCCTCGATTGCCGCGCTCGCCATCGTGCTGATCGGCATTCTGCCGGCCATTCTGCTGTCGCGGATCGGACGTATCCGCTAGACGGCCGGCCACGACCTTCAGGCAAAACTCAGACGGAAAAATTGCGCACCCTATTTCGGAATTACGGTCAGTCCGCCTGCGAGGTCAGCGAAGATCGTCTCCGAGAACGAAGGTACGTGCGCGGTTTCTGGCAGACAAAGGGACAATGTGAAGGGCGGGGTTGGAAAACGACGTCGCCGACTTGACGGCTGTCGTCGTTTGCGAAATGCTAAGATGTCAGACCAATTTCACGACTGCCTGATAAGAAAATGGGGAACCATGAAGGCAAATCGTAACGACAGGCCGGTGATCCGGCCGCTTCCCGTCATGGACCGCGCGCGTCAGGTGACCGATGCGCTGGCGGACTATGTCGAAGACGCGCGCCTGCAGGCTGGTGACCGGCTGCCGGCCGAGCGGGAACTGATGGCCGCACTTGCCGTCGGGCGTTCAACCATTCGCGAGGCGATCCGCCATTTTCAGGCGCTCGGCGTCATCGAGACGCGCAAGGGCAGCGGCACCTATCTGCTGAAGCCGGTGTCCCGGGCGACGATCCATATGCCGCTGTCCTTCGATGCGGCGCATCTGCGCGACGCGCTGCTGCAGACGCTCGAAGTGCGCCGCGGCATCGAATGCGAGGCGGGCATGGTCGCAGCCAGGCGGCGGACGAAAAAGGATCTCGTCGTCATCGAGGAGAAACTCAACGCGATGGAGCGGGTGCACCTGGAGAAGGGTACCTCCGGGCCGGAGGATCTGGCCTTTCATCTTGCCGTCTACGACGCCACCCACAATCCGCTGTTTCGCCAGCTGCTCGAGCAGATGCGCGAGACTTTCGAGCGCTTCTGGGAGCATCCCTTCGACCGGCAGGATTTTGCCCGCCGGTCCTTTCCCTTTCACCGTACGCTTTTCAACGCGATCGCTGCCGGAGATGCCGAGGCGGCGCGCGCCGAAACGTTGAAAATTCTCGATATCGTCGAGGAAGACATCAAGGAAATGTCCCAATGAGCAGCGGCGCCGACCCGTTCGATCTTGCCTCCATCATCACCGCCCATGACGACGGCAACTTCGCCGACGCCGTTGTGCCGCCGATCTTCCAGACCTCGCTTTTCACTTTTTCCGATTATGACGAGATGATCACCGTCTATCGCGGCGAGAAGGTGCGGCCGACCTATACGCGCGGGCTGAATCCGACGGTGCGTGCCTTCGAGGAAATGCTGGCCAAGCTCGAAGGTGCGGAGGATGCGCTGGGTTTTGCCAGTGGCATGGCGGCGATCTCGTCATCCGTGCTGAGCTTCGTCGAGCCGGGCGACCGCATCGTCGCCGTCAAACACGTCTATCCCGATGCCTTCCGCCTGTTTGGCACCATCCTGAAGCGGATGAAGATCGAGGTGACCTATGTCGACGGGCGCGACGAGGAGGCGGTCGCCAGAGCGCTGCCCGGCGCCAAGCTCCTGTACCTGGAAAGCCCGACGAGCTGGGTGATGGAGGCGCATGACGTCGGCGCGCTCGCGGCACTCGCCAAGCGCCACGGCATCGTCTCGATGATCGACAACAGCTGGGCGAGCCCGTTCTTTCAGCGGCCACTGACGCTCGGCGTCGATCTCGTCATCCATTCGGCCTCGAAATATCTCGGCGGCCACAGCGATGTGGTGGCGGGCATCGTCGCCGGCTCGAAGGAGATGATCGCCCGCATCAAGGCCGAGGCCTATCCCTATCTCGGCGGCAAGCTTTCGCCCTTTGACGCCTGGCTGCTGATCCGCGGCCTGCGCACGCTGCCGCTGCGCATGAAGGCGCATGAGGCGTCGGCGGTGGAAATCGCCCGGCGCCTGCAGCGGCTTGAGGTGGTGGAGACGGTTTGCCATCCCGGCCTCGCCAACCGCCTGCCGGCCGGGCTCAAAGGCACCTCGGGCCTGTTTTCCTTCATCTTCCGCGAAGGCGTCGATATCCGCGCCTTCGCCGATCACCTCAAGCTCTTCAAATTGGGTGTAAGCTGGGGTGGGCACGAAAGCCTGATCGTACCGGGCGAGGTGGTGCTGCAGCAGAAGGCACAGCCGAATTCCGCGCAAACCTTTGGCATCCATGCGCGATCTGTACGCCTCCATGTCGGCCTCGAAGGAACCGAGGCCCTGTGGAGAGACATCGAGGAGGCGCTCGCCGCCGCCTCATTATCCTGAAACCCGAGAGAAACCGAAAAGGGGGAACTGAGCATGAAAAAACTAATACTCTCGACGCTCTTTGCTTCGATGATGGCGGGCACGGCCTTTGCCGACACGACGCTGAAGCTGGTCGAAGTCATCACCAGCCCGGAGCGCACCGAAACGCTGAAATCGATCGTCGGCAAGTTCGAGGCCGCCAATCCCGGCACCAAGGTCGACATCATCTCGCTGCCCTGGAACGAAGCCTTCCAGAAGTTCGCCACCATGGTGTCGGCCGGCGACGTGCCCGATGTGATTGAGATGCCCGATACCTGGCTGTCGCTCTATGCCAATAACGGCATGCTCGAAAGCCTCGAGCCCTATCTCGAAAAGTGGGAGCACACCAAGGAGTTGACGCCGCGCGCCCTCGAACTCGGCCGCGACGTCAAGAACACCGCCTATATGCTGCCCTACGGCTTCTATTTGAGGGCGATGTTCTACAACAAGAAGCTGCTTTCGGAAGCCGGCGTCGCCGGGCCGCCGAAGACGCTGGACGAATTCACCGCCGCGTCGGAAAAGGTCTCGAAGCTGCCGGGCAAATACGGCTACTGCATGCGCGGCGGGCCGGGCGGCCTCAACGGCTGGATGATCTTTGCCGCGACGATGGCCGGCTCGAACAAGTACTTCAACGAAGACGGCACCTCGACGATGAACAGCCCCGGCTGGGCCAAGGGCATCGAATGGATGGTCGATCTCTACAAGAAGGGCTATGCGCCGAAGGACAGCGTCAACTGGGGCTTCAACGAAGTCGTCGCCGGCTTCTATTCCGGCACCTGCGCCTTCCTCGACCAGGATCCGGATGCGCTGATCGCCATTGCCGAGCGCATGAAGAAGGAAGATTTCGGTGTTGCGCCGCTGCCGAAGGGGCCTGACGGCAAATCCTTCCCGACGATCGGCTACGGCGGCTGGTCGATGTTTTCGACCAGCGCCAACAAGGATCTCTCCTGGAAGCTGATCGCCACCCTCGAAGGACCGGAAGGCAATATCGAGTGGAACAAGCGCATCGGCGCCCTGCCGGCCTATACGGCGGCCGAGAAGGATCCGTTCTACGCCGGTGACCAGTTCAAGGGCTGGTTCGAAGAGCTGGCGGATCCGAACACGGTGCCGACGGTCATGCCGACCTACCTCGAGGAATTCGCCTTCTTCAAGGATTCGCTGGCGATCAAGACCTCGCAGCAGGCCCTGCTCGGCGATATCTCGGCCAAGGATCTGGCCGACCAGTGGGCGGACTATCTGACCAAGGCGCAGCAGAAGTTTTTGAGCAAGAAGTAAGGGTGAAGGGGGCTTCGAGACAGAAGCCCCCTCATCCGCCCTACGGGCACCTTCTCCCCGAGGGGAGAAGAGGGAGTCGAAACGTTGCGGCATTTCCCTTCTCCCCTGGGGGAGAAGGTGGCCCGAAGGGGCGGATGAGGGGGCCTCAGCCGCCCAGTTCAAAGGCATCACCCGCGCAAGGCCTCACCGGGTAAGACAATGGAAACTGCAATCCGATGACCATTTCCGCCGATATGCTCGACATGCGTCGCGACCGCAGGCCGTGGCTGCGTCGTCTTGCCGATGCTTCGGAGCCCTATCTCTACAGCGCCCCGTCATTGATCCTGATCATCGCGGTCATGCTGGTGCCGCTGACATTGGGTCTCTCCTACGCCTTTCGCGATATCCAGCTGCTCAATCCATTTTCCGGTGGCTTCGTCGGGCTCGATCATTTCCGCGAGCTTTCTACGGATGCCGCCTTCTACGGGGCGCTGAGGAACACGCTCTGGTGGACCGGCGCCTCCGTCGTCCTGCAGTTCGCCTTCGGGCTCATCCTGGCGCTGCTGCTCGACAAGCCGTTTAAGGGCCGGGCGATCGCCCAGGCGCTGGTCTTCCTGCCCTGGGCCGTGCCGTCCTTTCTCGCCGGCCTCAATTGGGCCTGGCTGTTCAATCCCGTCATCGGGCCGATCCCACACTGGCTCTTTGCGCTGGGGCTGATGCACGAGCCGGGCAATATCCTCTCCGACCCCAACTATGCGATGTGGGGGCCGATCATCGCCAATGTCTGGTGGGGCATTCCCTTCTTCGCCATCACACTGCTGGCCGCCCTGCAGGCGATCCCGCGCGATCTCTACGAGGCGGCGTCGATCGACGGCGCCGGCTGGTTCCAGCGCTTCCGCTCGATCACCCTGCCGTTTCTGGCGCCGACGATTGCCATCACCGTGCTTCTGCGCACCGTCTGGATCTCCAATTTCGCCGATCTCATCGTCGTCATGACCAATGGCGGGCCGGCCGACCGCACGCAGATCGTCGCGAGTTACATCTTCACGACGGCGTTCAAGCGGCTCGATTTCGGTTATGCCTCGGCGATCGCGCTGGTGCTGCTGGCGCTGCTGCTCGCCTATTCGATGCTGATCATCCTGCTCAGGCAGACGCTGCTGAACAAGGATTGAGACCATGAGACGATCCATCCTTCCCACCATCGCGCACCGCCTGGCAATCCTCTGCTATATCGCCTTCGCGCTCTTCCCGCTGTTCTGGCTGCTCAAGGTCTCGGTGACGCCGAACGACCTGCTCTATAGCGAGGGCGTGCGCATGTGGCCGTCGCGCACGAGCTGGGATCATTATGCCTTCGTGCTGCAGCACAGCGCCTTTCCTACCTTCTTCAAGAACAGCCTGATCGTCTCGGCCTCGACGGCGGTGACCGTGACGGTCTGCGCCTCGCTCTCCGGCTATGCGCTGTCGCGCTTCAATTTCCGGGCGAAATACTGGATCGTCGCGCTGATGCTGCTGACCCAGATGTTTCCGCTCGTCATGCTGGTCGCGCCGATCTTCAAGATCCTGTCGCCCTTACATCTGACCAACAGCCTGACCGGGCTGGTCATCGTCTACACCGCCTTCAACGTGCCTTTCGCCACCTTCCTGATGCAGTCCTTTTTCGACGGCATTCCCAAGGATTTGGAAGAGGCGGCGATGATCGACGGTGCGACGCAGTTCACCGCTTTTCGCCAGATCATCCTGCCGCTGACGCTGCCCGGCATCGCCGCGACGCTCGGCTTCGTCTTCACCGCCGCCTGGAGCGAACTGCTCTTTGCGCTGATGCTGATCAACGGCAACGAGGCGGCGACCTTCCCGGTCGGGCTTCTCACCTTCGTTTCGAAATTCTCGGTGGATTTCGGGCAGATGATGGCGGCGGGCGTCATGGCGCTCATTCCGGCCGGCCTCTTCTTCCTGCTCATCCAGCGTTATCTCGTCCAGGGCCTGACGGCCGGCGCGGTCAAGGGTTAAACAAATGGCATCGATCGATATCCAGAATATCCGCAAAGCCTATGGCCATGTGCAGGTGCTGCACGGCGTCGACCTTGAGATCCGGGACGGCGAATTCGTCGTGCTGGTCGGTCCCTCCGGCTGCGGCAAGTCCACGCTGTTGCGCATGATCGCCGGACTGGAGGACGTCACATCAGGCGAAATCCGCATTGCCGGCGCCAGAGTGAACGAACGGCATCCCAGGGATCGCGACATCGCCATGGTGTTCCAGTCCTACGCGCTCTATCCGCATATGAACGTCGCCGGCAATATGAGCTACAGCCTGAGGCTCCGGAAAACGGCGAAGGAGAAGATCGCCAGCGCCGTCTCCGCCGCTGCGGCCAAGCTCGGCCTCGATCCGCTGCTCGAACGACGGCCGAAGGCGCTGTCCGGCGGCCAGCGCCAGCGCGTCGCCATGGGCCGCGCCATCGTCCGCCAGCCGAAGGCTTTCCTGTTCGACGAGCCGCTGTCCAATCTCGATGCGCGCCTGCGCGAACAGATGCGCGCCGAAATCAAGAAACTGCATGGGGAGCTGAAGGCGACCTCGATCTATGTCACCCATGACCAGATCGAGGCGATGACGCTGGCGGACCGGATCGTCGCGATGCATGGCGGGGTGGTGCAGCAGGTCGGCAGCCCCCTGGAACTCTACGACCGGCCCGCCAATCTCTTCGTCGCCGGCTTCATCGGCTCGCCGGGGATGAATTTCCTCGAGGCGACCTATGAAGCAGGTGGTGTGAAGCTGAAGGACGGCACGATCGTGCCGCTGGTAAAGCCGCTGCCGCTTGCAGCCGGTGCCAAAGTGACGCTCGGCATCCGGCCGGAGCACGTGCTGATGACGACTGACGGGGCAGGGCTTGCCACCGATGTGGAGCTCGTCGAACCCACAGGCTTCGGCATCATTCTGCACCTTGCCCTGCACGGCCTGCCCTTCAAGGTCTTCACGCTCAACCGCGAAGCGCTGAAGGCGGGGCCGAAGGTCAATGTGGCTTTCCCGCCCGAGTATCTGCATGTCTTCGACGGAGAGGGAAAACGCGTCGACTGAGCAACCGGCCGCTGGCCCGTTGCTGTCGGTTTCGGCATACTGTCTCCGGCAGTGGCGGGGAGGCAGAATATGCTCGTTGCGCAGATATCCGATATCCATGCAGGGCCCGACCTTTCTTCGCTCCGGACGCTGGAGCGAGCGGTAGGCTGGTTGAGAACCTTCCGCCCGGATGTGCTGGTCGTCACCGGAGATCTGGTGGACGGGGGATGGCGGCAAGGCTACCGCCTGGTTGCCGAAAGCCTTTTGTCATTGGACTGCTCGGTCCATCTGTTGCCGGGCAACGGCGATGATCTGCAAATGATGCGCTCCGAACTTGCTGCCGTCGGCACCTGGATCAATGCGACGGGACCGATGCATTTCCAGGCAGCTGTCGACGACTTGGCCCTCTTCGGTATCGATGTGACAGTCGCCGGTCAGAGCTATGGCGACGTCCTGCCCCATTTGCCATGGCTGACGCAAGTGCTTGCAGACGTGACGACGCCGGTCCTTCTGTTCATGCATCAGCCGCCATTGACGATCGGCATCGAGGCGCTGGACCAGGTCGCATGCAGGAACGGCGGCGCGCTTCTCAGTATCCTGGAGACGATGGACAGGCCGCCGCTGGCGGTTCTCTGTGGCCATGTTCACCGACCTGCCTTTGGCCGGCTCGGAATAATCCCTGTCCAGACCTGCGGCTCTCTGTGCCCGCCCAATCCGCTTCTGCTGGAAGGCCGGGCCGATCTTCCGCTGATCGACGCTCCGTCCTTCTTCGTGCATGATGTCGGCGACGGCAGGCTGGTTTCCCATGTAGTGTCCATTCCGGCACCCGCATGACATGGAATGAACGGTGAACCCGCCCGCGCTGCGAGTGGAAAAATCTTTTGCAGCATCGCCCATGAGGGCTATATCCTCTCCGCGTGATCTCGTTGGACTGGACGCTATGACCGACACTGTTCTCGACCGCTTTCTCCGTTATGTCGTTATCGACACGCAATCCGATCCTTCCTCCTCGACGCAGCCGACCACCGAAAAGCAGAAGGATCTCGGCCGGCTTCTGGTCGACGAGCTGCTGAAGATCGGCCTTGCCGATGCGCATCTCGATGAACACGGTTATGTCTATGCGACCATTTCCGGAAATAGCGACAAGCCGGTGCCGGTCATCTGCTTCTGCTCGCATATGGATACAGCGCCCGATTTTACCGGCACCAATGTCAAACCGCAGATCGTCCGGAATTATGCCGGCGGCGATATCAGGCTTGCCGGTGATCCGAGCCGGGTGATCCGTGTCGCCGAGCATCCCGAGCTCAACAACCAGATCGGCAACGACATCGTCACGACCGACGGAACGACATTGCTCGGCGCCGACGACAAGGCCGGGCTGGCGGAAATCATGACCGCGGCCCAAATCCTTGTCGACAATCCCGATATCCGCCACGGGACGATCAAGATCCTGTTCACACCCGACGAGGAGGTCGGCCGCGGCGTCAACAAGGTCGACTTGAAGAAACTCGGCGCCGACTTCGCCTACACGATGGACGGCGAGACATCAGGCCATATCGAGGACGAGACCTTTTCGGCCGATGGCGTCGAGATCGGCATTTCCGGCGTGGCGATCCATCCGGGCTTTGCCAAGGACCGGATGGAGAACGCCATCAAGATCGCCGGCGCCATCATCGATCGGCTGCCGAAGGACCTGGCGCCGGAGACCACCGAAGGCAAGCAGGGCTTCATCCATCCGGTCGGCGTGACCGGCTCGATGGAAAAGGCGTCGCTGAGCTTTATCATCCGCGATTTCACCGAAGCGGGATTGGCGGAAAAGGAGGCCATGCTCGACGCCATCGTCAAGGAGGTGATGGCTGCCTATCCCGGCTCGACCGCGCATTTCCAGGTGGCGGAGCAGTATCGCAACATGAAGGTGGTGCTCGACCGTCACCCGGAGATCGTCGAAAACGCACTTGAAGCCGTGCGCCGGGCCGGCATGACGCCGGTGCGCGGCAGCATTCGCGGCGGCACGGACGGTTCGCGCCTTTCTTTCATGGGACTACCATGCCCGAATATCTTCGCCGGCGGCCATGCCTTCCACTCGCCGCTCGAATGGGTCAGCCGCCAGGACATGGAAAAGGCCGTCAAAACCATCGTGGAGCTTGCGCGGGTCTGGGAAGAGCGCGCTTAAGACGCTCTTCCTCGCCGGGACAGCGGAACGCCGTCAGCCGCCGTTTGTCGCAATGCTTCCGCGCAGCATGACGCTGTCATAGGCGGGACGGGGCGTCGGGATGGCGACCGGCATTCCCGGCTCGGGCTCGATCGAGGGTTCCGGCAGGGTCACCGGCGCGGTTATCCGCATCGGCGCCGTGCTCGCCGTGGCCATGGGATCGGGCGCCGGCAGAGGAACGGGAACGGCCGAGGGGATCAGCGCCTCGAACTGCGGCGGCAGCATGCTTTCGCCGGGCACGTAATTCATCGCCACTTCGTAGGAGGGCAGTGGCGGCGGCGTTTCGAGCATGCCGTTGGAGTCGCGCTTCTCGTAGAAGGCGTTGCCGCCGGCGACTGTCACATAGTGCATGTTGTCGTAGGGAAATTTCAGCCCGTCGGTGTGGAAGAACATCGCATCCTTCACCGCCGGATGGCGCGCACCCTTCAGCAGGATCGCATCGGCCGCGGTGGCAAGCTCCGGTTCGGCCTGCACCTTGACCTCGCGCGTCATGACGCCGGGCGCAAACTGCCGCTTCTGGGCGACGACACCACAGATCGATGGAGGATAGGCGCCCGACGTCAGTCTGTTCATGACGACGGTGCCGACGGCGAGATAGCCGTCTTCATCGGAATGCTGCGATTCGAAATACATCGCACGCTTCAGGCAATCGCGATCTTTTGCCGTATAATTGAAGGTGACTTTCGTCGTTTGAACCTTGGTCTTGGCCGCCGTCGTCGCCGGCTTCGGTGTTGTGGTGCAGCCTGTGGCCGCCAGTCCTGCGAATAAAATCCCGATCAGGGATTTTCCAAAGGAAATCTCCGCCCTCAACGCCAAGTGCCTCCTATGGGATTAGTCCAGCCCTTTATGATTAATGCGAAAAAACTTTTACTCGTCATATGACTGAAACACAAACAACCGGAGATCACAAAAACCAAAATCGACTCCCGCCAAAGGCGACTTCGGCGGCAAGTGTCAGACGGCCTGCTTGCATAATTCCGAAAATTTAACGAATTATGCAGCGGCCCCAACTGCGGCAGCCCACTTTGCGCCCTTGATCCGTCAGCTGCGAAACAGCTTCCAGCGGGTCGGCTTGAAAGCCACCCGGTAGCGATCGAGTCGGTCTGCCTCGCTCGGCGGCAGTTCGATCTCGATATGCGGGCGGTCGTTGCCGATATCGAGTTCGATATGGCGGGTGCCGGCGACGCGGCGGCTGGAGACCGGCTGTCCGGCAATACAGTTTTCCGCTGATTCGCAGAGCCTGACGTCATGCGGGCGGAAGTAGAGCTGCGCGGGGCCATCGGGCTCACCCTCGGCATTGAGGCCGAGCGAGCGGCCTTCGAAGCGGATGTCGCCGTCCGAGATTTCGACCTGCAGGCAATTCGACTGGCCGATGAAGCCGAAGACGAAGGGCGAGTTGGGGTTGTCGTAGACCTCATCAGGCGTGCCGACCTGTTCGATCGCGCCCTGGCTCATGACGACGACGCGGTCGGCAAGCTCCAGCGCCTCGTCCTGGTCGTGCGTGACGAAGACGGTGGTGTGGCCGGTGCGGTCGTGGATCTCGCGCAGCCATTTGCGCAGGTCCTTGCGCACCTGAGCGTCGAGCGCGCCGAAGGGTTCGTCAAGCAGCAGCACGTTCGGTTCGACGGCCATGGCGCGGGCGAGCGCCACCCGCTGGCGCTGGCCGCCGGAAAGCTGCGCCGGATAACGTGTTTCAAGGCCGGAAAGCTGCACGAGGTCGAGCAGTTCCAGCGCCCGCCGGCGGATGTCGGCCTTCGCAGGACGTCGTGCGCCGCTCCTGACCCTCAGCCCGAAAGAGACGTTGTCGAGCACCGTCATGTAGCGGAAGAGGGCATAATGCTGGAAGACGAAGCCGATATTGCGCTGCTGCACGGATTTCTTCGAGGCGTCCTCGTCGCCGAAGAAGATCTGCCCCTCCGTCGGGCTTTCCAGCCCGGCAATCAGGCGCAGCAATGTCGTCTTGCCGGAGCCCGACGGGCCGAGCAGGGCGATCAGCTCGCCGGAGCGGATGCTGAGCGAGACATCGTGCAGCGCCGGAAAACGCTCGAATTCCTTGCGAATGTTTTGAACGCGTACTTCCATTGCAAATCCTTCAGTGCCGCCGGCTGGCGGAGATCTCCGCGCTGTAACGCATTTCCAGCAGCGTCTTCAAAACCAGGGTGACGAGCGCCAGCAGGGCCAGCAGCGTGGCCACGGCGAAGGCGCCGGTAAAATTATACTCGTTATAGAGAATCTCGACCTGCAGCGGCATGGTGTTGGTCTGGCCGCGAATATGGCCCGAAACCACCGAGACGGCGCCGAACTCGCCCATGGCGCGGGCGTTGCAAAGCAGCACGCCATAGAGCAGGCCCCATTTGATGTTCGGCAGCGTCACATGCCAGAAGGTCTGCCAGCCGCTGGCGCCGAGCGAAAGCGCAGCCTCCTCGTCCGCCGTTCCCTGTTCCTGCATCAGCGGGATCAGTTCGCGGGCGACGAAAGGGAAGGTGACGAACATGGTCGCCAGGATCAGCCCCGGCACGGCGAACAGGATCTTGATGTCGTGGGCGCTGAGCCACTGGCCGAGCCAGGTATTGGCGCCGAAGAGAAGCACGAAGACCAGGCCGGAGATGACGGGGGAGACCGAGAAGGGCAGGTCGATCAGCGTCGTCAGGAAGGCCTTGCCTTTGAACTCGAACTTGGCGATCGCCCAGGCGGCGGCGACTCCGAAGACGAGATTGAGCGGCACGCTGATGCCGGCGACGATCAGCGTCAGGCGGATCGCCGAGAAGGTCTCGTCATCCTGCAGCGCCTCGATGAAGGGGCCGGCCCCCTTGCGGAAGGCTTCGACGAAGACGGCGGCAAGCGGCAGCAGCAGGATCAGCAGCAGGAAGACCAGCGACAGGATGATCAGGCTGTAGCGCGCGATCCGGTTTTCGGTGGTCACCGAACGCAGCTTGACGGGTTGCGCGGTCGTATCAAGCGCCATGGCCGTACCTCCGCCTGCTCCAGCTCTGGATGAGGTTGATGACGAGCAGCATGGCGAAGGACAGGATCAGCATGATCGCCGCAATGCCGGTCGCCGCCGCGTAATTATATTCTTCGAGCTTGATGATGATCAGCAGCGGCGCGATCTCCGATTTGAACGGCAGGTTGCCGGCGATGAAGATGACCGAACCATATTCGCCGACGCCGCGGGCAAAGGCGAGCGCGAAGCCGGTGAGCACGGCCGGCGCCAGCCCCGGCAGCAGCACGCGGAAAATCGTCTGGAAGCGATTGGCGCCGAGTGTCGCGGCGGCCTCCTCGACCTCCTTGTCGATTTCCTCCATGACCGGCTGCACGGTGCGCACGACGAAGGGCAGGCCGACGAAGATCAGCGCCACGACGATGCCGGCCGGCGTGAAGGCGATCTTGATGCCGAGCGGCGTCAGGAACTGACCGACCCAGCCATTCGGCGCATAGAGCGTCGTCAGCGCGATGCCGGCAACCGCGGTCGGCAGTGCGAAGGGCAGGTCGACCATCGCATCGATGATGCGCTTGCCGGGGAAGCGGTAGCGCACCAGCACCCAGGCGAGGATGATGCCGAAGACGGCATTGACGATCGCGGCGATGAAGGCGGTGCCGAAGCTGATGCGCAGCGCATTCAGCGTGCGCGGATCGAGCGCGATCGACCAGAATTTCTCCCAGCCGAGCGCGCTCGACCGGACGGCAAGGCCGGAGAGCGGGATGAGGATCAGAAGGGTGAGCCAGGTCAAGGTAAGGCCGAGCGCCATTCCGAAACCCGGAATGACGCTCGGCCGCCTGAACCGCCACCGCGTGGGGCTATGTGCTCTCATGAAGTCTATTATTGGGCTGGCTTGTAGATTTGGTCAAATACGCCGCCGTCGCCGAAGAATTTCGGCTGGGCGTCCTTCCAGCCGCCGAAGTCGTCGATGGTGGCAAGGGTGAGCTTCGGAAAGCGGGCAATGTCGGCGGGATCGGCGGCCTCAGGCTTGATCGGCCGGTAATAGTGCTTGGCGGCGATCTTCTGGCCTTCGTCCGAATAGAGGTAGTTGAGATAGGCTTCGGCGACCTTGCGCGTGCCCTTCTTGTCGACGTTGCCGTCGACGATGGCGACCGGCGGGTCGGCGCGGATGGAGAAGCTTGGCGTGACGATCTCGAACTGGTCGGGGCCGAGTTCCTCGAGCGAAAGATAGGCTTCGTTTTCCCAGGCGAGCAGCACGTCGCCGAGGCCGCGCTGAACGAAGGTGGTCGTGGCGCCGCGCGCACCGGTGTCGAGCACCGGAACATGCTGCAGCAGCTTCGTCACGTAATCCTGCGCCTTGGCGTCATCGCCGCCATTGGCCTGCTTGGCCCATGCCCAGGCGGCGAGGAAGTTCCAGCGGGCGCCGCCCGAGGTCTTCGGGTTCGGCGTGATCACCTGCACGTCGTCCTTGACCAGGTCGGCCCAATCCTTGATGCCCTTCGGGTTGCCCTTGCGGACCAGGAAGACGATCGTCGAGGTGTAGGGTGTCGAATTGTTCGGGAACTTCGTCTTCCAGTCGGCGGGGATCTTGCCGGTCGCCTTGGCGATCGCATCGATATCGCCCTCGAGCGCCAGCGTGACGACGTCGGCGTCGAGGCCGTCGATGACCGAACGGGCCTGGGCGCCGGAGCCGCCGTGCGAGGCCTTGATCGTCACGGTTTCCCCATCGTCCTTCTGCCATTTGGCGGCAAAGGCGGCATTGAAATCCTTGTACAATTCGCGGGTCGGATCATAGGAGACGTTAAGCAGCGCCTGATCCGCGAAAGCCGGCGCCATGCTGCCGACGACGAAGCTGCCTGCCATGACCGCGGCCGCGAGGAGCCGGGTGAACCGTTGTGTCTGCATTGGGACCCTCCTGTTTACTGTCTTAACTCTATCAAGTCAGTCGTATAATGAAACGAAACATCTTCCGGTTCTGGCGGCTCTGTTAGAATGCCATTCCATTTGAGGGGTTATTTGGAAATAGACGTGCCGGAGTTGGCCGCGGCCAATCGCTCGGTCGCCGCCGCCCTGCCGCAGAACCGTGTTTTTTTGGCCACAGTTCCCCCGCAAGCGACGCGGGCAATGCTGATTTTTGCCCGGATTTTGCCGCGATGACACTTGCGGATTCCTATATGGCGGCGGTGCGGTCGTATTTGCCGGCCGCTACGTGGGGGCATCCCTTGAAATGCGCCTCGCATTCCAACCTGTTAGGGCCATTCAAAATGAATATCAGAACTATCCTTTTTGCCTCCGTTGCCGCCCTTGCCGCGGCCTCCGGAGCACGCGCAGCCGACGCCATCGTGGCGGCGGAGCCCGAGCCCGTCGAATATGTTCGCGTTTGCGACGCCTACGGCACCGGCTATTTTTATATTCCGGGAACGGAAACATGCCTTTCGATCGGCGGTTACATCCGTACCGAAGTGCGCTTCGGTGACAACATCGCCGGCGATTCCGACGTAAACTTCTGGACTCGCGGCCAGGTCACCTTCCAGGCGAAGAACGACACCGAGTTCGGCACGCTGACCGGCGTCATGACCCTGCGTTACAATGTCGACAACGCCTCCGACCAGGAAGCGCTGCTGGATGAAGGCTATATCGACATTGCCGGTTTCCGCGTCGGTAAGCTCTACAGCTGGTGGGACGACGACATGAGCGGCGAGACCGATACGCTCGCCAGCAACGAGACGACCCACAACTCGATCCGTTATCAGTACGAGAACGGCGCTTTCGCAGCCGGCCTCTCGGTCGACGAGCTGGAAGAAGACTACGCCACCAAGCCGGGCGAAGGCCCGAACAACTTCGGTGTCGCAGGCCAGGTCTCCTACAAGGCCGGCGCCATCAGCGCTTACCTGCTTGCCGGTTATGACACCGACACCAGCGAAGTCGCTGTCCGTGGCATCGTCTATGCCGATATCGGCCCGGGCACCCTCGGCATCGCCGGCATCTGGGCGAGCGGCGCCAACTACTACTACGAAGAGTCCGAGTGGACGATCGCAGCAGAATACGCCTTGAAGATCAACGACAAGTGGAAGATCACCCCCGGCTTCCAGTACTTCGAAAACATCGCTCTCGAAGCTGACGGCAACGGCTTCACCGGCGGCAGCGCGTACACAACCGGTGTCACGATCGACTACCAGATCGTCGAAGACCTGCGTTCGAAGCTCAGCGTGCAGTATCACGATGAGGACGAAGGCGACGACGAAGTGTTCGGCTTCCTGCGCTTCCAGCGCGATTTCTAAGATCGTCTGATTGCAGACGAGCGGGCGCGGCCTTCGGGCCGCGCCTTTTTCATACCCTGGAGTCGGCGATGAAATCGGAATAGAATTCGTCGGCCGTCCTTGCCTTGCGCATGGCGGCGAGCACGCCGTCCGATTGCAGCCGCCGGGCGATGCCGGACAGCACGTTCAGATATTCGCCGCGGTTGTTTTCCCCGAAGAGCAGCACGACGGCGATGTCGGCCGGGATATCGTCGATCGCCTCGAAATCCAGCGGCCGGGAAAAGCGGAAGAGCAGACCGCGCGGGCTGCTCATGCCGTCGATCGCCGCATGCGGAATGGCGATGCCGTTGCCGATCCCGGTGGAGCCAAGCTTTTCGCGGGCTTCGAGCGCCTTCAGGATGATTTGTGCATCGACGGAAAAGGCCATGGCCGCCTTGTCCGCAATGGTCTGCAGCGCCCGCCCTTTCGTTGGAGCCGACACGCCGAGGAAAGTGTGTTCCGGCCGGATGATGTTGGGAAGGTTCATGGCATTCTCGATATAGTCGGCTCGAAGGTCGGCAAGGGGGAAGGGGAAGGATGTCAGTCCGGTTCTCGGAGCCGGTAGCCGACGCCCGTTTCGGTGGTAATATAGTGCGGCTGATCCGGAATCTTCTCGACCTTTTGCCTGATTTGTCTGATGTAGACGCGCAGATATTGCACGTCAGCCGCCGGCCCCCAGACCTGCTTCAACAGAAACTGGTGTGTCAGCACCTTGCCGGCATGCTGGGCGAGCACGCGCAGAATGTCGTATTCCTTCGGCGACAGTTTCAGGTCCTCGCCGTCGACCTTGACGATACGCTTGACGAGGTCGATCGACAGCCCGCCGGTCTGGAAGATCGCCCTTTCCCCCTGCTGCTGCAGCCGGTGGCGCAGCGCCACGCGGATACGGGCGCCGAGCTCGTTGATGCCGAAGGGCTTGGTGACGTAATCGTCGGCGCCGCTTTCCAGCGCCTTGACGATGCCGGCCTCGTCGGTGCGGCTGGACAGGATGACAACCGGCATGGAAAGCCCTTCGTCGCGCCACGCCTGCAAGAGGTCATGGCCCGGCGTGTCGGGCAGGCCAAGGTCGAGCACGACGAGGTCGGGCATATCTGCGACAACCGACTGGCGGGCGCTTTCGGCGTTCGGCGCCTCCTGCACATCGTAGCCCTGCGCGGTCAGCCCGACGCGGAGCAGCTTGCGGATCGGAGGCTCGTCGTCGACGACGAGGATTTTGACGGCTGAACCGGTCATTTGAGTTCATCCAGTTTCGGAATGTCGTTGGGTTTCGGCAGCCGGATGGTGAAGGTGGCGCCCGGGCGGCCCCTCCGGTTTCCGGCCGTGATCGTGCCGCCCATCGCCTCGATGAAGCCGCGGCAGATGGACAGGCCAAGCCCGGTACCGGCGCGCACCTGGTCGCCCTTGCGCACCCGGTAGAAAGTGTCGAAGACGCGGGCAAGGTCGGCCGGCGGAATGCCCGGGCCTTCGTCCAAAACCTGCACGACGACATTGTCGGCGTCGGCCCAGCCTTCGATGTGGATCACCGATCCCGCAGGCGCGTATTTGGCGGCATTGTCGAGCAGGTTGAAGATCACCTGCTCGAACAGGACAGGATCGACCCGCACCATCGGCAGCTCGGCCGGAATGCTCATCTCGGTCTTGTGGTGCTCGAGGATCTTTGCGGCGCGGGCGAGCGCCGTGCCGACGATATCGCCGGCATAGTGCAGCGCAGAGTTCGGCTCCATCGCGCCGGACTCGATCTTGGTCATGTCGAGCAGGTTGGCGATGAAACGGTTGAGCCGCTCGGATTCGTCGACGACGGTGGACAGCAGGTCGGCGCGATCCTCCTCCGGCATCGAGGCGAAATAATCGCGCAGCGTGCCGGCGGCGCCGAGGATGGCGGCAAGCGGCGTCTTCAGATCGTGCGAGATCGAGGTGAGCAAAGCCGAGCGCAGCCGGTCGGCTTCGGCCGCAAGCCTTGCCCGGTCGACGTCGGCGACGAGCTGGATGCGTTCGATGGCAAGGGCTGCCTGGTCGGCCAGCGCATCGAGCAGCCGCTGCTGCTCGGGCGTCAGCAGCGGCCCGTCGCGGCGGTCGCTGTCGAGGCCGATGACGCCGACGGCGGTGCGCCCGGTTCGGAGCGGCACATACAGGCGCTTGGCGCCGGGCAGGGTGTCGGCGCCGCGGCCGGCGGCGTGATTGTGCTCCCAGGCCCAGCGGGCGGCGGCGATATCGGCATCGTCGAGCGTGTCGTCGGGCGGATAACCGGCCTTGACGGCGATCGTGCCTGCCTCGGGCAGCAGCAGCACGACGCGAACCTTCAGCATCGAGGCGAGCTGGAAGGCGGTCGCCCAGAGCACGTCGTCGAGCGTGCCGGTGCCGGCGAGCTTTTTCGAGAAGAGATAGAGATCTTCGGTCGTGCGCGCCCGCTGCCGGGCGGCGGCGGCCTGGCGCTGCACGGTCGCGGTCAGGTTGCTGGCGATGATGGCGACGCCGAGGAAGAAGAAGAAGGCGAGCACGCTTTCCGGATCGCTGATCGTCAGCGTGTAGCGCGGCGGCAGGAAGAAGAAGTTGAAGGACAGCGCGCCGAGAATGCAGCTGTAGAGCGCCGGCCGCAGGCCGTGGAGGACGGCGGAGGTCAGCACCGCCATCAGAAACACCAGGGCGAGGTTGCGCACATCGAGCACCTGGTCGAGCACGATGCTGACGCCGAGCGCGATGGCGACATAGCCGGTCGCCAGCAGATAGGCCCGGAAATCCAGTTGCGGCGCGGCGGCGGCGGCCTTGATGCCGCGCGCGGTGGTGCCGTCCTTCTCGGTGCCCGAGATGACATGGACGCTGATCTCGCCGGTCTTGCGGATCAGTTCGTCGGTGATCGAGCGGCCCCACCAGTCGCGCCAGGTCGGCTTTTTCGGCGCGCCGATGACGATATGGGTGACGTTGTTGGCGGTGGCGTGGCGAACGAGTTCTTCGGCCACCTCTCGGCCGGGAATGGTGATCGCCTCGCCGCCGAGCTGTTCGGCAAGCCGCAGTGTGGCGGCGATCGTATCGCGCTCGGCTTCGCTGAGGTTGACCGAGCGGTTGGTCTCGATATAGACGGCCGCCCAGGGCGCCCGCAGCCGCGAGGCCATGCGCGAGGCGTAGCGCACCAGCGAGGCCGAGCGCGGGTGATGATCGACGGAGACGAGGACCCGGTCGCCCGCCGCCCAGGGGCCCGATATGGCGTGAGCCTGCATGTGGGTCAGCAACTGGTCGTCGACGCGCTGGGCGGTCTTGCGCAGCGCCAGCTCCCGGAGCGCCGTCAGGTTGCCCGGCGTGAAATAATTGGTCAGCGCCCGCTCGGCCGTGCGCGGCATGTAGACCTTGCCGTCATGCAGGCGTTTGATCAGATCGTCCGGGGTCAGATCGATGATCTCGACATCGTCGGCAAGATCGATGATCGAATCCGGCACCGTCTCGCGCACCCGGATGCGGGTGATCTGCGAGACGACGTCGTTCAAGCTCTCGACATGCTGGATGTTGAGCGTCGTATAAACGTCGATGCCGCGATCGAGCAATTCCTTGACGTCGAGGTAACGTTTCGGATGGCGGCTGCCTTCGGCATTGGTGTGGGCGAGTTCGTCGACGAGCACGAGATCCGGCCGGCGGGCGAGGATGCCGTCGAGGTCCATTTCGTCGAGCAGCCGGCCCTTATAGTCGATTTCGACGCGGGGAATGATCTCGAAGCCGGCGACGAGCGCCTCCGTCTCCTTGCGGCCATGGGTTTCGACGACACCGATGACGACGTCGAGACCATCGGCGAGCTTGGCGCGGCCGGAGATCAGCATCTCATAGGTCTTGCCGACACCTGGGGCGGCCCCCAGAAAGATTTTCAGACGGCCGCGCATCTCCGCCCGGGCTTTTTCGAGAAGCGCATCGGGCGATGGCCTGCCGGCCTGGTCGCGATTGTCGTCTGGCATGCGTGTGGTCTTTCTGCAGATGCCTGTGCTTGAGGATGGGCGCTACGTCTCCTGCTCCCTCATTCCTGTGCTCGTCACAGGAATCCAGCCACGCGAAGTCCTTCGCGTGAAAGGAAGTCTCCCGCGTCGCAGACGCGACGCTGCTGGATCCCTGTGACAAGCACAGGGATGAGGGAGGAGAAGGCGGCACCCAGCCAACGAAACTCACTCAGTCATAGAAGCATCAAGGCTCTGGTTCAACGCCAGAACATTGACGACAGGCTCCCCGAGAAGGCCGAGCTCACGGGCCTGGACGGCGCCGTCGACCAGCGCCTTGACCTTGGCTTGGTCCATGTTCCGCGCCTTGGCGACACGGGCCACCTGGAAGTAGGCGGCTTCGGGCGAGATATCGGGATCGAGGCCGCTGCCCGAGGCGGTGACGAGGTCGGCCGGCACATCAGCAGTCGGGTTCGTCGCCTTGGCCGCCTCGTAGTCGCCCTTGACGCGGTCGATCAGTTTCTGGCTGGTCGGGCCGAGGTTCGAGCCGCTGGAGGCGGCGGCATTGTAGCCGTCGCCGGCAGCGGAGGGACGGCCGTGGAAATACTTGTCTGACGTGAAGGCCTGGCCGATCAGCGTCGAGCCGATCACTTGGCCGTTCTTCTCGATGAGGCTGCCGTTCGCCTGGGTGGGAAAAAGGGCTTGGGCGGCCCCGGTCATGGCGAGCGGATAGAGGAGGCCGGTGATGGCGGTGGTGGCGACGATCATGACGATCGCCGGACGCAATTCTTTCAACATTGTTCTTACTCCTTGGAGCGTTTCAGGCGAGGCCGAGGGCTGCGACGGCCATGTCGATCGCCTTGATGCCGATGAAGGGGACGAGGATGCCGCCGAGGCCGTAGATCAGCAGGTTGCGCGACAGCAGCGCGCCGGCGCCGATCGGGCGGTAGCGCACGCCCTTCAGCGACAGCGGGATCAGCGCAATGATGATCAGCGCATTGAAGATGATCGCCGAGAGGATGGCGCTTTGCGGCGTCGACAGTCCCATGACGTTGAGCACGCCGAGCTGCGGGTAGAAGGTCAGGAACATCGCCGGGATGATGGCAAAATACTTGGCGATGTCGTTGGCGATCGAAAAGGTCGTCAGCGCGCCGCGCGTCATCAGGAGCTGCTTGCCGATCTCGACGATCTCGATGAGCTTGGTCGGATCGCTGTCGAGATCGACCATGTTGCCGGCCTCGCGGGCGGCGACCGTGCCGGTGTTCATGGCGACCCCGACATCGGCCTGGGCAAGTGCCGGCGCATCGTTGGTGCCGTCGCCGCACATGGCGACCAGCTTGCCCTTGGCCTGTTCCTCGCGCATCAGCGCCAGTTTCATCTCCGGCGTTGCCTGGGCGAGGAAATCATCGACGCCGGCTTCGGCGGCGATGGCCGCTGCCGTCAGCGGGTTGTCGCCTGTTATCATCACCGTGCGGATGCCCATGCGGCGCAGCTCCGTGAAGCGTTCGCGGATGCCGCCTTTGACGATGTCCTTCAACTGGATGATGCCGAGCAGCCGGCCATCGCGGGCAACGGCGAGCGGCGTGCCGCCCGATTTGGCGACCTCGTCGGCGATCGACTGCAGCTCGCGCACGACCTCGCTGCCATTTTTCGAGGGGGCGTCGCCGGCGACATAGGCAAGCACGGTGTCGACCGCGCCTTTGCGGATCGAGGCGCCTTCGAGATCGACGCCGCTCATGCGGGTCTGGGCGGTGAAGGGGACGAAGGTCGCCTTGAGGTTCGCCATGTCGCGGCCGCGGATCGCATATTTCTCCTTGGCGAGCACGACGATGGACCGGCCTTCCGGCGTTTCGTCGGCCAGCGAGGCGAGCTGGGCGGCGTCGGCGAGGTCCTGTTCGGAGACGCCGCGCACCGGGCGGAAGTTCGTCGCCTGGCGGTTGCCGAGGGTGATCGTCCCGGTCTTGTCGAGCAGCAGCGTATCGACGTCGCCGGCGGCTTCGACCGCACGGCCGGACATGGCGAGCACGTTGAAGCGGACGAGGCGGTCCATGCCGGCAATGCCGATCGCTGACAAAAGCGCGCCGATCGTCGTCGGGATCAGGGTGACGAAGAGGGCGACGAGAACGATGATCGGGATCGAGCCGCCGGCATAGATGGCAAAGCTCGGGATCGTCGCGGTGGCGAGCACGAAGATCAGCGTCATGCCGGCAAGCAGGATGTTGAGCGCGATCTCGTTCGGCGTCTTCTGGCGCTCAGCGCCCTCGACCAGCGAAATCATCCGGTCGAGGAAGGTCGCGCCGGCCGCCGCGGTGATGCGCACGCGGATCCAGTCGGACAGCACCTGGGTGCCGCCGGTGACGGCCGAGCGGTCGCCGCCGGATTCGCGGATGACCGGGGCGGATTCGCCCGTGATTGCCGCTTCGTTGACGGAGGCAACACCTTCGATCACCTCGCCGTCCGACGGGATGATGTCGCCGGCCTCGACGAGCACGATATCGCCGACCTTGAGGCTGGTGCCCGGCACCATGCGATAGTCGTTGCCATTACTACCGGTCAGCAGTTTCGCCTGGGTTTCGGTGCGCGCCTTGCGCAGCGAATCCGCCTGCGCCTTTCCGCGGCCTTCAGCGACGGCTTCGGCGAAATTGGCGAAGAGCACGGTGAACCAGAGCCAGAGATTGATCTGGAAGGAGAAGCCGAGATTGCCGTTGCCGGTGACGAGGTCGCGCAGGAAAAGCACGGTGGTCAGCAGCGAGACCGTGGCCACGACGAACATGACAGGATTTCTGGCCAGCGCGCGGGGGTCGAGCTTTTTCAAGGCGGCGCCGACGGCCGGAACGAGAATGCGAGAATCGATGATGCTCGCGGATTTTGCCTGGCTCATAAGAGACTCCAGCTTTGAAACGAGGATGGCGAACGAAGCCTGTGACGCAGGCTCACGGGATCGCCTCAGAAAGTCTGTCCGGCGAGGCCGACGAGGTGCTCGACGACAGGCCCGAGCGCCAGCGCCGGGAAGAAGGTCAGGCCGCCGACGATCAGGATCGTGCCGACGAGCAGGCCGACGAAGAGCGGCCCGTCGGTCGGGAAGGTGCCTGCAGAGGCCGGAACCCTCTTCTTGGCGATCAGCGAACCGGCAATTGCGAGCGCCGGGATGATGACCAGGAAGCGGCCGGCGAGCATGCCGATGCCGAGCGTCACGTTGTACCAGGGCGTATTGCCGGTCAGGCCGCCGAAGGCCGAGCCGTTATTGGCCGCAGCCGAGGTATAGGCATAGAGGATTTCGGAGAAGCCGTGCGGACCGGCGGTACCGACCGAGGCGACGGCGGAGGGCAGCACCGTGGCGATCGCGGTGAAGACCAGCATGGCGAGCGGCAGGCAGAGGATGGCGAGGATGGCCATCTTCATTTCCTTCGCTTCGATCTTCTTGCCGAGATATTCCGGTGTGCGCCCGACCATCAGGCCGGCGACGAAGACGGCGACGATGATGAACAGCAGGATGCCGTAGAAGCCGGCGCCGACACCGCCGACGATGATCTCGCCGAGCTGCATGTTGATCAGCGGAATGAGGCCGCCGAGCGCGGTGAAGCTGCCATGCATGGCGTTGACCGCGCCGCAGGAGGCGGCGGTGGTGATGACCGCAAAGAGCGACGAAAGCGCCACGCCGAAGCGGACTTCCTTGCCCTCCATGTTGCCGCCGTGAAGGCCGAAGGCGTGCATCAGCGGATTGCCGGCGGCTTCCGCCCAATAAGTGACGGTGACGCCGGCGAGGAACAGCACGCCCATCGTGGCAAGGATCGCCCAGCCCTGGCGCTGGTTGCCGACCATGCGGCCGAAGACGTTGGTCAGCGCCGCGCCGATGGCGAAGATCGAGACCATCTGGATGAGGTTGGAGATCGCGTCCGGGTTTTCGAACGGATGGGCGGAATTGGCGTTGAAGAAGCCGCCTCCATTGGTGCCGAGCATCTTGATCGCCAGTTGCGAGGCGACGGGGCCGAGGGCGATCGTCTGCCGTGCGCCTTCGAGCGTCGTCGCATTGACATAGGGTCCGAGCGTCTGCGGCACGCCGAGATAGACATAGGCGAGCGTCAGCACGATCGAGATCGGCAGCAGCACGTAGAAGGTTGCCCTTGAAATATCGACCCAGAAATTGCCGATGGCCTTGCCCGAGGCGCGCGAGAAGGCGCGGATGAAGGCGAGCGCGATGGCGATGCCCGTTGCCGCTGAAACGAAGTTCTGGACGGTGAAGCCGGCCATCTGGGTGAGATAGGACATCGTGCTTTCGCCGCCGTAGTTCTGCCAGTTGGTATTGCTGACGAAGCTGACGGCGGTATTGAAGGAAAGCTCCGGCGGGACGGCCGCCATGCCGGCCGGATTATAGGGGAGGCCGGCCTGGAGGCGCTGCAGCGCATAAAGCACGATGACGCCGAGAAGATTGAACGTCAGCATGGCGAAGGCATAGGAGGTCCAATGCTGCTCCTCTCTCTCGCTGGTGCCGGCGGCGCGGTAAAGCCCGCGTTCGATGGGAGCGAGGACCGGGGAGAGGAAAGTGCGTTCGCCGCTGAAGACACGCGTCATATAGCCGCCGAGCGGTTTGACGAGCGCAAGAACGATCCCGCAATAAAGCAGGATCTGAAGCCATCCGTTGAGGGTCATGGAGGTAGACTTTCTATAACCGGCTGGCTCCCGGTCGCGCATGAGCGACCTCGGAAGCGCCGGCTTTCTTCAAAAGCGCTCCGGGCGAAGCAGAGCGTAGGTGAGGTAAAGGGTGAGAAACACGGTCACCGCGCCGCTCAAGACATAATCGAGGGTCATGGCGTTTCTCCCGCTAAAGCCTGTCGCAGGCTCTGGTGTAGGCAAAGCACAGCGCGAACAAGATGATCGCGGTGCCGAGTAGAATGATATCCATCATGATCGTGACTCCTGTCGTTCGTCCTGGAGTCAGACAAGACAAAAGGCGCCATCCGGGGGGAGGGCCGCCTTTCATGCTTTCTGGCGTGGAGATGATCGTTCGATCTCTCGGCGATGAATATGGAGCCGAAGGGCATAAAGGTTCGAGACGGGCCAGCGGCCGTCTATATAAAAATCTTATAAATGCTTTTCAGTAAGCGAGCTAAAGCGCCTCGCATCAAATTTGATTCATGCGACGCGCTTTAGCCCTTTGTTTTTATGCATGTCGTTGTCCCGGAACC
>NZ_NWTA01000083.1:0-855 GCF_002531955.1 Rhizobium sp. M10 | reverse complement strand
GGAGACCTGCTTGATCGCCTTGGCCCGCTCCTCCTTCGGCACGCCGCGGATCTCCATGCCGAAGGCGATGTTGCCGGCCACCGTCATGTTCGGATAGAGCGCATAGGACTGGAACACCATGGCGATGTCGCGCTTGGACGGATGCAGGCCGTTGATGGCGCGCCCGTCGATCCGGATATCGCCAGACGTGATCGTCTCCAGCCCGGCAATGGTGTTGAGCAGGGTCGACTTGCCGCAGCCGGACGGGCCGACCAGCACCAGGAAGCCGCCCTTTTCGAGTTCGAGGTCGATACCCTTGAGGATGTCGACGGCGCCGAAGCGCTTTCTGAGACCGGAGATTTCGAGGAAGGCCATGACTTACCCTTTGACTGCGCCCGCCATCAGACCGCGCACGAAGTAGCGGCCGGCGAGGATGTAGACGATGAGCGTCGGCACGGCGGCGATCATCGCCGCCGCCATGTTGACATTGTATTCGACCACCCCGGTCGAGGTGTTGACGACATTGTTGAGCGCCACCGTCATCGGCATGGAGTCACCGGTGCCGGCATAAGCCGAGGCAAACAGGAAGTCGTTCCAGATGTTGGTGAACTGGTAGATGACGGTGACGACGATGATCGGCAGCGAGTTCGGCAGCATGATGCGGCGGAAGATCTGGAAGAAGCTGGCGCCATCGACCTGGGCGGCTCTGACCAGCTCGGTCGGAAAAGCCTCGTAGAAATTGCGGAAGAACAGCGTGGTGAAGCCGAGGCCGTAGACGACATGGACGAAGACCAGGTTGACGGTCGAATTGCCGAAGCCGAAGGAAAAGCCGGTGGCGTTCTGCAGCGTCATGCCGAAGCGGCCGAGCGAGCCGAG
>NZ_NWTA01000082.1:0-855 GCF_002531955.1 Rhizobium sp. M10 | reverse complement strand
CTCGGCTCGCTCGGCCGCTTCGGCATGACGCTGCAGAACGCCACCGGCTTTTCCTTCGGCTTCGGCAATCCGACCGTCAACCTGGTCTTCGTCCATGTCGTCTATGGTCTGGGCTTCACCACGCTGTTCTTCCGCAATTTCTACGAGGCTTTTCCGACCGAGCTGGTGCGCGCCGCCCAGGTCGATGGCGCTAGCTTCTTCCAGATCTTCCGCCGCATCATGCTGCCGAACTCGCTGCCGATCATCGTCGTCACCGTCATCTACCAGTTCACCAATATCTGGAACGACTTCCTGTTTGCCTCGGCCTATGCCGGCACCGGCGACTCCATGCCGATGACGGTGGCGCTCAACAATGTCGTCAACACCTCGACCGGGGTGGTCGAATACAATGTCAACATGGCGGCGGCGATGATCGCCGCCGTGCCGACGCTCATCGTCTACATCCTCGCCGGCCGCTACTTCGTGCGCGGTCTGATGGCGGGCGCAGTCAAAGGGTAAGTCATGGCCTTCCTCGAAATCTCCGGTCTCAGAAAGCGTTTCGGCGCCGTCGACATTCTCAAGGGTATCGACCTCGAACTCGAAAAGGGCGGCTTCCTCGTGCTGGTCGGCCCGTCCGGCTGCGGCAAGTCGACCCTGCTCAACACCATTGCCGGGCTGGAGACGATCACCTCTGGCGATATCCGGATCGACGGACGGGCCATCAACGGCCTGCATCCGTCCAAGCGCGATATCGCCATGGTGTTCCAGTCCTATGCGCTCTATCCGAATATGACGGTGGCGGGCAATATCGCCTTCGGCATGGAGATCCGCGGCGTGCCGAAGGAGGAGCGGGCCAAGGCGATCAAGCAGGTCTCC
>NZ_NWTA01000081.1:0-860 GCF_002531955.1 Rhizobium sp. M10 | reverse complement strand
GAGGCGACCATCAGGAAACCCTTGCTGTAGGCGACCGTCTCGTAGGACTTGAACTCGTCGGGGGTGACGAAGCTTTCGACCTTGTGGTGCTTGCGGGTCGGCTGCAGGTACTGGCCGATCGTCAGGAAGTCGACATCGGCGGTGCGCAGGTCGTCCATCAGCTGCAGCACCTCGTTGCGCTCCTCGCCGAGGCCGACCATGATGCCCGACTTGGTGAACATGGTGGGATCGAGTTCCTTCACCCGCTGCAGCAGGCGGATGGAGTGGAAGTAGCGGGCGCCGGGGCGAACCGTCAGATAGTTGCCGGCAACCGTTTCCATGTTGTGATTGAAGACGTCGGGCTTGGAGGCGACGACACGTTCCAGCGCGCCCGGCTTTTTCAAGAAGTCCGGCGTCAGGATCTCGATCGTCGTTGCCGGCGAGGCCGCACGGATCGCCCAGATCACCTTTTCGAAGTGTTCGGCGCCGCCGTCCTCGAGGTCGTCGCGGTCAACCGAGGTGATGACGACGTGGCTGAGGCCCATTTCCCGGACGGCCTTGGCGACATTCTCGGGCTCGGCCATATCGAGCGCATTCGGCTTGCCGGTGGCGACGTTGCAGAAGGCGCAGGCGCGGGTGCAGATCTCGCCCATGATCATGAAGGTGGCATGCTTCTTGTCCCAGCACTCGCCGATATTCGGGCAGCCTGCCTCCTCGCAGACGGTGACGAGCTTATGCTCCTTCACGATCGCCCGCGTTTCGGCATAGCCTTTGGAGGTCGGCGCCTTGACGCGGATCCAGTCCGGCTTGCGCATGACTTCCGTATCCGGCCGATGCGCCTTTTCCGGATGGCGCACGCGCTTGGCGTCGGGATTGATCGT
>NZ_NWTA01000080.1:0-1013 GCF_002531955.1 Rhizobium sp. M10 | reverse complement strand
AGCCGCTTGAAAGAGATAGTGTGTTTTCCCATGTCTTCGGTGAAGTCTTGGTAATCTTTTTGCAACGACTGTTGCTGCTGATCAGTACCGGTGAGTCGGCTGACTATGCTCTCCCTGCCCTCCCTTTGGAGCCAAGCGCTAAACTTTCGTTGATTGCTGGCCATATTCCAGACAACATTCCTCTTGGAAGTCGAGTTCGATCCGAGCTTGCTCAGCGCTTCCTTGGCTAGGTCATCAATGATGCGGGCGTCGTCGGGATAAGGATTATGCTGTTTCAACTGGGACTCGGCGCCTAGATACTGCCGCAGCCGATCGAAACTCACGACCACTTTTTTTCCTTCCTCCTTGGTAAAGGCCCTAAAATCCTCCTTCAACGACTGTTGCTGCTCATCACTGCCGGTGAGCCGGCTGACTATGCTCTCCCTGCCCTCCCTTTTGAGCCAAGCGCTAAACTTTCGTTGGTGACTGGTATTATTCCGGGAAGTCGAGACCGGTCCGAACTTACTCAGCTCTTCCTTGGCCAAGCTATCAATGACGCGGGCGTCGTCGGGATAAGGATCATGTATCTGGCGCCCCATCAGGCGCGGCCCAGGTCCAACGGCTTGGAGTTCTTGCCCCTCAGGCGCGAGCCTCCTGAAATGAGACAGTGCTGACTTAAGACGGTTCCGACCATCCCCACCGCTTGCAAAATAATAATCCGCGATATCAACGGCTAGTGAATCTGGATCGTTTAAAAGCCGAGAAGCCATCGAATCTCTGTTCTCTGCTCGGAGCCAACGAGCGAACCCCCTAAGAACCCATAAATTGTTCTCGACGGTAGCCTCGGGAACCCTTCCGTCCCCTCGGCCGACGCTACCGTCGGGTAGAATTTCGTAGTTTCGGACTGCTTCCGCGAACTGGTTGATGCGGGACTCGTCATCGGGATGCATGTCCCAGTCGGCGGCGCGACCACGCTTGGCGCCGACGCGAACCTTGGTTGAGACCACGTGAGTCTCCGTTGCGGCATCGACGTC
>NZ_NWTA01000079.1:0-1035 GCF_002531955.1 Rhizobium sp. M10 | reverse complement strand
CTATCTTGGCAAGCACATCACCGTCGACGGGCGACGAGGCGCCGTGCCCCGGCAGATCGACCGCGACCGTGCGGATCGTCTCGGCCAGCGGCGGCTGGTTGAACAGCCAGGTCGACAGATCGCCGCCGAAGCCGTGCAGGAACAGGACGACATCGTCGCCCTCGCCGGCTTCGAGCAGGTTGACCGTGCCGCCCTCGACCTCGACGATGCGCGGTGCTGCGCTGCCGGCGTCACCGCCCTCGCCCGCCCCCAGCCGGTCGGCATAGGTTTCGATGAAGGCGTCGATCTCTTCAGTGGTCGCGGCATCGTCGGTGATGACGCCGGCCAGGGCGCCGACCGGCGCCGTCGTGCCCTGCTGCAGCACGATGCGCCGCAAGGTGCCGCTTGCCGCCGCCTCCAGGACATTGGTGACCTTGGTCGTCTCGATCTCGAGGATTTCCTGACCGCGGGCGATGGTGTCGCCCTCATTGACCATCCATTGGGTGATCGTGCCTTCGGTCATCGTCATTCCCCATTTGGGAACAGTGACAGCTTCGATAAGCGACATGGGCTTTACCTCTTTACGATGGATCTGGCGGCCTTGGCCACGGCGTCGGGCGTCGGCACATAGACGTCTTCGAGATTGGGGGCGTAGGGAACCGGCGTGTGCGGCGCCGTCACCAGCTTGATCGGCGCCTTCAGCGCGTCGAAGCATTTGTCGGCAAACAGCGCCGAGATGTCTGTGGCGACGCTGCAGCGCGGATTGGCCTCGTCGACGATGACGATGCGGCCGATCCCTTCGGCGACATCGAGCAGGGTCTCCTCGTCGAGCGGCGAGGTGGTGCGGGGATCGACGACGCAGGCGGAGATGCCGTCGGCCGCAAGCTGGCGGGCCGCTTCCTCGGCGACGCCGACCATCCGTCCGATCGCCACGATCAGCACATCCTTGCCGTCGCGCACCACCCGGGCTTCGCCGAACGGGATGGTATAGGAGGCGTCGGGCACCTCGCCGACGGTGTCGTAAAGCATCTTGTGTTCGAGGAAGATGACCGGGTC
>NZ_NWTA01000078.1:0-1092 GCF_002531955.1 Rhizobium sp. M10 | reverse complement strand
TACCCCTGGTTTGCAGCCAATCACTAAACTTTCGTTGATTGCTGGCCAGTCTCCAGACGACTCTCCTCTGCGAAGTCGAGTCCGGTCCGAGCTTACTCAGCTCTTCGTTGGCGAAGCTATCAATCATGAGGGCGTCGTCGGGATAAGGATCATGCTGTTTCAACTGCGACTCAGCGCCTAGATACTGCCGCAGCCGATCGAAACTCACGCTTATTCTTTTTCCTTCAGCGTTGGTAAAGTTACTGTAATCGTCCTTTAACGACTGTTGCTGCTGATCACTGCCAGTCAAGCGACTGCCTATGCTCCCCCGACCCTTCTTTCGGAGCCAATCACTAAACCTCCGTTGATTGCTGGCCAGATTCAAGACTACTTTCCTCTGCGAAGTCGAGTTCGATCCGAGCTTGCTCAGCGCTTCCTTGGCTAGGTCATCAATGATGCGGGCGTCATCGGGATAAGGATCATGCTGTTTCAACTGCGACTCGGCGCCTAGATACTGCCGCAGCCGATTGAAACTCACGACCACTTTTTTTCCTTCCTCCTTGGTAAAGGCCCTAAAATCCTCCTGCAACGACCGTTGCTGCTCATCAGTACCGGTGAGTCGGCTGACCATGCTCTCCCTGCCCTCCCTTTTGAGCCAATCGCTAAATTTTCGTTGGTTACTGGCATTTTTCCGGGAAGTCGAGACCGGTCCGAGCTTACTCTGCTCTTCGTTGGCCAAGGCCTCAATAATGAGGGCGTCGTCGGGATAAGGATCATGCTGCTTCAACTGGGACTCGGCGCCTAGATACTGCCGCAGCCGATCAAAACCCACGTTTATTCTTCCTTCAGCCTTGGTAAAGCCCCTAAAATCGTCCTTCAACGACCCTTGCTGCTGATCACTGCCAGTCAGGCGACTGGCTATGCTCCCCCTACCATTCTTTTGGAGCCAATTACTAAACCTCCGTTGATTTATGGCCGTAATCCGGACAACATTCCTCTTGGAAGTCGAGTCCGATCCGAGCTTGCTCAGCTCTTCGTTGGCGCAGCCATCAATCATGAGGGCGTCGTCGGGATAAGGATTATGCTGTTTCAACTGGGACTCGGCGCCTAGAT
>NZ_NWTA01000077.1:0-1128 GCF_002531955.1 Rhizobium sp. M10 | reverse complement strand
AGGGAACCATCATCGTCCTTGCCGTCGTCATCGATCAATACAGGCGATCAAAACAAGCAAGAGCGTGAAGCGCCGACTGCGCTTCGGCGAGAAAAATTCCGCCCAGAGAAGATGGCGTTCAACGAATTGAAGAGAGAAGCAATGTCTGGTTTGCAGCTACCACAGGATAAACTGATCGAGGTCTATCGCAGCATGCGGATGATCCGCCGCTTCGAGGAGCGGGTGATGGACGAGATGGCGACCGGCGACATTCCCGGTAATACCCATCTTTATGCCGGTGAGGAGGCAAGCGCCGTCGGGGTTTGCCTGCATCTCGACGAGGGCGACTACATCTCCTCCACCCATCGCGGCCATGGTCATTCGATCGCCAAGGGCGTCGATATCGACAGCATGATGGCGGAACTGTTCGGCAAGGCGAGCGGCACCTGCGGCGGCAAGGGGGGGTCGCAGCACATCGCCGATCTGCGCAAGGGCATGCTCGGCGCCAACGGCATCGTCGCGGCAGGTGCGCCGATCACCTGCGGCGCGGCCCTGAGCGCCAAGCTTCTCGGCACCAGGCACGTCGCCGTCGCCTTTGCCGGCGACGGCGCGATGAACGAGGGCGTCATGTCCGAGAGCTTCAACCTTGCCAAGATCTGGATGCTGCCGATCGTCTTCGTCATCGAGGACAATGGTTTCGGCGAAGCCACCGCCAACGAGCACGTCTCCGCCGGCAGCTTCACCCGCCGCGCCGAAAGCTTCGACATCCCCGCCATCGAGGTGGACGGGACGGATGTGTTCAGCGTCTATGAGGCGGCCGGCGAGGCCGTTGGGCGCGCCCGCAACGGTGGCGGGCCGACGATGCTGCATGTCCATGTGCCGCGCTATTACGGCCACTATAGCGGCGATCCCGACAACTACCGCACACCGGAGGAAAAGGCGGCGATGCGCCGGGAGCGCGACTGCCTGACCAACTTCCGCAAGCGGGTCGCCGAGGTGTCGCTGCTCGAGGCGGCCGAACTCGACGCCGTCGATCAGGCGGTTGACGCCGAAATCAACCGCGCCGTCGCTGCCGCGCGGGCCGCACCCTTCCCGCCCTTGTCGGCTCTGACCACCGACGTCTACGTCAAGTATCTGTAAGGACGACGA
>NZ_NWTA01000076.1:0-1237 GCF_002531955.1 Rhizobium sp. M10 | reverse complement strand
GTTTCATGTCGTTATTCCCCTGTTTCTTGATCGAGCGTCCGGAAGCACCCAGAATTATCCGGACCGTCCCCCTCCTGTTTTAAGGACGGCTAGTGATCACGCCGATTGTCGGAGCTGCAGTCTGAACGGCAGAATGATGTTCTTGATCTGCTCGTCATCGGGACGCGGCGTGGTGATCAGTTCGGCAATGGCCGGGCCGAAGTCCAAGGCCGGCACCTTCACTGTCGTAAGCCAGGGTGCCAGCCATTCGTTCAGGCGATTATCGTCAAAGCCGCAAACCACCAGATCTTCAGGCACTTGCATCTTTCTCTCGAAAGCTGCCCGGTAGACGCCATAGGCGATCATGTCGTTGGCGCAGAATATCGAGTATTTCTTGGGCTCGGCTTCGAGAAGGCGCGACGCACAGTCGTAGCCGGCTTGCATGGTGTAGGCGCTCTCGAACTGGAGAACTTTGGCATCCTCCCCGATCCCGGCGAGGAAGCCGTCCAGTCGTGCGGTGCTACCCGAATAATGTCGCGGACCGTGGATCGCCACACAGTTGGTATAACCGCGCTCGACGAAATGGCGCCCGACCGCCAAGCCGGCCTGGAAGTTGTCGATCCCGACATAGGGCGCGAGTATTCCTTGAGCCGGGCGCCGGTTAACGAAGATCAGATTGTTCTGTCGTGCGGCCAGTTCGCGTAATTTGGGCGTATCGATCGCTCCCTGAAGAACGATTGCGCGCGCTCTCAGCCCCAGCGCGTCGGCAAGAAGCCGATCCTGCTGGGTCGCGTTCTCGCCGGTATTGGCGAGAACCATCGACAGACCGATCTCTTTGAGCGCGCTTTCCACCGAGACGGCGATATCGGCCGTGAAGTGGTTGGTCGCGTCGGGCACCAGCATCATGACCACGCGACTTTGCGCCAGGCGAAGCGAGCGGCCGATCTCCGACGGGGTATAGCCCAAGGACTTGGCTGCCCGGCGAACGCTTTCGATCTTATGAGGAGAGACCGAGTCTGCCTTTCCCGAGAAATATCGCGAGACAGTCGCAGTCGAAACACCCGACAAACGCGCGACGTCCCGGATCGTGGGGGGCTTTGACATCAATGCTCACCTAGCTGATCGGAGAGGCACACCGTCCTGGTGCACGACGTCCGATGTTAACGATTACATCCTACTGCCGACTTTAGCGTTCGCGGCATCGACGATAGGTTTGAGGTATTCAAGGCAGACGCGAGCGACCCAGTCCGGTTCGATG
>NZ_NWTA01000075.1:0-1285 GCF_002531955.1 Rhizobium sp. M10 | reverse complement strand
GTCTTGCTGCCCCGAACCCCTCTCCGGCGCCAGCGACTGCGGCGTCACTCGCATCGAACCGCCCACGGAACTGCGACGCGGCACACGGTCGCCGGCGTCACTATCGTGCGAACCGAGGCGCAAGTCGGTCGGATCCTGTTCCATCTCTCGGCTCTCTGGATAGCAATCCTCAATCCAGGCGTCCGTATCGAAAGCTCCGGTCACGCCTTCGATCCACCCACTATACTTCGCGAGAATCGTCATCGCGCGGCTGGTTCCGTCTTGGGTACATCGATGCCGGTCCTCCGGAAATCAAATTTGGAACCTCGATCCTAATGCCCGCCGACCGCCGCCCAGCATGCTAAAGCCAGATCCAATCATGCCCTCAAGGCATGGCCGAACACCATATGGCGACGGCTTGCCGACAATCGTCTGCACTCGACCATCAGGCCGACACAGAGGCTCGCCAGCTTGCCGCTTGCCATGCGGAGCCCGCCATTCGATGTCGCCCCCGGCACTGGGGATCGTCTCATCTGGGTTGGCGCGCTGCACGTGGCCGCGTAAAAACGGATTCTCTCTCAACGGTTTGGTGCTTTTCAAGAACCACTGGCATCTATTGCTCGATCCATCTCCACCCTATTGCAGGAAAAGGTAAATGTCGTTCTCCATGCCTGATGGCCCCAGAGTGGCCGTGTAGGGCACACCATGGATAGTGATGCTGGTCTGGGGGTTGTCCGCGCTCGGCAGCAACTCAAGCCAGGACATCGCAAGCCGAAGGCCAGCCGGTGCCGGTTGATTGCGGTGTTGCCAGCTCGGAGGGACAGCTCCTCCCAAGTCGTCCACAGGCAGCGTGTACTGTGGGGTGCCGAAGATCGATGCCCCCAAGCTTTGCTCCCATGGTGCGTCTGGCGGATTGACGCTTTGCACCGGTGAATAGGCAGCTGACGGCAAATCCTGCCGGAAGGTCGCTGTATTCCAGCTATCGGGAAGCTGGCCGGGTTGAGCCACTCCATGCCAAAACTCTGCGGGATCGGCGATCTGTGTGGAGGACTCCGGTCCAGCCGCCGCAGCCCCCGCTCGAGCACTGTTGGGCGCGGGGCTCAGACGTCGTTGGAGTTGCTCCCGATCGGCGACGAGGTTGTCGAGGTGCAGCACGGCTGGCCGGCCTCTTCGTGCCAGTCGTCTAACGAGCGCCCGCGTGCCGTCAACCACGAAGACTCCGCAATCATAGTCGTTGCGCTGTTGGGTCATGCGGACGGGCTCCAGACGGGTACCCAACCTTTGTGCGAGCATTGCTGCAAACTCG
>NZ_NWTA01000074.1:0-1295 GCF_002531955.1 Rhizobium sp. M10 | reverse complement strand
GCCCACATGGCACGGGTTTTGAAGATTGCCATGCGAGGCGGCGCGAGCTGCCTGCCTTTTACTCAGCGATGGATGGAACGAAAGAAGGAAGGCGATATGTCAGATTTGCGTCAAATCGCATTTTACGGCAAAGGGGGGATCGGCAAGTCCACCACCTCCCAAAATACGCTCGCAGCGCTTGTCGACCTCGGGCAGAAGATCCTGATCGTCGGATGCGACCCGAAAGCCGACTCCACCCGGCTGATCCTGAACGCCAAAGCACAGGACACGGTTCTGCATCTGGCAGCGCAGGAAGGTTCGGTGGAAGACCTTGAGCTCGAGGACGTGCTCAAGGCCGGCTACAAAGGCATCAAGTGCGTGGAGTCCGGCGGTCCGGAACCGGGCGTCGGCTGCGCCGGGCGCGGCGTCATCACCTCGATCAATTTCCTTGAAGAGAACGGTGCATATGACGATGTCGACTACGTCTCCTATGACGTGCTCGGCGATGTGGTGTGCGGTGGCTTTGCGATGCCGATCCGTGAGAACAAGGCCCAGGAGATCTACATCGTGATGTCCGGCGAGATGATGGCGCTCTATGCCGCCAACAACATCGCCAAGGGCATCCTGAAATATGCCCATTCCGGCGGCGTGCGGCTCGGCGGCCTGATCTGTAACGAGCGCCAGACGGACCGCGAGCTCGACCTCTCCGAGGCGCTGGCTGCCAGGCTCAATTCCAAGCTCATCCACTTTGTGCCGCGTGACAACATCGTCCAGCACGCCGAGCTCAGGAAGATGACGGTGATCCAGTACGCGCCGGACTCCAAGCAGGCCGGGGAATATCGGGCGCTAGCCGAGAAGATCCATGCCAATTCGGGCCAAGGGACCATTCCGACCCCGATTACCATGGAAGAGCTCGAAGACATGCTGCTCGACTTCGGCATCATGAAGAGCGACGAGCAGATGCTGGCCGAACTACAGGCCAAGGAGTCAGCGGTGGTTGCGGCTCAATAACTGCCGCTGTCGACAGGACGCGCTGGCCCTTGCGCCAGCGCGTCCTTCCAAGAAAGCCGCTTCGGCGACGACGACCTAACCCGAACCTTGAAAGGGGGCAGGGGCCCATGAGCCTTGATTACGAGAATGACAGCGTTTTGCATGAACAGCTCATTGCGGAAGTGTTAGCGCAATATCCAGACAAGGCGGCGAAGCGCCGCAAGAAGCACCTCAGCGTCGCAACGAGCGGCGACGAGCCTGGCGATGAGCCGAAGGCCCTTTCCGAATGCGACGTCAAATCGAACATCAAGTCCATTCCGGGCGTG